>NZ_LRON01000007.1:0-311467 GCF_001758795.1 Duganella sp. HH101 | reverse complement strand
GATTGGTGGTGCCGCCGAAGTCCGAGTAATGGTCGTGGCGCACGCCGGCCGTCAGGTTCCAGTCCTTGGCGAAGTTCCACTCGTCCTGCAGGTACAGGTAATCGACCTTGCGCCGCTGCGGCAGCATGAAGGGCGTGGTGCCTATCGTGTCGATCACCGCAGGCAGCGGGATCGGCGTGCCGTTGGGCGCATAGTTGAAGTTGCGGCGCTCGGTCGTGCGGTACAGCTCGATGTCGTCGTGGCCGGCGCCGATGCGCACGTGATGATTGTTGAAGCCGCTGTAGTCGGCAAAGCCGGACAGCCGGTAGGTCCGTTCGAAAGTCTCCGGCGCGCCCAGCATGCCGTTCGGGAAGGCGCCGGTCGGGAAGGTTAGGCCGGGCGGCAGCAGCTGGTAGATGGTGCTGACTTCCTGCGCATACTGCTGGCTGCTGAGCGTGGCGCCCAGGCCCCAGTCGCGCGTGAACTGCGGGTCGGCCCAGGCCAGGCTGCCGGTGATGCGTTCGCCGCGCTGGCGGCCCACCGGGTCCAGCGCCGAGGCGATGCCGGCGCCGGTGCCCATGTCATAGCGCTTCTTGTAGCCGAAGCGGCCGCGCCACTGGCCGTAGATCAGGTCGAGGTTGGCGTCGATCGCCTTGAGCTGGTTGTTGAGCGAGCCGGGCGCCAGGCTGGCGTGGGTCTTGAACAGCGTGTCGTTGCGGGTCTGGGCGTCGGCGTCGATGATGGCGTCGGTGCCGTCGGTCTTGCCGAGGCGGACATAGGCCGCCACCTCGACCGGGCCGATCTTGCCGCCGTGCTGCACCCAGCCGTCGTAGCTGCCGAAGGAGCCGGCGCGGGCGCCGAACTCGCTGCCCTGGGCTTCGCCCGGGCCCTTGGTGATGATGTTGATGACGCCGGAGAAGGCGTCGGAACCGTACAGCGCCGAGCCGGGGCCGCGGATGATCTCGATGCGGGCGATGTGTTCGACCGGATAGCCGCCCCAGATATTGCCCTTGTTGCCGACGTAGGCGGTGGTGATCGGCACGCCGTTTTGCAGCATCAGGATTTGCGGCGTGTAGGCGCTGACGATGCCGCGCACCACGTACAGCGGCGAGTTGCTGTTCGGCGTGCGGTTGACGTGCACGCCGGGGACGGTCTCCAGCACTTGATCGAGGTCGGTGGCGCCCATGGCGGCGATGTCGGCCGCGGTGATGACGGAGGCCACGGCCGGGGCGCGGCGCAGCGCTTGCAGATTGCCGGTGGCGATGCTGACGCTGTCGCTGGTGCCGTAGACCAGCGCCAGTTCGTCTTCCTCAGTCACGGGGTCGGCATGGGCCATGCCGTGGACTGCGACCAGCGGTAGGGTGAGTGCCGCGGTCAGGTACAGCCGGTGGGCGCTCAACGCTTTCAAAATGCTATCTCCTGTTACGTTTTTTTGATTCTAGCCTGCCGGTTGTTGCTTATGTGTAAAAATCAACAAATTCGCGCGGCGACTGTTGTAGGCGTGTCGATATGGCGACGCACCAGTTCGGCGAATTGGTCCGCCGGCACGGCCGGACTCAGGTAGAAGCCCTGCAGCAGGTCGCACTCGCGGCCCTTGAGGAACTGCAGCTGGGCCTCGGTCTCCACGCCCTCGGCCACCACCTCCAGGCGCAGGCTGTGGGCCAGCGCGATGATGGCGCTGACGATGGCGGCATCGTCGGCGTCCTGCGGCACGTCGCGCACGAAGGAGCGGTCGATCTTGATGATGTCGACCGGGAAGCGCTTCAGGTAGGACAGCGAGGAGTAGCCGGTGCCGAAGTCGTCGATGGACAGGCGCACGCCCAGCGAGTGCAGGCGGTGCAGCGCGGCCAGCGTGTCCTGGGCGTTTTCCATCAGCGTGCTCTCGGTGATCTCCAGCTCCAGCAGGTCGGGCGGCAGGCCGGTGTCGGCCAGCACGGCTTCGACCGAGGCGGTGAAATCCTTTTGCAGCAACTGGCGCACCGACAGGTTGACCGCCACCCGCATCGGCGGCAGGCCGGCGCAGATGAACTGCTGCAGCTGGGCGCAGGCGGTGCGCAGCACCCAGTCGCCGAGCGGGTTGATCAGGCCGGTTTCCTCGGCCAGCGGGATGAAGTCGACCGGCGCGATCATGCCGCGGGTCGGATGGCGCCAGCGCACCAGCGCCTCCATGCCGATGATCTTGCCGCTGGCCAGGCAGGCTTGCGGCTGGTAGTACACTTCCAGCTGGTGCTGCTGCTCCATGGCGCGGCGCAGGTCGCTCTCCAGCCGCACGTGCTCGGAGATCGAATGCTCCATCGATGCTTCGTAGAACTGGAAGCCGGAGTTGGTGCGCTTGGCGCGGTACATGGCGCTGTCGGCGTGCTTGACCAGCGTGGCGACGTCGGCGCCGTCGTGCGGATACATGGCGATGCCGACGCTGGCGGTGACGAAGATGTCGTGGCCGTCGATGGGGAAGGGCGCCGACAGCACGCGCACGATGTTGTGGGCGGCGGTGGCGGCCGCGGCCGGGCTGTCGAGCTCGTTGAGGACGACGGTGAATTCGTCGCCGCCGAGGCGGGCCACGGCGTCGTCGGCGCGCACGGTGTGGCGCACGCGCTGGGCCACGGCCTGCAGCAGGCGGTCGCCGACGTCGTGGCCGAGGTTGTCGTTGACATACTTGAAGCGGTCCAGGTCCATGAACAGCACGGCCACCTGCTGGCCGTTGCCGGCGTGGCGGGCCTGCTCGATGCTGGCGGCCAGCAGCTCGAAGAACAGCGTGCGGTTGGGCAGGTTGGTCAGCACGTCGTTGTAGGCCAGGTGGCGGATGCGCTTCTCGGCGCGGTTGGCCTCGATGATGCGGCGCACCCGCTGCGACAGCACGGCGTAGTGGATCGGTTTCGGGATGTAGTCGCTGGCGCCGGCGGCGAACGCGCGCTCGACCGAGGAATTATCCTGCAGCGCGGTGATCATCAGCACCGGCACGGCGCCGGCGTTGGGCAGTTCCTGCATGCGGGCGCAGGCGGTGAAGCCGTCCATCACCGGCATCATCGCATCCATCAGGATCACGTCGGGCTGGAAGCGGGCCAGCATGGCCAGCGCTTGCGCGCCGTCGGCCGCTTCCTCGACGCGGAAGCCGTCGCGCTGCAGGGTGTGGCGCAGCGTGCTGCGGGTGCTGCGGTCGTCGTCGACCACCAGCACCTGCGGGCGCTCGTCGCCGGTCTGCGGCGCGGCCGGGGCGGTGTCGCTGATCTCGGCTTGCAGGAAGGCGGCCAGCGCCTCGTAGTGGGCGCGCAGCGGCGCCAGCAGCGGTTCGATCTGCCCGGGCTGCTGTTCGGCGGCGAAGTGTTCGGCCTGCTGCGCCAGCTGGGCCAGCGTTTCGGCGCCGAAGTTGCCGGAGGAGCCCTTGAGCGCGTGGGCGCGGGCGCGGGCGGTATGCATGTCGCCCGCTTGCACGGCTTGTTCCAGTTCGTCCAGGCAGGCCGGGGTGTCTTCCAGGTAGGGCGTGACGGCGTGCGGCAGCGTGTCGCCCAGCACTTCGCGCAGCTTGTCGAACACGGCCGGGTCGACCGGGCAGGGGATGCCGGCGCCGCGCGGCGCCGCGGCATAGGCCTGGGCCGCCGTGGCCTGCGGGGTGGGCGTGCTGAGCGGGCCGCCGTGCGGCAGCCCTTTTTCCAGCTTGTGGCGCAGCTCGACCAGCGTGATCGGCTTGGCCAGGTAATCGTCCATGCCGGCGGCCAGGCATTTTTCGGCGTCGCCGACCTGGGTGTTGGCGGTCATCGCCACCAGCGGCGTGCGCCGGCCCATGGCCAGCTCGGCCAGGCGGATGTGGGCGGTGGCTTCGTAGCCGTCCATCTCCGGCATGCTGCAATCCATCAGGATCAGGTCGAAGCGCTCGCGCTGGGCGGCGCGCACGGCTTCGACGCCGTCGGCCGCGAATTCGCAGACGCAGCCGTTCATCGCCAGCATGCCGGCGGCCACCATCTGGTTGGTGCGGTTGTCCTCGGCCACCAGCACGCGGAACTGGCGCTCGGGCTCGGCGGCGGCCGGGCTCAAGGTCGGCGTCAGCGACGGCACCGGCAGCGGCGCGGCCGATGGCGCGGCGGTTGGCGGACGCATCGGCAACGGCGGGCCGGCCACTTGCTGCAGCGCCGGGCGGCACAGGATGGAGAAGGTGAAGGTGGTGCCACGGCCGGCCTCGCTGTCGACGCCGATGCGGCCGCCCAGCAGCTCGACCAGCTGCTTGCAGATGGCCAGGCCGAGGCCGGTGCCGCCGTAGCGGCGCGTGGTGCTCGGGTCCGGCTGCACATAGGCTTCGAACAGGTGGCGGCGCACTTCTTCGCTCATGCCGATGCCGGTGTCGCGCACTTCGAAGCTCAGGCCGAAGGCGGCGCCCGGCAGCAGCGCGACGGCGATCGCCACTTCGCCGCGGTCGGTGAACTTGATGGCGTTGCCGATCAGGTTGATGAGGATCTGGCGCAGGCGCAGCGAATCGCCGGCGATGCGGGCCGGCACGTCGGGCGCGATGGTCCAGTTCAGGGACACGCCTTTCTGCTGCGCCGGGCGGGCCACCAGCTCGGTCACTTCGGACAGCAGGGTGCCGAGGCAGAATTCGGTTTCCTCCAGCTTGAGCTTGCCCGCTTCCATCTTGGAGAAGTCGAGGATGTTGTTGATCAGCGCGATCAGCGTGCGCGAGGAATTCCAGGCGACGTCGACGAACTCCTGCTGGCGCTGGGTGAGGCGGGTTTCCTTCAGCATGTCGAGCATGCCGACCACGCCGTTGAGCGGCGTGCGCACCTCGTGGCTGACGGTGGCGGCGAACTGCGCCTTCATCTGCGCCATGTTGACGGCGGCGTCGCGCGAGTCCTTCAGTTCGGCCTCGCGCTGCTCCAGCACGTTCATCATCTGGTTGAAGGCGTGGGCCATCTCGATCAGGTCGCGCGGGCCGGCCGGCGCCGCGCGCATGCCCGATTCGCCGGACTCGGCGCGGCGCATCAGCGTCGACAGCGCGTTGAGCGGGTTGATCATGTGGCGCGTCAGCAGGCGGCCCAGCACCAGCAGCACCACGGCGAAGGACAGGGTCAGCGCCAGGTTGCCCAGCAATAGCGACCAGGTCAGCTGCTTGAGCGTGCTCTTGGCGATCTGCACGTGGACGTAACCGAGCAGCTGCTGCTGGTGTTCCTGCAATTCGAACGGCGAAGCCTCGCTCTGGCCGCCGTAGACCGGCGCGGCGAACAGCCAGCCGTCGGCGGTTTCGCCGACCAGGCCGGCGTGGGCTGGCACCGGCTTCGACAGGTTGGCTTGGTCCAGCCTGGCGCCGTCGACCACCTTGGACAGCAGCACCTTGCGCTTGGTATCCATGATCTGCAGCGCCGCCACGTCCGGGAAGGACAGCGTGGAGTTGACCACTTCGCGGGCGTTCTCGGACGAGTGGAACAGCAGCGCCAGCGTGCTCTGGCGGGCCAGGTTGTCGGCGATGCGCTGGCCCTGTTCGATGAAATAGTCGCGCATGCGGGCATTGGCTTCCCACGAGTTCATCAGCGCGGAGAACACGGCCAGCCCGAGAATCGCGCCGGAGACGATGACGGTGAGCTGGCGCTGGAAACCGGTACGGCGCAGGAAATTACGGACTATGTTAATCATCAGGGCTGCGGATAGACGAAATCGAAACTGCGCTGTTGCAATGCGCCCAGGTTGAGACCGATGTGGCTGGCCGTGCGGAGATTGATGGCGGTCTGCAGCTCGCGCAGCGGCACCAGCGCGCGGCGGCGGACGTCGCCGGCGATCACGCCCAGCGCCGAGGCGGCCAGCGTGCGGCCCAGCTCGACGTTGTCCGGCACCATGGCGAACAGCGCGCCTTTCTTCACGTGCAGCACGTTGCTGGAGAACAGCGGCACGCCGCTGTTCCACGATTCGCGCAGCACCAGCGGCAGGATGGTGCTTTCCTCGACGGTGGTGCTGTCGTGCGGCAGCCAGACGGCGTCGTGGCGGTTGTCGGCGGCGGCGATCAGCTGCGGATACAGCTGGGCGGCGCTGGCCAGGTCGCCGGCCACGTGGGCTTGCAGCTCCAGCCCCTGGGCCTTGGCGGCCTCGCGCGCCAGCTTGACCAGCCATTCGGATTTCTGCGGGTTGTAGACCACGATCACGCGCTTGAGTTCCGGCAGCAGCGCGCGCAGGCGCGAGAACAGCATGGCCGGATCGGGCGTCATGCTGATGCCCATCACGTTCTCGGCGTCGGACAGCAGCAGCACGCCGCCGGCCAGCACGGCGATCTCGCGGTCCAGCCCGGC
This sequence comes from Duganella sp. HH101, assembly GCF_001758795.1. Lineage (NCBI taxonomy): Bacteria > Pseudomonadati > Pseudomonadota > Betaproteobacteria > Burkholderiales > Oxalobacteraceae > Duganella > Duganella sp. HH101. The sequence continues at coordinate 305,222 of NZ_LRON01000007.1, read as the reverse complement.
GGTGGCGTTCAAGCCCTGGCGGCCCAGCGCGATCACCACCTTGGTGCCGTTGCGCTTGAGCGTGGCGTTCAGCTCGGCGGTATCGACCCTGGGATCGACCGGGTAGCTGCGGACCTTGAGCTTGGTCCGCTCCTCGATGCCCTGGATCATGGCGATGAAGGCGGAGCGGAACGGTTCCTCGACGTTGGGGTAGACCACGGCGATGGTGCCCTTGCCGATGGAAGCCTGCAATTCGGGGCGGCGCAACTGGTCTTCCAGCTGGGCCAGGGTGACGGGGCGCACGTCGGCGCGCAGCGGCGCCGGCATGGGCATGGGCGGGGAAGACTGGAGCGGCGACTGCGGCGGCGAGACGAGCGGCGCGGCCGGCTCGATCAGCATGCCGCCATGGGCGGCGCCGGCGCTGACCAGCGCTATGCTGGACGGAATCACGCCGCCCCCGGCCTGCGCGGCGCCGGCGACGCTCGCCAGCAGCAGGGCGGCGGCGCGTCTCCAGCGCCGTGGATTGAATATTGTGTTTTTCATCAGACGATCTTTACTGCACTTCTACTGCGGCGCCAGGAATGACGTTATTAAGATGCTTTCATAGTATAAGCTGAGAATTTGCAATTCGGAAATAATATCGGCCTATGGCGGGCTCGTCCCTAGGGTTCGGGGAAGACGGCGTCGAAGCTCCGTTGTTGGCTGGAGACAAGATTGAGGCCGATGTGGCTGGCGGTGCGGGAATTGAGCGCGCTGCGCACCGCGCGCAGCGGCGTGACGCCGCGCCTGGGCTGCTCGCCGTTTTGCATGGACAGCGCCAGCGCGGCGAGGTCGCGGCCCAGCTGCACATTGTTGGGATACATGCCGAACAGTACACCTTTCTTGACGTGCAAGACGCTGCTGGAAAACACCGGCACGTTGCGGCTCCACGACTCCTTCAGCACCAGCGGCAGGATGGTGGTTTCCTCGACGGTGGTGCTGTCCTGCGGCAGCCACAGCGCGTCGCGGTGGCCGTCGGCGGCGGCCAGCTGGGTTTCGTAGGCGCGCGCCGCGCCGGCCAGGTCGGACGCCTCCAGCGCGGCCAGCTCCAGCCCCAGGCTTCGGGCGGCCTCGCGGGCCAGGCGGATCTGCGTCTCGTTGACGGCCGGGTTGTAGACCACGATCACGCGGCGTATGCCGGGCAGCAGGTTTTTCAGCATGGAGAACAGCAGGGCGGGGTCGGGCGTGAGGCTGATGCCGTTGAGGCGGTCGGCGTCCGGCGACGGGCCGACGCCGCCGACCACGACGGCCTGCGCCGGGTCCAGCGTGCCGGCCGCCTTCAAGCCCTGGCGGCCGAGGGCGATCACCACCTTGCCGTTTTTGAGCAGGTTGCGCAGTTCGCCCAGGTCGGTGGCGGCCGTCAGCGCGATGGCGCGCGGCCTGGCCTTCGATTGTTCCTCGATGCCCTGGAGGATTTCGGCAAACACCGTGCGATAGGGATCGCCGATGTCGGGATACAACACCGTCAGCGTCTGGGCGTTGGCCTGCCCGCCGAGTAAGCTCAGCAACAGGACCAGCAAATGGGCAACGACGTAAATGGTGAATCGCACAATGATAGTCGCGGCTGGGTAAGAACAGCGGAAGTGTATCCTTTGCTAACGATTCTACCTTCATAGATAATTTCAATGTAGAGGATGAAAGCGCTTCCAGTTGATATAAACTAAGATTCTGGCAACACTTATTTAACATTGCTCCATGCCTGCCTCCAAAACCCCGGTCCGCACACCACCCATGTTCAACCTCGCCTGGCCCCTGCTCGTGGAGCTGGGACTGGCGATAGCCTCCAGCGTGATCGGCACGGCGCTGGCCTCGCGCATCTCCGACGCCGCCGGCGGCGCCTTCGCCATCGCCAGCCAGGTGTCGGCCACCTTGTTCATCCTGTTCCGCATCATCGGCGCCGGCGTCAGCGTGGTGGTGACGCAAAACCTGGGCGGCGGCCAGCGCGCGGCGGCCGACCGCGTGGCCTGCGCGGTGGTGGGCGCCAGCACCTGGCTGGGCGTCGTCACCGGCCTGATGGCGCTGCTGGGCGCGCACGGCGTGCTGCACCTGCTGAACGCGCCGGCCGAAGTGCTGCCGCTGGCGGCGCCGTTCCTGCAGGCGCTGGCGCCGGCCATGCTGCTCGACGCCTGGAACGCCTCGATGGCCAGCGTGATGCGCGCCCACCTGCGCACGCGCGACACGCTGGTGGTGCTGGCGATCATGCACCTCAGCCACCTGGCGCTGGCGATACCGCTGATGCACGGCTGGGGGCCGATACCGGCGCTGGGCCTGCCCGGCTACGCGGTGGCGCTGGCGGTCAGCCGCGCCATCGGCCTGGCGCTGCACCTGCTGATGTGGCGCGTGCACCTGCACATCCGCGTGGCGCGCGACGACTGGTGGCGCCTGCCGCGCCGCGAACTGGGCGCGGTGCTGCACATCGGCCTGCCCGGTGCGGCCGAGAACATCGCCTGGCGCCTGGCCTTCATGGTCAGCGTGGCGACGGCGGCGGAGCTGGGCGCGAGGTCGCTGGCGACGCAGGCCTATGTGCTGCAGCTGATGGGCGGCGTGATGATGTTCAGCATCGCCACCGGACTGGCGGTGGAAATCGTGGTCGGCTATCTGATCGGCGCCGGGCGGCTGCGCGAGGCGCATGGCGTGGTGCGGCGTTCGCTGGCGCGCGGACTGGTGGTCTGCGTGCTGATCGCCGCCTGCGCCGCGCTGCTGGGGCGATGGCTGCTGGGCTGGTTCACGCAGGACCAGGAGATCATCGCGGCCGGGGCCACGCTGTTGTGGATCACCGTGCTGCTGGAGCCGGGCCGCACCTTCAACCTGGTGGTGATCAACGCGCTGCGCGCCGCCGGCGACGCGCGCTTTCCCGTGATGGCGGGCGCCCTGTCGATGCTGCTGGTGCTGGCCGGCGGCAGCTGGCTGCTGGGCGTGGTGCTGGGCTGGGGCTTGCCCGGCGTGTGGATCGCCTACGCCGCCGACGAATGGATACGCGGCCTGGTCATGTGGCGCCGCTGGCAGACCCACGCCTGGGTGCCGCACGCGCGCGCCTCGCGCAAGCGGCTGCGGCCTGTCATCGTGGTCGAAGGCTAGGCCAGTTCCGCGAAGCGCCCGGTGATCCAGTCGATGAACACGCGTACGCGGTTGCTCAGGTGCCGGTTGGGCGGATAGACCACGTGGAACGCGTAGGGCGCCGGCTGCCAGCTTTTCAGGATGGGCACCAGCGCGCCGCTGGCGATGTGGTCGCGGGCGATGTAGTCGAAGGTCTGGATCACGCCCAAGCCGGCCAGCGCCGCCGCGAAGTGGGCATTGCTCTCGTTGATGCCGATGGCGTGGCGCGGCCGTATCTCCAGCTTCTGGCCGGCGCGCGCGAAACTGGCCGGCACCGGCCGCCCGCTGCGGGCGGACAGATAATTGATGAAGCGGTGTTCGCCTTCCAGCTCGGACGGATGGCGCGGCGTGCCGTGCGCCGCCAGGTAGTCCGGCGTGGCGCAGGTGATCCAGGCCGCCTTGCCGATCGGCCGCGCCACCAGCGACAGGTCGGTGATGACGCCGCCCCGTATCACGCAATCGACGTTGTCGCTGATGAGGTCCACGTGGCGGTCGCTGACGCCCAGGTCGAGCTGGATGCCGGGATAGCGTTCCAGGAATTCCGGCAGCGCCGGCACGATGATGCGGCTGGCCACCGAGGAACCGGTGTCCACGCGCAGGTGGCCGCGCGGTGTGCCGTGGGCGGCGCCGAAGCTGTTGTCGATGTCCCCGAGATCCTTGATGAACCGCGTCGCCCTCTCGTAGTACAGGGCGCCGTCTTCCGTGACGGCGACATGGCGCGTGGTCCGCTGCAGCAGGCGCACGCCCAGGTGCGCCTCCAGCGACTGCACCAGCTTCGTCACCGTGGCCTTGGGCATTTGCAGCGAATCGGCCGCCTTGGTAAAGGTTCCCGCCTCCACCACGCGGGCGAAGGTGCGCATTGCCAGTAGCTGATCCATGATTCCTCCTGCTTCGATTATACATACAGGGGAATAAAGCATTCATTTATAGCTACTTTATCGAATAATGCGATGGCCTTAAAGTGGCTGCACTCAACTCACTTTATGGAGCAGATCATGAAACTTCAAGGCAAAGTAGCACTCATCACCGGCGGCACCTCGGGCATCGGCCTGGCGACGGCGCAGGAGTTCGCGCGGCAGGGCGCCACCGTCTACGTTACCGGCCGCCGCCAGCCGGAGCTCGACGCCGCGGTCGACGCCATCGGCCACGGTGCCGTCGGCGTGCGCGCGGACAGCGCCAATCTGGCGGACCTGGACCGCGTGTGTGCGGAAATCGGCCGCCGCTCCGGCCAGCTGGACATCCTGTTCGCCAACGCCGGCGGCGGCGACATGCAGCCGCTGGGGGCGATCACCGAGGAGCATTTCGACCGCATCTTCGGCGCCAATGTGCGCGGCACCGTGTTCACCGTGCAGAAGGCGCTGCCGCTGCTGAAGGATGGCGCCTCGGTGATACTGTCCGGTTCGACGACGACGGTGCAGGGCACGGAGAACTTCAGCGTCTACAGCGCCAGCAAGGCGGCGGTGCGCAACTTCGCCCGCTCCTGGCTGCTGGACCTGAAACCGCGCGGCATCCGCGTCAACGTCATCAGCCCTGGCCCGGTGGCCACGCCGGGTTTGGCCGGGCTGGTGCCGGCCGAGCATGTGGACGGTTTGTATGGCCACCTGGCCAGCCTGGTGCCGATGGGCCGCCTGGGCGATGCGGCGGAAATCGCCAAGGGCGTGCTGTTCCTGGCCTCCGCCGACAGCAGCTTCGTGAACGGCATCGAGCTGTTCGTCGACGGCGGCGTCGCGCAGATCTGAGGATAAAAAAAGCGCCGGAAATTCCGGCGCTGTTGCTGGCAGCGGTGCGGCTTACTGCACCGTGAGGATCACCTTGACGGTGTCGTCGACCTGCGATTTCTCGATGTAGCCGATGGCCTGCGGATCGGCCGCCACGGCTTTCTTCACCTCGGCGCTGGAGCCCAGCTCCTTCGGTGCGCTGGCCTTGCCGGTAAATACCAGCTTGGACCAGATGGCCTTGACCTGCGTGGAATCCTTGTCCAGCACTTTTTTATAGAACTCGTTGCGCAGCGGGCCGTCGGTGTGCTCGATAGGCGTGAACAGCGTCGATTTACCAAGGAAGAACTGGGCCGCCTGTTCGCTGAACATGCGCGTGGCCGGATTCTTCGGGCTGACGATGACGACGATTTCCGCCGCGAATACAGGGGCTGCGGCCAGCCATACGCCTGCCGCCAGCAGCAATTTTCCGATAGTCGTTTTCATATGGGTTCTCCTTAGAAGACGAAATCGATGGCGGCGGCGTACACGTTGACGGTGCTGCCCGCAAAGCCCGGTTTGGGATTGAGGAAGTAGCCCGCGCCGTCGCGCGTTTTGATGCGATCCATCTGCACCTTGAACGCGGCCGATTTGTAGAAGTCCCAGCGCACGCCGATGCCGGTGGTCGATTGCAGGCCGGATTTGATGGCCGCGTTGGTGCCGGCGGTCAGCGCCGCCAATGGACCCGCGGTCGGCATCGACGCGAAGTCGCGGACGCTGTCCTGCTTGACGTCGCCGTGCACGATGAAGGGCACGAACTTGCCGTAGCGGTAGCCCATCATGATGTACCAGGAACTGGTGTCCGGCACCAGGCGCGATTCGGTCTTGCGCTTCGCGTATTCGGCCTGGCCGATGATATTGTTGTAGTCCATCGTGATGCCGGCCGACGTGAAGGTGCCCTTGATGTCGGTGAGCTTGACTTCATTCGCCACCGAGGTCAGGCCGACTTTGTTCAGCGTGCCCACCAGGCCGGTGAGGCTGGCGTTGTCGTAGATGCCGAAGCTGGCCTGCGAGCGGCCGATGCGGTAGGTGAACGGGCCGTTCTCCACCAGCAGCTGGGTCGAGACCACAGGCTTGAAGTCGACGTAGTAATTGCCCGGCGAGCGCACCTTGGCGCGGCCGACCGCCGCCTGCGCGGTCACGGTGGTGTCGCCGAAGCTGTGCTGGTAGACCACGTCGCCGCCGTCGGCGTTATCGACCGTGACCTGGCGATACACCTCGTTCGGCGGGCGCAGCATGGTGTTGGCGTAGCCGACGTTGCGCACGTCGGAAATCATGTACACCGGCAGGCCGATGCGGCCCACGCGCAGCGAGAAATCGTCATTGAGCTTGAACTTGGCGAAAGCCCATGCCAGTTCGGCGCCGAACTGGTCGTTGTTGCCATTCTTGCGGACCAGGCCTTGCGCGGTGAACGAGACGGTGTCGCTCCATTTGGCGGTGGCCTGGATGCCGAGATTCGAATCGACGCCGGGGCGTGCGTGCTTGGTGACGCCGGACGCCTGGTTGACGCGGTTGAATTCCGCCTGGTCGGAGTTGGACATCGTCAGGGCGCCGGTGCCGAAACCGCTGACGGTGATCGGCATGCCGTCCTGCGCACGGGCGGTGGTGGCGGCCAAGGCGCCGAGGACTGCTAAAGCTGTAATTGCAAGCTTGGGTTGTTTCATCGTGTACCCCTCCGTTGGTTGATGGCGCCGTTATAGGTTGTTGTGTGCGCCTTTTTTAGTGTGGCCCGGGGAGCAGGGCTTGTGGGCGATTTTGTGGAGAAATGTCACAATTGCGTTGTGCAGAGGCAACAAATTGCAAGATGGAAGCGGTGTCATATGATGCAAACGGCAAGCTTGTCTAAAGGATGTGCTTGATCTACAGAGGGTATTCGGCGGCGGCCGGCGCGCCTTGTCCAAGACAGCCATGACACAATTTGCGCCGGCGCGCGGGGTGTTTACAGGGCCGGCATTTTGCGGAAGCCGACGCCCAGGCGGTTCCAGGAATTGATGGTGTTGATGGCCAGCGTCAGGTCCACTTGTTCCTTGGGCGTGAACTGGGCTTGCAGCCGTTCGTAGTCGGCGTCCGGTGCGTGGGTGGTGGAGAGCTGGGTCAGCGCCTCGGTCCAGGCCAGCGCGGCCTGTTCGCGCTCGCTGAAGAACGGCGTTTCGCGCCATGCGGCCACGCCGTGCATGCGGCGGTCGCTCTCGCCGGCCTTGCGGGCGTCGGTGGTGTGCATGTCGATGCAGAAGGCGCAGCCGTTGATCTGCGAGGCGCGCAGCTTGACCAGCTCCAGCAGCGACGGCTCCAGTCCCAGTTTATTGACCGCGACTTCCAGCGCGATCATGGCTTTCATGGCGTCGGGGGAGGCGGTGTAGAAGTCGGTGCGTGCGTTCATGGTGGTCTTCCTTCAATGTGGTGGGTGAATGAAGCCATTGTAGGAGACCAATCGCGGGCCTGGAGAGGCCAATCCGGACTGAAAACACCAGTCCAATGCGCATTGCGCGGTCTAGCGGCCGGCAGCCGCGCGCTGGGCGGCGGGGAGGTTGCGGGCGATGGCGCGCAGCATCTGTTCGACGTCGATAGGCTTGGCGATGAAGTCGTTCATGCCGGAGGCGATGCACTGCTCGCGCTCGGACAGCATGACGCCGGCCGTCATCGCCAGCACCGGCAGCTCCAGTTTGAGTTCGCCGCGGATGCGGGCGGTGGCTTCGAAGCCGTCCATCTCCGGCATCTGCACGTCCATCAGCACCAGGTCGTAGCGGTGGGCGTCGGTGCGCAGCAGGTCGAGCGCGGCGCGGCCGTTGTCCACCGATTCGATGCTGGCGCCGGCGTGGGCCAGCATGCTTTGCGCCACCAGCTGGTTGATCGGATTGTCCTCCACCAGCAGGATGCGCACACCGTCGATGCGCACGCCCGGGGCGCCGGCATCGGCGCCCGGCGCGGCGCTGGCGACGACGGGCGCCTTGTTCAACGCCAGTTGCAGGGTTTCGTTCAGGCGGGCCATGGTGACGGGCTTGAGCAGCACCGCGTTGGCCGCCTCCGCGCCCTCGGTGTGCAGCAGCTTGCCCTGGCCGAAGGCGCTGACCATCAGGATCACGGCGGGGCAGTGGTCCGGCATGGCGGCGCGGATCGCCTGCATGGTATCGAGGCCGTTCATGCCGGGCATGTCCCAGTCGACCAGCACCGCGTCGTAGCGGGTGGCGGCGGAGCGCAGCAGCGCCAGCGCCTGTTCGCCCGAGCCGGCCCGGTCGCTGCTCCAGCCGCGCGCGACGATGGTGCGGCACAGATAATCGGCGCCGAGCGGATCGTCGTCGACCACCAGCAGGTGCTGGGGCGGCAGCTGCGCGCCTTGCGGCGGCGGCTCGTCGGCGCGCAGCAGCGGCACGGTCAGCGTGAAGGCGCTGCCGGCGCCGGAGGTGCTCCGGACTTCGATGGCGCCGCCCATCAGCGCGGCGATGCGGCGCGAGATCACCAGTCCCAGGCCGGTGCCGCCGAAGCGCCGCGTCATCGAGGCGTCGGCCTGCGAGAACGGCGCGAACAACTGCGCCAGCTGGTCCGGCGGGATGCCGATGCCGCTGTCGCGCACCGTGAAGCGCAGCGTGGCCGTGCCGTCGGTGGCGGCGTCGCCGATGCGCTCGACCAGCACCGATACCGATCCCTTCTCGGTGAACTTGATGGCGTTGCCGACCAGGTTGATCAGGATCTGCTGCAAGCGGTGGCCGTCGCCGAGCAGCGACTGCGGCACGTCGGCTTCGACGCCGATGGCCAGCTCCAGGTCTTTCTCGCCGGAGTTGACGGTCATGATGGTGGCGATGGCCTCGAGCACGGCCTGCAGCTGGAACGGCGCCGGCGCCAGCTCCATGCGGCCGGCCTCGATCTTGGAGAAGTCCAGCACGTCGTTGAGGATGCTGAGCAGCGAATTGCCGGACGACCGTATCATCTTCAGATACTTTTGCTGGTCGGGCGAGAGCGAGGTGTTGTTCAACAAATGCGTCATGCCCAGCACGGCGTTGAGCGGGGTGCGGATTTCATGGCTCATGTTGGCGACGAATTCGGACTTGGCGCGGCTGGCCGCTTCGGCCAGGTCGCGGGCGACGATCAGCGAGCTTTCCGATTCGCGCAGCGCGGCGGTCTTTTCCTCGGCCAGCGCGGAGGCGTAGGCCTGGCGCGCGGTCAGCGCCCGCACCACGCCGAAGAACAGCAGGCTGATGATGGCGCCGGCCAGCAGCACGATGTGCGACTTCTGACGGTCGATGGAATTCTCGAACGCCGGCAGCGACGTGAAACGCAGCGTCCAGCGATGGTGCAGCAGCACCAGCGGCGCGGTGCGCAGATAGGGATTGGGATACTGCAGGCTGTCGTCTGCGCTGCGCTTGCTGCTGGCGTACAGGCGGGCTTCGGGCGTAGTGTCCTTGCCGTCGAAGATCTCCAGCTGGATCGCCTGGTCGGCGGGGCCGAGCAGGCCGGCCATCATGTCGTCGGCGCGGATCGGGCTATACGAATAACCCTGCAGCGCCGCCATGCGCTGCGCCGCCGTCAGCGCGGCGCCCGGCGTGGCGGGCTTGCGGTAGATCGGGAAGTACATCAGGAAGCCGGGCTGGCCCTCGTTGCCGGCGTTCTGCACCAGCACCACCTTGGCCGACAGCACCGGCTCGCCGGTGCGCGCGGCCTCCAGCAGCGCGGCGCGGCGGATCGGCTCGGACATCATGTCGTAGCCGAAGGCGCGCAGGTTCTGGCCCTGGAACGGTTCCAGGTACAGCACCACGGTCGACATCTCGCCCAGGCTCTCGCCCGGCCGCGACCAGATGCGGAAGTCGGGATGCCCCTGGCCGCGCACCTGCGCCGCCAGCCCGTCGCGGCCGGCGGCCGGCACCAGCGGCGCGTAGCCCAGCCCCAGCACGCCGGGGAAGCTGTGCGGCAGGTCCAGCGCGTCGGCGAAGTCGCGCCACTGCGCGCGGGTCGGCTCCGGTTCGGCATTGAACAGCGCCCGCGCCCCGCGCAAGCCCGATTCGTACAGGGCCATGCGGCTGGCGATGCGCTCGGCGATGTCGCCGCATTCGGTGTCGAACTGTTCGCGCGCGCGGCGCTCGGTGCTCAGCGCCACCAGGTGCCAGACCACCACCGTCAGGCCGACGCCGATCAGCAGCGTGGCCCATTGCGCGGCGCTGTGGCCGCGCACCGCGCCGCTCATGCGCCGGCGCTCGCTGGCGTCGGCGCACAGCACCATGCCGATCAGGCTGCACAGCACGACGAAGCTGTCGAGCGCGATCAGCGCGTCGTTCAGCGTGCCGACCGCGAACGGGCCCAGGCCGCGGATGGTGCACCACACCGCGCCGCCGGCCGTCGCCAGGCAGACCAGGCAGGCGCCGCGCAGGCCGTGGCGGTACGAGGCCCAGCCCACGCACAGCATGAAGATGTAGGGCAGCCAGCCCAGGCCATCGCCGCCGGCGTAGCGGCGGCCGAAGATCCAGGCGATCAGCGCCGCCAGCGCCGCCAGCGACAGCGCCGCCTCCAGCGCCACGGCCGGCCGCCAGCGCGGGTGGCGCCAGGCCAGGATCGCCGGCGCCACCGTCAGCACGCCGGCGATGTCGCCGACCCACCAGGTCAGCGCCACGGTGCCGTAGGCGGCGGCAGGCACCACGCCGCCGGCCACCAGCGTGCTGCTGCCGATGCCGGCGCTGAGCACGCACACGACCAGGGCGATCATCGCGAATTTGTAGACATCCTGCAGTTGGCTGAGCGGCCGCGCGCTGTCGGTGTAGCGCCGCATCAGCCAGGCGCCGGCCAGCGCTTCGAGGGTGTTGCCGAAGGCGATCAGCAGCGAGGCCGTCACCAGGCCTGTGCTCAGCGGCAGGCCGTTGGCGGTGAAGGTGGCCAGGTTGGCGGCCAGTGCGCCCAACAGGATCGCCGGCCAGGCCCGGTAGCCCATCAGCAGGACGGCGGCGAAGGCGATGCCCGACGGCGGCCAGACCGGCGTGGCGTTGGTGTGGGCGAAGGCCAGCATCAGGCTGGCGTTGGCGACCAGGTAGTAGCACACGGTCAGCAGCACCAGCGCGAGCGGCGCGGGGCCTGAGTGGGGGGCTGGCGGATTGTCCGGTTTGGGGCCTGCGCGCATGGCAGATAGCTAGGTTGTCTGGGTGGCAATCACTATACCCCGAAATGCGGCGGAGCGACATTTGTTGGGTTTATGGCAGGAGGACGTAGCCAACCGGCTTGCGGCATGTAATACTTAAATTTCATCATTCTAGTGACGTGCGCAGCCCATGGCGTTGAAACAGTATCTGCCGACCACCCTTAGATTCCGCCTCAGCGGCCTGGTCATGCTGCTGGTGCTGGGCGCGACCGTCACCGTGACGGTCGTCGCGCTGATGCTGGCCGAGCGCGATATGAAAGAGGTCATCGGCAGCCAGCAGTATGCCCTGCTGTCCGGCGCCGCCGCCCACATCGATGAACACCTGGCCGGCAAGAAGGCCATGCTGGCGGCGCTGGCCGAGTCGCTGCCGGCGGCCACGCTGCGCGACCCCGCCGCGCTGCGCGCCTACCTGAAGGCGCGGCCGACGGCGCGCGGCCAATTCTCCTTCCTTGAAATCTACGATGCCCAAGGCCTGCTGACCGGCGCGCTGGAGGAAGCCTTGCCGGACCAGCCCTATCACGCCGCCGGCCAGGAATGGTTCGACCTGACGCTGTCGCGGCGGCGCGGCGTGGTGTCGGCGCCGTTTGCCAGCAAGCTGGCCGGGGCGCCGACGGTGCTGATCACGGCGCCGGTGCTGGACGGCGAAGGCCGCGTGGCGCTGGTGCTGGCGGGCGGCATCAACCTGCTGCACTACGCGCCGTTCGAGTCGCTCAGCGCGCTCAAGCCGGGCAGCACCGGCTTCACCTTCATCATGACGGCCGAAGGCATCCTGCTCAGCCATCCGAACAAGGCGCGCCTGCTGCACAGTATTAATGAACGCCCCGGCAAGAACCGGGCGACGGAAATGGCGCTGGCCGGCTTCCAGGGCTGGACCGAGGCCGAGAACAAGGACGGCGTCAAGGGCATCTACTCCTATCGCCGCCTGCAGCATGCGCGCTGGATCGTGGCGGCGCGCTTCCCCAGCGACGAGGCGCTGGCGCCGCTGCGCGAGATGCGCTACGAGGCCGCCGCCGCGGCGACCGTGTTCGCCTGCCTGGCCGGCGTGCTGGCCTGGCTGGGCATCGCGCGGCTGCTGCGGCCCTTGCAGCGGCTGCGCCGCAACATCGCCGAGGTCAAGGACAGCCGCGCCGGCATCCAGGTGCTGCAGCTGGACCGCAAGGATGAAATCGGCGAATTGAGCGGCGCCTTCTACCGCCTGATGGCCGAGCGCGAGGCGGCCCAGCTGCGCACCTATGAAAGCGAGAAGCGGGCGCGCATCCTGGCCGACAACCTGCCGCTGCTGATCGCCTACCTGGACCGCGACAAGCGCTACCTGTTCACCAACGAGCACTATCGCACGCTGTGGGGCATCGATCCGCAGGGCATGCTGGGCAAGAGCGTGGCCGAGATCTTCGGCCAGGCCGCCGATTCGTGGCAGGGAGACCTGGATCATGCGCTGGACGGCGGCCGCCTGCACTACGAGCGCGAGTTCGAGAGCGGTGGCCAGATCCAGCACTTCATGGTGGACCTGGTGCCGGACATCGATGCCGACGGCGAGGTGCAGGGCACGTATCTGATGGCGATGGATATCACCGACCGCAAGAACGCGGAGCTGATCCAGGCCGCCGGCGAGCAGCGCGCCGCCGCCGCCAGCCGCGCCAAGAGCGAGTTCGTGGCCAATATGAGCCACGAGATCCGCACGCCGATGAACGCGGTGCTGGGCGTGGCCTACCTGCTGGGGAACACGGAGCTGAGCGCGCAGCAGCAGGAGTATGTGGACATGATACGGTCCTCAGGCAATGTGCTGCTGGGGATCCTGAACGATGTGCTGGACTTCTCCAAGATCGAGGCGGGGCGCATGGAGCTGGCGCCGTCGGCCTTCAAGCTGGACGAGGTGCTGGAGGCGGTGAGCACGGTGATGACGCCGAATGCGGCCGCGCGCGGCATCCAGCTGACGGTGGCGGCCGACGCCGCGGTGCCGCAGACGGTGGTGGGCGACGCCATGCGCCTGCAGCAGATCCTGATCAATTTGCTGGGCAACGCGATCAAGTTCACCGAGCATGGCCAGGTGGCGCTGCGGGTCGAGCGTTCGGCCAACGGCATGGCCGGATACGCCGGCGACGCCGTCGGCCTGCGCTTCGTGGTGCGCGACACCGGCATCGGCATGGACCTGGAGCAGCAGAGCCGCCTGTTCGAAGCCTTCAACCAGGCCGACGCCTCGACCACGCGCCGCTTCGGCGGCACCGGCCTGGGGCTGGCAATCTGCCGCCGCCTGGCGGAGCTGATGGGCGGCGGCATCGCCGTCAGCAGCATGCCGGGCAAGGGCAGCGAGTTTGTCGTCACGCTGCCTTTCCTGCTGCCGCAGGCCGAAGCGATCGCGCCGCCGGCGCCCGCCGACGACGACGCGGCGGAGCAGTGCCTCAAGGGCCTGCGCCTGCTGCTGGTGGAGGACCATCCGCTCAACCAGGTGGTGGCGCGCGGCATGCTGGAATACGCCGGCGCCAGCGTGGACGTGGCGGAAAACGGCCAGCTGGCGGTGGACCGGCTGCGCGCGCATCCGGCCGACTACGACATCGTGCTGATGGACGTGCAGATGCCAGTGATGGACGGCTTCGCGGCCACCGGCGCGATACGCCAGGAGCTGAAGCTGGACCTGCCCATCCTGGCGATGACGGCGGGCGTAATGCAGTCGGAGCAGGAGCGCTGCATCGCCGCCGGCATGAACGACTTCATCGCCAAGCCTATCGATGTCGAGCAGATGCTGGACATCATATCGCGCCACATACCGGCCGGCCGGCGGCCCTGATCCCCAGCATTTGGCGACGGCGGCGTGCATTTCGCGCCGGCCGGCCGCATTTCGTCGCATCGTCCCCGCCGCCGGTGGAGCGCTGGCTAGAGTGGAGTCTCATACACTCACCGGAGTTCATCATGCGCTACACCAGTCTCGTTGCCGCCGTCCTGTCCACCCTGACCCTGCTGGCCGCCACGCCGTCGCAAGCCGCCGACCTGAAGATCACCGTCACCGGCGTCGCCAGCGCCGACGGCCAGGTGCTGGTTGCGCTGTACAACTCGGCCGAGACCTACCAGAAGAAGGCCTTCCGCGTGGCGGGCGCACCGGCGGTGGCCGGCGCCATCGCGATCGAGATCAAGGACCTGCCGCCCGGCGACTACGCCTATTCGCTGTTCCACGACGCTAACGGCAACGGCAAGATGGACAGCAACGTGATCGGCATTCCGACCGAGGACTACGCCTTCAGCAACAACGCCATGGGCAAATTCGGTCCGCCGAACTACGAGGCGGCGCGCTTCACGCTGCCGGCCGCCGGCGCCACCACCAGCGTCAACCTGCACTAAGCGGAGGCCTGCCATGAGCGACCGCCGCCAATTCCTGTCCCGTAGCATCGGCCTGGCCGCCCTCGGCCTGAGTTCCGGCGCCGCGCTGGCCGACGCCGACACCTACCGCCGCTTCCACCAGGCGCTGGCCCGCGAGCCCAGGCTGGCGGCCTTCGCCGGCGCCACCGGTGAGCTCTCCGGCGACGCGGCGGTCCACGGCCGCATGCCGGCCGACCTGCAGGGCGTCTTCTACCGCAATGGCCCCGGGCGATTCGAGTTGGGCGGCGAGCGCTATCACCACTGGTTCGACGGCGACGGCTTCGCGCAGCGCTGGCAGATCGGCGGCGGCAAGGTCAGTCATCGCGGCCGTTTCGTCGCCACGCAGAAGTTCGTCGAGGAGAGCGCTGCGGAACAGTTCCTGTACCCGGCCTTCGGCACCCACATCGGCCGCAAGCAGCCCAAGAACAACGACACGATGAACGCCGCCAATACCAACCTGCTGCCGCTCGGCGGGCGGGTGTACGCTTTGTGGGAGGGCGGTTCCGCCGTCGAAGTCGATCCGCAGACGCTGGAAACGCGCGGCATCAAGACCTGGAGCCCGGAGCTGAAGGCGATGCCGTTCTCCGCCCATCCCAAGGTCGATCCCGACGGCGGCGTATGGAACTTCGGCACCATGCCGGGTGCGAACCTGCTGGTGCTGTATCAACTGAGCGCCGCCGGAGAATTGAAACGCAGCGCCGTCGTCAAGGTGCCGCAGCTGAACATGGTGCACGATTTCGTCGTCAGCGGCCGCCACCTGATCTTCCTGGTCCCGCCGTACGACCTGGTGGGCGGGGTGGACACGAGCTTTCGCGAGAACCTGCAATGGGCGGGCGACAAGCGGCCCTTGCGCGCGGTGGTCATCGCCAAGGACACGCTGGAGCTGCGCCAGATATTCGAACTGCCGGCGCGCTCGGTCTTCCACTTCGGGAACGCCTTCGAAGACGGCGCCTGCACCCGGCTGGACGTGGTGATGCATGACGGCGACATCCTGCCGGAACTGGGCCTGGTCATGCGCGGCGAGCTGCGGCCCTTCCATGCGTCCGCCAGCACGGTGCAGGTGACGCTGGACTACGCCAGCGGCCAGGCGCGCGAGGCGCGTTTGTTCGGCGCCAGCGAGTTCCCACGGGTGGCGCCGCAGGTGGTGTCGGCGCGCCACCGCAAGCTGGCGGTGCTGGGCGTGGCGTCCGGCAGCAAGGACTACATCCTCAACACCGTCAACCTGATCGACATCGGCAGCGGCAAGGCGGACAGCTACAGCTTCGGCGCCGGCTGGCAGGTGGAGGAGCATGTGCTGGTGCCACGGCGCGGCGCCCGATCCGAGACCGACGGCTACCTGGTCGGCGTGGCCCAGGACTCGCGGCGCGCCCAGACCGTGCTGACGGTGTTTGATGCACACAACATCAAAGCCGGTCCAAGGGCGATGGCGAGGCTTTCTTATACTTCGCCGCTTTGCTTTCATGGTAACTTTCTGCCGGCATGACTAACTTGGGATACACGATGAATAACCGCAGCGAGGCAGGCATGGCCTCATTGGATGTCGCAGAGCCGTCGCTGGCGCATCCGATGGACCTGATCCCGTTCTTCCGCCGCTGGCCGGCGACGGCGCAGCGCAACCTGCTGTACACGCTGTTGTGGAACTGCGGCCTGGGCACGGTCCTGACGGTGCTGGAGATGCTGATGTCGGCCGACCGTCGGGCATTGCTGGGGGATTGGCAGTGGGCGCTGGTGCAGGCGCACTGGCTGCCGATGCTGTTCATTTCGAACCTGATCGGCTTCCTGGTCCATGGCGGCACCGCGGCGACCAACGCGCTGACCCAGGGCTGGCCGGGCCGCGCCAAGGGCATGCCCCGGCTGCTGTTCAACCTTGGGCTGGTGCTGGCCAGCGTGCTGATAGGCCTGAGCGTAGGCACGGCACTGCTGAACGGGCAGAATTTCTTCGACTTGCTGGGCAACCGCAGCGCCGTGCTGCAATCCGTGATCCTGGCGATGGTGATCGCGCTGCTGATGTACCTGGTGCGGCGCGGCGCCGAGCGCAGGCTGGCCGCAGCGCTGGAGAAGGCGCGGCAGCAGGAGCTGATCGCCTCCAGCGCGCGGCTGCTGGCGGAGGCGCGCTTGCGCGCCCTGCAGGCGCAGATCGAACCGCACTTCCTGTACAACACGCTGGCCAATGTGGTGAGCCTGATCGGCCCGCAGCCGGCCAAGGCCCAGCACATGCTGGAACGGTTCATCGACTACCTGCGCGCCAGCCTCGCGGCCAGCCGAGGCGAGGAGGCGACGCTGGGTTCCGAGGCCAAACTGATCGCCGCCTACCTGGACGTGCTGGCGGTGCGCATGGGCGAGCGGCTGCGCTATCGCATCGAGGTGCCGGACGAGCTGCGCCAGTTCGCGATCGCCCCGATGCTGCTGCAGCCGGTGGTAGAGAACGCGATATCGCACGGGCTGGAGCCGAAGGTGGAGGGCGGCGAGATCGTCGTCAGCGCCCAGCTGGACGGCGCGCACCTGCGCCTGCAGATCAGCGACACCGGCGCGGGCCTGGGCAGCACCATGTCTGCCAAGCCGGGCGGCGGGGTAGGGCTGAGCAATCTGCGCGAACGTTTGCGCAGTTTGTACGGCGCCGCCGCTCGGGTAGAATTACTGGAAAATCAACCTTGCGGCATGACGGTGCGCCTCATGCTGCCTTTGAATGCGAGCCTGACATCGAACCACTCCGCGCCCTGATCGCAGACGACGAAGAACATCTGCGCGACTATCTTGAAGGTCAACTGAAAACGGCGTGGCCGGAACTGAAGGTGGTGGCCAAGGCCGCCAACGGCATCGAGGCGCTGCGCCTGATCGGCGAGGAGGCGCCGGACGTGGTGTTCCTCGACATCCGCATGCCCGGCATGACGGGGATGGACGTGGCGGCCCGGCTGGTGGCGGACGCCAAACCGCCGCACATCGTGTTCGTGACGGCCTTCGACCAGTACGCGGTGGAGGCGTTCGAGCATTCCGCCGTCGACTATTTGCTGAAACCGGCGAGCCTGGAGCGGCTGGACAAGACCGTCGCCAAGCTGAAGGCCGCGCTGAGGGCCAAGGAGCCTGCGGCGGCCGGCATCACGGCGGCGACGCTGCATGC
The DNA here is from genome assembly GCF_001758795.1 of Duganella sp. HH101. Taxonomy (NCBI): domain Bacteria; kingdom Pseudomonadati; phylum Pseudomonadota; class Betaproteobacteria; order Burkholderiales; family Oxalobacteraceae; genus Duganella; species Duganella sp. HH101. Next base: position 287,767 of record NZ_LRON01000007.1, on the reverse strand, counting down.
CTTGCTGGCGCAGCTGGGCGGGGCGGCGCAGGCGGTGGCGGCGCCTGCAACGGCCCCCGCGCCCGCACCCACGCTGCAATGGATACGCGCCTCGCAAGGCGACCAGACGCGCCTGATCTCCGTCGACGAGGTGATCTACTTCCAGAGCAACGACAAGTACACCAGCGTCTTCCTGGCCGACGGCGAGAGCCTGATACGCACGCCGATCAGCAAGCTGCGCGAGCAGCTGGACGAGCAGAAGTTCTGGCAGATCCACCGCAGCGTGATCGTCGCCGCGCACCACGTGGCCGGCACGCGCCAGGATTTCCGGGGCCGCCTGATGGTGCAGCTCAAGGGCCGCGAGGAGCAGCTGGTGGTCAGCCGTAACTACGTCGACCTGTTCCGCCAGATGTAGGCGCCAGCAGTGGAGGTGGCCGCCGCGCTTGCCGCTACCTGACCAGCATGCTGCCGGGGGCGATATGATAGGCGTCGTAGTAATAGCGCTTGTAGATCGCCGCGATGGCGCCGCTTTTCTGCATGTCGCGCATCGCCGATTCCAGCGCCGCCAGGCGCTCCGGCGACACCGCCTTGCGCGATACCGCGACCGCGCGCGGCGGGCCATCGTCGACCATGCGGTAGGCGGCTTTCTCCACCTGGTCTGCCATATGCAGCTCGGCGACCACGGCCTCGCCCTGGTCCTCGGGTATCAGCACCGCATCGATGCGCCCCAGCGCGAGCTTCTGGAAGTTGGCCTCCATGTCCTTGACGGCTTCCTTCCGCAAATTGCAATCGTGCTCGATACGGCGCACGTGCTCGGCGCCGAACTTGACGCCGATGCGCAGCGGCGCCAGGTCGGCATACTCGTTGATGACGATGTTCGCGCCTTTGCGCACATAGAACACGCGGTCGGCGCTGTGCTCGCGGTAGGGCGTCTGCAGGAATTGCAGGTAGGCGCTGCGGCGCGGCGTCTCGCGCACGCCGATCATGACGTCGGCGTCGCCCTGTTCGAGCATGAACAGGCAGCGCCTCAGCGGGCATGGCTTGATCTGCAGCGTCATGCCGCTGCGGCGGGCCAGCTCGCGCATGACTTCCGTGTAGGCGCCGCCGTAGACACCGTCGTTTTCGGTGGACCACGGCAGTATCCTGTTAAAGGCGAGCACCAGCGGGCGCTCCGCAGCCGTTTCGGCATGCGCAGGCGCCGCCAGCGACGCCGCCAACGCCGCTGCGATCATCAGGTGAGCGCGCAGAATCTTATTTGCCCAGCACAGGTTTGACCTTGGCCGCCGCTTCCTTGGCGCGGCTGCGCGCGGTCTCCACGTCGTCGGCGGTGGCCAGCGCCACGCCCATGCGGCGGCGCGCGAACGATTCCGGCTTGCCGAACAGGCGGATGTCGGTGCCCGGCACGCGCAGCGCTTCGGCTACGCCTTCAAAGGCGATGCCTGCCGCTTCGTGCTGGCCGTAGATGACGGCCGAAGCTCCCGGCGCCTTCAGCGCGACGTTGACCGGCAGGCCGAGGATGGCCTTGGCGTGCAGCTCGAATTCGCTCTGCACCTGGGTCGCCATCGTCACCATGCCGGTGTCGTGCGGGCGCGGGCTCACTTCCGAGAACCAGACCATGTCTTCCTTGACGAACAGCTCGACGCCGAACAGGCCCAGGCCACCCAGGTCGCCGGTGACTTTCCCGGCGATGTCGCGGGCGCGCGCCAGCGCCAGAGGGTTCATGCGGCAAGGCTGCCAGGATTCGACGTAGTCGCCCTGTATCTGCACGTGGCCGATAGGATCGCAGAACTGCGTCTCGACCTTGCCGTCGGCGCCGATGGAGCGCACCGTCAGCAGCGTGATTTCGTAGTCGAAGTCGATGAAGCCTTCAACGATGACGCGGCCCGAATCGACGCGGCTGCCGGCGGCGGCGTAGTCCCATGCGGCTTTGACTTCGGCGGCGCTGTCGATCTTGGACTGGCCTTTGCCGGACGAGGACATGACAGGCTTGATCACGCATGGGAAGCCGATGGCGGCGGTGGCTTGCTCCAGTTCCGCCAGGCTGCTGGCGAAGCGGTAGGGCGACGTCGCCAGGCCCAGGGTTTCGGCGGCCAGGCAGCGGATGCCTTCGCGGTTCATGGTCAGCTGGGCGGCGCGGGCGGTCGGGATGCAGGTGATCTTGCCGGCCTGTTCCAGCGCGGCCAGCGTGTCGGTGGCGATGGCTTCGATTTCCGGCACGATCAGGTCCGGCTTTTCCTGCTCGATCAGCGCGGCCAGCGCGGCGCCGTCGGCCATGTTGATGACGTGGGCGCGGTGCGCGACCTGGTGGCCCGGCGCGTTCGGATAGCGGTCCACGGCGATCACTTCCACGCCAAGGCGCTGCAGCGCGATGATAACTTCCTTGCCGAGTTCACCGGAGCCGAGCAGCATGACCTTGGTGGCGGTAGGAGATAGTGGGGTGCCGAAAATGCGTGGAGTGTTCATGTGGACGTCCGGGATATATAAGGGGAAAACGGTGGATGGTGTGCAGCCGCAGCGCTGCGCGGGCCGACTATAGCAAACTGCGGCTATTTTGGACAGCGGCCGGGAGCTTATAATAAGCTCAATCTTGGCATCGCATTAACCGGCGCTGCATCGGGGGCGCTTATCGCGGCCCGGCCGCGCTTATCCGGCGCCGGCCGCGCCGGTCGCATGGCCGCCCGCGCAGCCGCGCCATCGGGCAAAGTGTGTCCATGACATCCCGTCATGGACATGATTAAGGACATAAGATGAAACCAATGCACGTCATCGCAGCGGCACTCGCCGCCACCTCGCTGTGGGTAGTCGCCGCGGAATCGACCGGCAAGCTGCCGGCGCCGTGGTTCGTGACCGGCGGTGCGCCGTCGTCGTACCAGGCTGGCATCGACAGCGTCGAAACCGTCAGCGGCAAGGGCTCCAAGTTTTTGCGCTATACGCAGGGCGATGGCAAGAGCTGGGCCACGCTGGCGCAGGCGGTGTCCTCCCAGCGCTACCTCGGCCAGCGCGTGCGCTTCCAGGCGCGGGTCAAGTCGCGCGATGTGAGCAAATGGGCCGGATTGTGGATGCGGGTCGACGGCAAGACGCCGGTCAGCCTGGCCTTCTACAACAGCCAGGACCAACCGATATCCGGCACCACCGACTGGCAAACCCGCAGCGTCACGCTGGACGTGCCGGAGGAGGCGACGTCCATCAATTTCGGTGTGATCAACGCCGGTGTCGGGCAAGTCTGGATAGACGATCTGTCGCTGGAGATCGTGGGCAAGGACGTGCCGGTAGACGCGCCGCGCCCCAACAAGCTGCCGGAGTCGCCGACCTTATGACTGCCGCCGTTGGCAGCAGTTACCTGGCGTTGAGGCAGGTGGCATCAAGCACCGGGCGGCAGAAGGTGCTCAGCGCGGTCCTGGCCGCCGGCTTCGTGCTGACCTGCCTGGTGCTCAAGGCTTATACCTTGCTCGCCTTGTTCGGCGCGATGCTGCTGCCGGTCGGCGCCAGCGGCGCCAGCTTGCTGGCGCTGCTCGAAGCCTTGGCCAGGCTGCGGGAGTGGCGCTTCCTGTGGCCGGCCTTGCTGGCCATGGTAGGCTTGTCCAGCTGGATGGCCGGTTTGCTCTATCACGGCGGCCTGGCGACGCTCGGCATCATCACGCACAACGATTTGCTGGTGCAGCTGGCGGTGGCGGCGCTGGCCTTGCTGCTGCTGGCGCCGCGCCTGTGGGTCGCGCAGCAGCAGTCTCGCGCCTTGCTGGTGGCGCAGCTGAAGCAGGCCGCCTTGTCCGCCGACCTGAAGGCCTTGCAGGCGCAGATCGAGCCGCACTTCCTGTACAACACGCTGGCCAACACGCGCTACCTTGCGCGCCACGATCCCGAGCGCGCGGTGGAGATGCTCGATCACCTGATCGGCTATCTGCATACGGCCTTGCCGGACCTGCGCAGCCCGATGTCCAATATGGCGCGCGAATGCGAACTGGCGGGGCACTACCTCGCGCTGATGGGCATACGCTTCGGCGACCGCCTGCAGTTCGAGATCGACTGCCCGCCCGAACTGGGCGCGTTCGTGCTGCCGCCGTTGATGCTGATGCCGCTGGTGGAAAACGCCGTACAGCACGGCGTCGAGCCGCATCCCGGCAACGTCACCGTGCGGATGCAGGTGCGCCGTCGCGAAGGCACGCTGGTGGTGGCGGTGCGCGACAACGGCGCCGGCCCAGGCAAATCCGTGTTGGGCAGCGGCGTCGGCCTGCGCAATCTGCGCGAGCGGCTGGCGGCCCTGCATGGCGGCGCCGCCGCGTTCCGCCTGCAAGTGGCGGCGGACGGCTGGACCGAAGCCGAAATCACCTTACCGATGGAGAACGCATGACGTCCCTGTCCACGCGTCGCCCGCGCATACTGATTGCGGACGACGAGCCCTTGCTGCGCGCGGAACTGCGGCAATCGCTGGCGGCCCTGTGGCCGGAGGCCGAGATGGTGGCGGAGGCGGCAGACGGCTACGAAGCGCTGCGGCTGGCCCGCGCAATGGAGCCGGACGTCGCCTTCCTCGACATCCGCATGCCGGGCCTGAGCGGCCTGGAGGTGGCGCGCACTTTCGGCGCACGCACGCATGTGGTGTTCGTCACCGCTTACCAGGAGCACGCATTGGCCGCCTTCGACGAAGGCGCGATCGACTATGTGCTCAAGCCCACCGACCCTGTGCGGCTGGTGCGCGCCATCGAGCGCGTACGCGCGCGCCTCGGCACGCCGCCGCCGGACCTGGCGCGGCTGATGCAGCAGCTGTCGCCCAAGCCGGCCGCGCCCTCATGGCTGCAAGCGACCGTCGGCAACGCGATCCATTTCATCGACTTGAGCGATGTGATCTACTTTTGTTCGGAGTTTAAATACACGAGGGTGGTCACGCCGCAGCAGGCCGAAGCCCACATCCGCACGCCGTTGAAAGACCTGGCCTCCGAGCTGGAGGACGCGGGATTCTGGCAGATACACAGGGGATATGTGGTGGCGGTCAAGCGCATCGCCGCCGTCAGCCGGGATGCCGACGGCGCCTTGTGGCTAAGCCTGCGCGGCCACGCCGACAAGCTGCCCGTGAGCCAGCGCTTCCAGCACCGCTTCAAGGGCATGTAGCGTTCAGCGTTAGAACGAATAGACCAGCGTCACCGACGTCTGGGTATCGGTGTTCTTTTTATCTTCCGGCACGTTGGTGTCGTTGCGGACGCTGAAGGCGGCCTTCATCTGCATGGTGCTGTTGATCTTGGTGCGCAGCGCGGTCTCGGCCAGCGAGTGGATGTTGGACGTGCCGCGCTCCACGCTCAGGTTCTGCGTGAACAGGGCGGTGTCGCTCAATTTCCATTTCAGGTTGGCCGCGCCGCGCACGGTCAGGCCGCTTTCCGCTTCGCCGGTCGAACGCGTGCCGTTGAAATAGCCAGGACCGATTTCCACGTCCATGGTGTGTTCCGGCGTCGTGTAGGTCTGGGTTCCGTAACCGACGCCCACGGTGGAGTAGCGTGTATAAGCGCCGAATTTATCGTTGACGTGCGTGGCCAGTGCGAACAGCTTGTCGTGATCCTGCAGCAGCTTGTACGCCGACTTGGCGGAGAACGAATAGCGTTGCGCCGAACGCTCGCGCACTTTTTCGCCGTTGGCGTTCGTTACCTGCTCGTCCTTGAAGTATCCGGCCAGGATGTACTCGTTGCTCCAGTCGGGCAGCTCCTGCTTCGCATCCAGCTTGCCGGTGACGGAAGTACCGACCGTGTTACCGGAAGTGGAGATGGCGCCCAACTCCGCGGAGTTGTTCCAGCCATGATCGGGGACGGACTCCGCGGCGGCATAACCTTGAACCAGGGAGAGGGAAAGGGCGGGGATGAGGAATATCGCTTTCATGCCGATATTGTACCTTAGACCAAAAAGCAACGCATTCAAACGGGCTCTGCCGGTGCGTGCGGCGTCGTACAGATAGATATCCAGGCTTGCGAGAAAATTAATATACTTTCTCAAAGGACATCGATCATGGACGCCTCTCTTCGTTTCGCACAATGCCTGTTATGCCTCGGCCTTGTCGCCAGTACCGCCTATGCCGCAGCCGGCGTCAATCGCTGCGTTTCGGCCGACGGCAAAGTGCTGCTGACCGACGCCGATTGCCCAGCGGGCAGCCAGTCCGATGCCAGCGATGACGGCGCGGCAGGCATTGTCATTAACAGCGGCGGCGTCGCTCCGAAGTCCGCCAGCGGCTTCGAACGCGTGGCGGTGGGTGTTCCAGCGGCACAGCTGCCGCGCAGCCCATGGGCCGATCTGCCGCGCCCCCTCACACGCAAGACCATCGGCCAGGATGCGGGAACCCTCCAGGCAGCCTATCTCACCATGCAGATGCAGGACGAAATGCGCCGTCAACGCCATGTCGCCGCGCTGCGCTAACCGGGACACCATATGAAAATGACCACCGCTGCGGCCATGGCCGCGCTGCTCTTGTCCTGTTACGCCCACGCCGATGACAACGTCGCCTACCTTGCAGATGTCGACTCGTTTGGCGACGGCATGGGCGATTCCGCCGGCGCCACCTGGGGAGGCGGCATCGCGCGGCTCGACAGCGTGACCGATGGCGAGTTCAATCCGATCGGCCAGCAGTGGAATTTCGGTTCCGTCTACTGGTCCGGCGTGGACACCGGCCTGACCATCACGCTGGCGCATACCGCCTCCGTCAACCGTCTGGTCCTGGAAGCCGACAACGGCGACGACTACCGCATCGAATTCCTCGACCGCGCCAATGTCTGGCAATCGGCGACCACGGTCAATACCGACCAGTCCCCGACGGGCCAGAACCTGTTTGGCGGCCCGTTGCTCACGCCGGTGGTGGCCAAGGCCTTCCGCATCACGGCGAAGGGCGACAACCATTATTCGGTGGCCGAGTTCCAGGCCTTCGGCGAACTGGTGGTCGACGATACGCCTCCCGGCGGCCCAGGCGATCCGACTTCGCCGATTCCGGAACCATCGACTTGGCTGATGATGGCTGCGGGCCTGGCGCTGCTGGCCGCACGCCGCGCGCAGCTTGCCTACCTGGCCATCGCCAGGCGATAGCGTTCGGCGTCCCAGTCCAGCAGTTCGGCCAACTGCGGCGTCGACAGCGTGGTCAGCGCCGCATCGAAAGGCTGGCGGGCCAGGATGTCGTAGTAGCAGCGCAGCTGCGCCGTGCGCGCTGCGCCGAAGTCTCCGGCCGCATACACGCCCACGCCAGCGATGAAGGCCAGCCTGGCCTCGGCGCCCATGGTTTGCGCGGCGACGAACGAATCGGCATCCGCGTAGCACGCGGCCTCCGCGCCGAGGAACACCACATGATCCGGACACAATGCCCACTCCTTCCGGAGCCGTTTGTACAGACGCGGATCGAGGGCCAACTGCTGTATGCCTTCGTCGGGAATGGCTGTCAGTGGCGGCATTGCGTTCGCCTCGGCGCCGGTCGGTGCGACCGGTGCGACGGGCTCGATGCGCATGCAGGCCAGCAGCGACGTCAGTATCGCTTCTACTTCCCCCACGTCGGCACCGCCTATCACCACGCCATGATTCTGCAGGAAGACAATCTGCGCGTCCGGCTGTTCGCGCAAGCGCGCCGCAATCGCCCCGGCCAGCGTGGCCCCCGGTTTGTGGTAATCCACCCAGCACCAAGGCGCCGGGGCCGGTGCGGGGCCGGTGAAGTCCGCACGGACCAGATGCGCCAGTACCTCGACCGCATGCAGATGCAGCACCACTGTCTGCGGCATCAGCGCATGCATCAGCGTCTCGATCGATGGCCGCAGTATGCTGCCCGCGAGCGCTCGCGGCACGACATCCAGGTCGCCGGCGGCGATGGCGGCCCGCAAATGGGCCAGGTCCACCGGCACGAAGATGTCCGACCGCTGCGCCTCCGCCAGCCACGTGCCCGAAGCCTTGACCCACATCGTGTCGCCGTCCTTCCACGATGCGTTGCCGCCAGCACCCTGTACCAGCAGGGGATCGGCGCCAACCCGCGCACAATAGGCGCTGACCGCCGCGCGCAGGCCGCCGCGCTTGTCGTCGCGCGCGTTCAATGCGCCGCCCCAAGCCGTTCGAGCAGCTTGCGCACCTGGCCGAATTCCTGGAACACCGCGTCGGCGGCATTCTCGCCCTGGCCTTGCTGCACGCCGTTGTGCAGTTTTTGCAGCGTGACAGCGTCTATCCTGCGGCGGGCGCCGCCGATGTCGTTGACCGGGTTATCGCCGATCATCCAGATGCAGTTGCCGCTGGGGCGTACCTTTTTCAGCGCCAGTTCGAACTGCGCGCCGTGCGGCTTGTCGTAGCCCGCTTCCTCGCTGGTGACGATATAGTCGAAGTAGCGGTCCAGGCCGAAGTAGACCATCTTGCGGAACTGGATCTGCGCGGTCAGGTCGGTGACGATGGCGGTGGGGATGCCGAGCAGGCGGATGTCGTCCAGCAGTTCCTTGACGCCGTCGAACAGCACCGCGTTGCTGAGGAAGGTGCGCCAGTAGGTCTGCTCCAGGTCCAGCGCCACCAGCACCTGCGAGCCCAGGCCGATGATCTCCAGCATGCGCTGCAGGTACAGCAGGCGGCTGTGCGAGGCCGCCGTGTCCTTCAGGCGCAGCTTCACTTCGCTACGGGCGCTGGCATAAGCCTTGTCGAAATCGTCCGGGTCGAGCGAGAAGGTGGCAGCCACCTTGCCGCGCACCGCGCTCATGGCCAGCGCGTGGGCCGGGTCGTAGTGGTACAGCGTGTTGTCGGTGTCGAACAGGATGGCGTCCGGGATCTGCGTGAAGCGGTCGTCGTTGGATATTTTGATCATAATGATTTACCAGATTAAGCGTTTGTTCAAGGCTTGGTGTATGTGCGCCAATGCGATCAGCTGCATCAGCCCCAGCGCGCCGTCGCGCCATTGCGGTACGGTGTCGAGAAACTCGGTAATGCGCGGGAACAGCGTGGCGGCGGCCATGGCGATATCCTCGCTGGTGGCTTCGCCTTCGATGGTCAGGGCGATCTCGCTGGCGTCGTCGTCCATCGCCAGGTCGACATGCAGGCCGCACACGCCGACCAGCACCCGCCGCAGCGACAGCTCGTTGAGGCCATTGCGGGAGCGCACCAGCAGCTTGACGCGCGGCGCCTCGCTGCCGAGCGGGTGCTCCAGCAGGTCCGGGTGGATCGGCCGCAGCGACAGCACCAGGCTGGCGTGGCGCGCCTGCGGCCGCACGAAGCGGATCGAGTCCGGCTCCCGCTTGTCGAGCGAGGAGCGCACCCGTTCGGCGCTGTGGCCCCGTTCCAGCACGTCGCGCTGCAGCTTGTAGTAGCGCCGCAGCCCTTCGTCGATGTCGAGGTAGATGCTCAGGTCATAGCACTCGCGCAGCACCGGCAGGTACAGCGCATGCAGGCCGCTGGCGATGATGAAATCGTTGCTGCGCACGCGCTGCGGGCGGCTCATCTTGCCGCTGCCATGGTCGTAGTGGCGCGACAGGATGGTCTTGCCGTCGGTGAGGGCCAGCAGATCGTTGGCATAGGATTCCAGGTCGTTGGCCATCGGGCTCAGATGGGTCATGACCTGCCACATCGGCTTGGCCCGGTCCCACAGGTGGTAGTCGTCGCCGGACAGGTGCGCCACCGAATGGCCGCCGAACAGGCCGCGCAGCGATTCGGCCAGCGTATCCTTGCCGGCGCCGGAGTCGCCGGCGATGCCGATCACGAAAGGCTTGCGGCTGAAACGGAAGTAGTCGTTCGAGCTGACCGTTTCGCGCCACATCCGCAGCGCCAGCACGATGCCGACGGCGGTCATCATCGTGTGCACCACCGGCGTCACCGACGCCAGCGGCAGCGCGGCCATGACGTCCGGCGGCAGGTTGTCCAGCACGTACAGCGCCGAGAAGCCCGCCGTCAGCAGCACTGCCATCCTGTCGCTGGCGGCCTGGTAGAAGACCAGCGCCGGCACGATCCACACGAACCAGCCTGGCGAGGCAGGCGTCAGCAGCACCACCAGCAGGAAGCCCAGTCCCAGCAAGGCGCTGAACAGTTCGAAGTTCATGCGCCGCACGCGCCAGGCCAGGTATAGCGTGACCAGGTAGGCCAGCGGCATCACGTACACGGTGGTGCCGGCGCCGACGTGCAGCGAGAACTGATAGACCTTGCCCATCTCCGGGTTATTCAGCAGCATGCGCAGCGCCGACGCCGAGTACAGGAAGGGCAGGCCGAACACGGCGCCGGCCAGCGCCGCGCCACGCGCGAAGGCGGGCAACTGCTGCTGCAAGGCGCGGTTGCGGGTCAGGTAGATCAGGAAGAAGGGCAGCGCCAGCACCATGCTCAGTTTTGCCGATACCGCCGCTGCACACAAGGCGCCTGCCGCCGCCAGCTGCCGCCGCCGCGTGCAGTACAGCGCCGCCACCAGCAACAGCATCGGCACCACGTCGTTCAGGCCGAGGCCATAGGTGGCCAGCAGCATCACGGGCGACAGCCAGTACAAGGCCAGCAGCAGCGTGTCGCGGCCGGGCAGCATCCGGCTCAGCACCAGCAGCAGCAACAGGTCCGCGCCCAGCAGGCCGGCGCCGTAGGCATGGCCGATGCCGATCCCGGCCGCCTTGGCCAGCAATGCCAGCGGCATCAGCGCCAGCCACATGACGTAACCGTAGGGGAAGGCCGCCGGCGTGCCGCCCTGGGCGAGGAACACCGTCCAGGGATCGGCGGACAGCTGGCCGGCGCTGGCGGACAGGAAGGGCGCATACCATTCGGTGACGGCGTGCGGCACGATCGTCGCCAGCATCGCGATCCTCAGCGCCAGGCCGAATGCAAACAGCGGATGGCGGAACAGGCGCATCATGCAAGCACCTGGTCTTGCGACAGATCCCGCCACAGGTCCGGCCGTTTGGTGCAGACCGCGTCGGCGACGATGCCGCGTTCGGCCAGCAGCGCCGCCAGTTGGGCGATTTCTTCCGTGCCCCGTCCCTGCAGCTCCGGCGACACCAGGCATAGCTTGAAGCCCGCGCCACGCAGGCGCGCGGCGTCCCCGCCGCTGAGCGGGAAGCGGCTGAAGCAGTCGACCCACACCCAGTCGATCTGTCCGGCCAGCGTCAGCGCCGTGTCGACGGATTCGAACTCCGACACCCGCACCGCGCAACGCCGCTCACCGGCCCTGGCCCACTTCACCAGGAAGGGAAAGGACTGGTCGAGGAAAAAATAGTCTTCGATGCCGTGCTTGCGCAGCAGCGCGATCAGCGGCGCTTCCAGGCCTTCCTCCTTGACGTTGAGGATCAGCGTGCCGTGGCGGTAGGCCGACAGCCACGGTTCGAACGCCTCGCCGGGCGTCAAGGGATCGTGATGGATGATGAGCCGCCCGCCGTCGCTGCGGATATCGACTTCCACGCCGAGGTGTTCGGGCGTGTCGGCCAATTGGGCCAGGGTATTGCGGCGATGTGAGATCAGTTTCATGGTTTCAGTGAGTTTTTTAATTGCAGGCTGAAGTCGACGGTGCGCCGGATGAATTTCCGCTTGGCCGCCCAGTTGACGTTCCAGTGCGAGACGCCGTGCGCGCGCTCGCCGAAGTGCACGGGGAAGCGGTGCACAGCCAACCCGGCGCGGCGTGCCTGGTAGTAGGCGTACAGGTCGAGCGAGAAGTCGTGGGGTGCGTTGCGCCAGGTGTCGAAGAAGCGCCTGGAAAACATGGTCGGCTGGGCGTTGATGTCCCACAGCGGGGTCGCCAGCAGCAGCGTCTCGAAGGCGCTCATGCCGGCGGTGAACAGCACATCGGCCAGCGGCCTGCCGTAGCGGCGGCCCTTGACGAAAATGCCGTCGCCGTGGCGTTCGAACAGGGCTAGTCCGTGCAAGGCGTCCTGCGGATCGGTCTGGAGGTCGGCATGGGTCCAGCCGACGATCTCGCCGGTGGCCGCCGCCAGTCCCGCCAAGATGCCGTGGCCGTAGCCCTGGTTGACGTCGACGCGGATGCTGCGGCAACCGGGGCAGGCCGGCAGCAGCGCGGCCAGCACCTGCGGGCTGTCGTCGGTTGAACCGTTATCGACAAGGATGATTTCGACGTCGTCCCGCAGCGCCAGTGGATAGCAGCGCTTGAGTAGAAGAGGCAGATTGGCGGCTTCGTTGTAGCAGGGGATCACCAGCGAGAATCTCATGGCAGCTCCGTACGGCGGGCGTGGGAGAAGACCAGCGTCTTCATGCCGATGAAGTTCAGCGTGGCCGATACGCCGGTCGCCGCCACGAAGGCCAGCGGTACCGCAACTGCGGGTCCGGCCGCGTCCAGCATCCGCAGCACGACGGCGTTGACCGCGACGTTCGCGGCCAGCGTTGCGCCGTACAGGACGGCGAAGCGCGCCGCGCTGCCGGGAGCTGCGGCGCGGTGGCCGAAGGTCCAGCGGCGGTTGGCGCAGTAGGCGAACACCGTACCCGCCAGGAAGCCGATAGCTTTGGCCGGCGCGGTGGCCGCCAGCCCGGACGCCATCAACGCGCGATAGACCAGCAGGTCCACCAGCACCGTCAGCGTGCCGACCACCAGGAACACCGGCAGCTCGCGCCGCATCACGCCATCCTCCCGGGATCGGCCGGTGTGATAGCGCGGTAGCGGTGCGCCAGCTCCGTCACGGCTTCGGCGGGAACGCGGGCGTCCTGCTCCAGCGTGTACGGATGGCCGGCCCATTTGTGGAAGCAGGACTGCCAGTACTCGAAGGTACGCAGGTCATCCGGCGTGCCCCAGGACAGGTAGTGGTCCACTTCGAACAGGCGGCAGTTCAGCCCCATGGCGATGGCGTCGTTGATGCAGGAGTCCAGGTAGTACTCGCCGTTGACGCGGCCGTCGCGCGCGATCAGCGCATCCACCAGTCGGCGCAGGTCGGTGGCGCGGCGGAAAGTAAAGGCGCCCAGCACGATGGCGTCGGTGGCGGGATCTGCCAGCGGCGTCTTGACCGATATGCTGCGGATGCGGCCCTGGTCCTCGTCGATCCAGCCGAACATCTGCGGCCTGCGGATGGCGTTGGCGTTGCCGCGCACGCCCCATACGATCACGTCGACCTGCGGATCGTCGGCGAGCCGGCGGAACGCCGCCTGGTCGTACAGCATGCCGAAGTCGCATGCGCCCACCGTCAACGGGCCTTGCGTGTCCAAAGCCGCTACGGCCAGCGCGTCGACGCCGGCCAGCGCGGTGCAGGCCTGGCCTTCGCTGACCTGGGGCAGGGTGGCGATCACGGCGCCGGGATGGCGTTGGCGCAGTTCGTCGGCGATTGCTGCATGGCCCGGCATGTCGGCGCGCAGCACGAAGCAGTGCTGCAGCGCCGGCGGCAGGTCATGCACGGCCTGCGCCACCATCGGTTGTCCGGAGACGCCGATCAGCGGCTTGGTCAGCGCGTAGCCCTGGTCGGCGAAGCGCTGGCCCATGCCGGCCATCGGCAGCACCAGCGCGCCCGCCGCCGGGGCCTCCGGTGACGCGGCCGCGGACTCCGGCCGCTGCGCCAGGCGGGCGAAGGCGGACGACCAGCCCCGGTATTCGGCCACGTCATCTGGCGTCCCCCACTGCATGAAGTGCTGCAGCGGGTAGACTGCCACGCGCCGGCCGGCCGCCAGCATCGGACGGTAGGCCAGGCTAACGTAGTACTCCCCGCCGACCGTCAGTTGCTGTTCCATCGCGGCCGTGAAGGCCTCTTCCATCAACCGCCCCGACGCAAAGTAGTAGCTGCCGCTGGACGCATATTCTTCCATGCGGTTGTCGGTGTACGGCTGCTTTTCCTGGATGGCCTGCACCCATCCGTTATGCTCGCGCATGTAGGCATAGTTGGTGCTGCCCAGCGTGTGCGGGTGGAAGCCGCGATAGGCCGGAATCGCGCCGTCGCACTCGTTGATCGCGACGAACTGCTTGAAGTGCCGCCAGTCCCAGTAGCAGCTGAAGTCGCAGTAGTTCACCAGCACCGGACGCTCCGGATCGATCAGGTGTCCGACCTGGAGCACCGCGTGCACCGGGCCGAGTTTATGCGGCGCGATAGCGGCGATGCGGCCCTGCGGGCACCAGCGGCGCAGCACTTCCTCCATGCGGTAAGCCGGCTCGCGCAGATGCTCCTCGTTGCAGATGAAGAGGAAGTCCGCGTCCGCATCGAACATCTCGATGACATGGGCGATGATCGGCTTGCCGTCGATCTCGATCAATGGCTTGGGCAATTCGTAGCCGGCGCGGCGAAAGCGCTCGCCGAAGCCGGACATCGGTACGATGATTTGCATGGATCGCATGGTTCAGAGCTGGAACAGGTAATTGAGTTTGATGAAAGCCTTGCGGCCGGTATGCAGCTCCAGCCCGCGCGTGCGTTCCAGCAGTGCCGGATTGCCCACCAGTTGCAGGTTTTCCTGGCGGTCCGTATAGCCGGCGAACAGCGACGTGCCGGGGCTCAGCAGATAGCTGAACAGCAGGTCGGCGGTCAGCTGTTTGCCGCCGGGGAGCGCGGTCAGCTGGCTGTTGGTGCGCAGGTTGGTGTAGTCCAGGATCAGGTGGGCCGACAGGAAGCGGCTGTACTGGTAGTTGAACTTGGTGCGCGACAGCAGCTCGCGGTACACGCCGGTGCCGGCGCCCACGCCCACCATGCCGCTCTTGGTGCGCAGGTCGTTCCAGAACAGCGTCTGCTCCACGCGGAACTGCGGATGCGGCGTGAACTTGATGTTGGCCGAGACGCTGCGGGCGTCGCCGAGGGCGGCCTGCGTGCCGGCCGCCGGCACATAGTTGATCACGTCGTTCTGGCCGACCTTCACCCAGCCGTTCAGCCAGTCGAACCATTCGGTGCTGGCGGCCAGCTGGTAGCCGTTCTTGTGGAAACGCTGGCCGGCGTACAGTTCATGCGCGTCGAGCCTGTGGGCTTCGAAGGTGGTGGCGCGCAGGCCCTTGACGGTGTACCAGGCGTCGCTCGACCAGTCTTGCAGCTGGCCGTCGTGGTCCTTGGTGTAGAGCGCCTTGATGCTCGGCCCCGTGCTGACCAGCCAGGGGGCGTCGGTGAAGTTCCACATATAGCTCGCTTCCTGGCCCAGCTGGCGGATATCGGTGCGCGGGATGAAGGCCAGCTCGCTCTCGAAACGGCGCGACACGTCGAGATAGGTGGCCGCGTAGTTGAAGCTGCGGTCGGTGCGCCGCAGTTCGGCATAGGCCAGGCTGCCGGTGCTGTCCGGCGCGCCGCTGTCGCTGGTGCGGCTGCTGGCCGCCTGGCCGCTGGCCACCCAGTTTTCGTCCAGTTTCCAGCGCAGGTCGGCCCCGGCGACGGTGTTGGCATGGCCGGCGATGCGGCGGTCTGTCACCATCGCGCCCAGGTTCGAATCGGTATCAAAGTCGCGCTGGCCGCGCGCCACGGTGATGCGGGCCTTCTTGCCGTATGCCGGATCGCCCGGCGCCGCCAGCTTGCCTGGCGCCTCGTCGTTCATCAGCAGGCCGCCCAGCGACCAGTTGCCGGTGCGGCCGGTGATGCGCGCGCCCAGTTGCGGGTCGATGATGCGGCGCGAGAAGAACAGCTGCTGCGGCGTGGCGAAGAAGCCGGAATTCTCCAGGAAGAACGGGCGCTTTTCCGGGAACTGCACTTCGTAGCGCTGATCGATGATGACCTGCGGTTCGTCCGATTCGACTTCGCTGAAGTCGGGATTGAAGGTCAGGTCGACCGCGAAGGCGTCGGCCAGCACGAACTTGGCGTCCAGGCCGGCCTGGTTTTTGTTGTCGTGCTGCCAGCCGGGGCGCGTCGGATCGCTCTGGTCGAGCGCGCGGCTGCGGCCCAGGTATGCGTAGGGATTGAGCTGGATGTTGCGGCCGGCCGAGACCGGGGCGGCGATTTCCGCCGCCGCCATCTGCGGCACGAAGGCTTCCTGGCGCTGGGTGATGTAGGGCCAGTATGAGAACTCGTTCAGGCGCGGCACGATGCGGCCCACCGACACGCCCCAGTCCTGCACGTCGGCGCTGCGGAAGCGCAGGCTCTTGAACGGAATCGCCATCATGACGACGTAGCCGTCGGCGGTCAGCTTGCCGTCGGAGGTCCACTGGGTGTCGAAGTTGAAATCGTCGCCCACGCCTTCGGTGTGCTTGGCGTCCATCTGCACGCCGTAGGGATTTGCGTAGAAGCGGAATGAGCGCTGCTTGTCGTGGAAGGTGTCCAGGTCCAGCTGCACGGCGTCGTCGCCGGGCAGGTCTTCGCGGCGGGCGATGCGGGCGCGCACGAGTTTCGGATCGTCCTTGCAGACGAAGACGGCGTAGAAGTTCTGGTCGTCATAGGACAGGTAGGCGCGCGTCTCCAGCGACGCAGGCTGGCCGTCGCCTGGCTGGAACTGGCGGAAGCCCTTGACTTCGACGCCTGCATCGGCCGGGATGCCGGCGACATAATCGGACAGCGCAGGCGCATGCGCGGCGCGCGGGATGCGCAGTTTATCCTCGGCGGCGGCCGAAGCGGTGACGAAGATCAGGGCCGACAACAGGTTGCGGCGCAGGCTGGAAGGAGTAGTCAGTTGCATCATATTGCTTTCATTGGTAGGAATCGGAACGCACCTGGGCCATGGCCGGTGCGGTAGCGGTGGTGGATGCTGTACTGCGGTGATGGGAGGCTCCGGCCCGGTCATGCGCCGCGCCATCGCGTGGGCGCAGCGTGGCCCACAGCCACAGGCCCAGCGCCAGCAGCTGGCTCGCGGTCGACACAGTCAGCAGCAGAGGGAGTTGTGCCGGCGTGGCGAGGCTGAATGGCATGACCAGTGCGAACCCCAGCCAGAGCACGGCCAGTCCGGCGGCGCGCATGGCGTTGAAGGTGATGGAGCCGGCCAGCAGGCACCAGAGCCACAGCGCCGGGAACAGGCCGTAGTCGTCGGGCACGAAGGGGCTGCGCAGCGCCGCCAGTCCTAGCAGGGAAATCCAGACCGTGGCCTGGCGCAGTTGCGATGCGCCTTGCGTGCGCCAGGCTGCGACCGCCGCGATCGCCACCAGCAGCAGCGACCAGACCCACGCGGCGCCGGCCACCATGTGATGATCCATGCCGGACAGGCCAAGCAGGCGCAGTTTGAATACCAGCCCTGGTACCGAGTCGTTGATGGCGGCGACGCCTTCCAGGCCGTCGAGCGCCAGCCAGCTCCACAACTCGCCGCTGGCGATGCGCGGCAGTTCGAAGCCGATGAAATCCTTGAACGGCGCGGTGCCCAGCAGCGCCAGGCCCAGGCCCGCGTAGGCCAGCGACCACGCCACGCTCCAGCCCAGTGCGCGCCAGCGGCGGCCGAACAGCAGGTAGGCGCACAGGATGCCGGGGAAGATCTTGACCATGGCGACACCGAGCAGCGCGCCGCCCGCGAGGTTGCGGCCGCGCTGGAACAGCAGCATGGCCAGCACCGACAAGGCCAGCGCCGGCAGCTGGAAGTTCCCGGTCTGTAGCGTGATCAAGGTCGGCAGCGCGAGCCACGCGGCGGGCAGCAGCAGGGCGGCGCGGCGTCCGGCCTGGCCGCCGATCCAGCCGCACAAGGCCAGCATGGCGCCGGCCAGCAGCGCGGCATCGAGCGCGAACCATACTGCCCGTAGTTGCAGGAAGCCACCGCCAACGGCGCCGACGGCGCGCGGCAGCAGAAGGAACTGCGGCGGATACAGGTAGGCGTCCAGCTTGAAGCGGCCTTCGCTGCCTTCGTACGGGGTCGCTTCGTAGATATTCACGCCACCCGGCTTGGCCAGTTCCGAGGCTTTCCAGTAACCGGACAGGCAGCTGTGGTTGACGTAGAAGGGATCGAACCAGATCGCCGAGGCTTGCGGGCGCTGCGGATCGGCCATGTAGACCCCGAGGCCGGCGGTGCGCGCCAACGCGGTCAGCGCCAGCAGCAGCCACAGGACGGACAGCAGGCGGCGGCCGTTGGAGATGCCGTCGAACTGCGCCGGCAGCCGCCGCGCCAGCCGTGGGCTGAGCAGCAGGGCCGCGGCCAGCGGCAGCAGCGCCAGCAAGGCTTGCGGCGACGACGGCGCGAACAGCACGCTGCAGCCGACGGCGGCGAACATGCCGAACAACGCCGCCAACAGCAGCGCGATCACGCGCCGCTCGATGGAGATGGAAACAGGTCGATTCATGGTTTGACTCCGATGGCGTAGGCAAGTCCGGCGCAGCACAGCGCGGCGATGCCGGCCAGCGCGGTGCGCAGCAGGCGTTCCTGGCGGTGCGAGCGTTCCAGCGCTTCGCCGTAAGGCATGGTGGAATGGGCGATCATGGTGTACAGCGGCAGCCAGCTGCGCGGCCACAAACGGTTCAGCGCCAGGTCTAGCCGTTTGCGGGCGATGAACCACGGCGACTGCACTTTCTGCCGCAGCTCGACGAAGTTGGCCTTCGACAGCTCGGCCAGCACGTCGGTGTGGGGACGGCGCTGCTGTTCGTAGCGGCTGAAGGCTGCAGCCAGGTCCTGCGGGTGGTCCGCCAGCGCCGCCATCAGCACGCAGCAGTCTTCAAAGGCGGAGTTCATGCCCTGGCCGTAGAACGGATAGACGGCGTGGCAGGCGTCGCCCAGCAGCACGGCCCAGTCGCCGAAGCGCCACGGTGCGGTGCGGGTGGTGATCAGGGAGCCGGTCGGATGGCGCTCCCACTGATCCAGCAGCCCTGGCAGCAGCGGCAGCAGGTCGGGGAAGTACTTGGCGAACAGCGCGCTGACCTGTTCCGGCGTGCGCACGGTGGCGAAGCTTTCTTCGCCCTCGAACGGCAGGAACAAGGTCAGCGTGTGCGAACCGTCCAGGTTGGGATGCGAGACGAACAGGCAGTGGCTGCGCGGCCAGACATGGAGCGCGGTCAGCTCGATCACCGAACTGCCGTCCGGACGGGCCGCCAGTGTGAGTTCCTTGTAGCCCCATTCCAGGTACTCCTGATGGTAGTCGGCGCGTTCGCCGTGCTGCAGCTCGCGGCGCATGGCGGAGAAGGCGCCGTCTGCGCCAGCTACCCACTTAGGCTGCACTGTCACACTTCCATCCGGGGTGTCGAATTCCAGCGTGCGGTTGGCCTTGTCCGCGCGTACCAGACGATGCTCGAAGTGCAGCCTGACCTGCGGATGCTGCTGCGCACGGTCCAGCAGCAGGTGATTGAGTTCGTTGCGGTCGATGGAATGGAGTACCTCGCCGGCGTCCTTGCCGTAGGCCTGGTAGCGGGTGCTGCCGTCGGGCGCGTGGATCACGCGGCCGCTCATCACCACCGAGCGGGCCAGCACGTCGTCCAGCAGGCCCACCATGCGCAGGCCCTGCATGCCGCGCTTGGACAGGCCCAGATTGATGGAGCGGCCGGCGCCGGCCGACTGGCGGCGCGGGTCGGGGCGCCGTTCGTACAGGTCAACGCCATGGCCTTGCCGCGCCAGCGCCAGTGCCAGCAGCGAACCGGCCAGTCCACCGCCGACGATGGCGATGCGGGCGCCGTCGGCGTCCTGCGCGGGTTTCATCGCCGTGGTCATGGACGGCCCCCCAGCAAGGTGCCGGCAGCATCGGCCGTTGCGGCGTTGGCGCCGGCGCCTGCAACCGCAGCGCCATCGACGGCGGCAACGGCAGGCAGCAGCGCCAGCCGGATGTCGATGCGTTGTTCGACTTCGGCCTCGATTACGCCGTCCAACGCCTGTTCGAGCTTGGTGCTCGGCAGTGTGCCGGCCATGCGGTACAGGTAGGAGCGCAGGAAGGCGGCGCGCACGCTGGCCGGATAGCCGGCCCTCAGCAGGAAGGGCAGGTCGGAATCGACCATGTGCCGGATGGCGAGCATCGGGATCGGGCTGCGCAGCGGCCGGAACTCGGGGTTGCGCAGGCCTTCGCTCTCGTTCGCCGAGTGGAACTCGCCCAGCATCAGGCCCATGTCGACGAAGTCGCGCTTGAGCCGGTACTGCACTTCGTCGACCACGGCTGCGCCTTCCGTACCCAGGTTGGGAAAGACCACCATGAACGCCTTGTTGATCGCATCGGGTCCGCGGGTCGGCTCGGTGGCCAGGAACAGGTCGCGGTATTGGCTGATGATCGCGCTGATCTTGTCGAGGCTCAGGTCGCGGTCGGTGATTTCCGCCAGCCAGATGCTGTCCTGTAGCAGCGAGACAGGCACGAACGGGCATACCGCGCCCTTGCGGCCCAGGTCCGGATGGGGGCGGGCCAGGAAGGCGCGCACCCAATCCATCACCTGGGCCAGTGGCGTGCCGCCGGGGTATTCGCGGTCGACTTCGGAAACGCGCATCAGGCGTGGAGATGCAGCAGGATGGGCTGCGGTCTCCGCGTGGGCCGCCGCCATCGGGCAGGTCGCCTGCGGCTGCGTGGATTGAGGATCTTTTTGAGTCATCATGTCACCATCGTGAGAAGTTGTTATGCACGGTCGCCGGAGTTAAGCTCATGCCGGCTCGCGATACGTCGTGGTTGGCGGCGTCCGCGCCGTTTCTGTTTGCGCCGGGCCGCTGATCGCGTCCGGCAGTTGTTCGACCTGGCGTATCGCCTTGATGCAGTAGGCCGCCATGGCGACCGTCGCCATCAGCAGACCGAGGACGATGAACATCAGGCCTATTCCGCGACCGGGCCCGGTGCCGATCACCATTCCGACCGAGCCGGCCAGCGCGCCGCCGTGCGCCAGCATCGGTTCGAACAGCTGCTCGGCCAGGGGGCCGGCGAGGCAGTAGCCGAGCGGCATGGCGGCCTCCGACAGCAACCGCTGGATCGCGAAACAGCGGCCCTGCAGTTCGGCCGGCACCTTGCTCTGCCAGATGCTGTCGTTGGAGGCGCTAATGGCAGGCAGCACCGCGAACATCGCGAAGCCGGCCGCTGTCACCAGCACGAACGATGGCGCCAGGCCATGCACGGCGATCGCCAATCCGGCCAGCAGCGAGCAGCCCAGCACTCCATGGATGCGGCGGCGCGGGCCGCCGGTTGCGGTCATCGCCAGCCCGCCCAGCAGCAGGCCGGCGCCGCCTATGCCCATCTGCAGCCCCAGTCGCGCCGGATCGGCGAACGACAGCACCAGCGGCGTGATGGCGATGCTGGCGATCCCGAACAGGAAGTTATTGACGCCGAAGACCGACAGCAGGCCAAGCAGGCCGCCGCGCTGGCGTACGTAGCGGAAGCCGTCGCCGGCCTCGCGCCACAGGCTTTCGCCGCCCTCGCTGCGCTCCGGCCGCGGCACCCTGGCCAGCGCCAACGCGGCGGCTCCGGCCAGGAAGCTGGCGGCGTCGATCATCAGCACGCCGTGCAGGCTGAATGCGGTGACAAGCACGCCGGCCAGCAGCGGTCCGGCCACCTGCGCGACGGCGGCGCCGGTCTGCACCAGGCCATTGACGCGGGTCAGCTGGTCGCGGCTGGCCAGCAGCGGAATGCTGGCCGAGTAGGCCGGGGCCAGGAAGGCATTGGCCACGGCCGTGACGGCGACAGCGGCGTAGATGTGCCATAGCTCCAGGCGGCCGGCGGCCAGCAGCCCCGCCAGCGACAGCATGGTGGCGGCCGACAGCAGCTCGCAACACAGCATGACGCGCCGCCTGTCCCAACGGTCCACCAGCGCGCCGGCCAGCGGCGACACCAGCAGCGCTGGCACCGACATGGCGACGAAGATCAGCGCGAAGCGCGTCGTCGATCCGGTCTCCTGCAAGACCCAGATGCCCAGCGCGAAAGCCGACAGACGCGAGCCGACGCCGGAGATCAGCTGGCCGAACCAGATCAGCAGGAAGTTGCGCAGTCCACGGTCGTGGCTCACAACGCGGCTCATGCTGCGGCCTCGTTCCGGCGCGGCGCAGGCAGGAACCCACGCTGCTGCATGAAGCCGATGTAGGTCTCCAGCAGCGTGCGGTCGGCCGGCGGGCAGACGGTGCCCAGCGGCGCCACCGCGCCCATCGTAGCGCTGCAATCGAAGGCTGGTTCGCGCGGATCGACCTGCTCCGGGAACAGCGGTGCGAAAGTGGCCAGCGCATTGTCGCGTGACTTGGCGGCGGCGTCCTGCAGCGCGGTCCTCCAGGTCCCGTAGTCCGCCTGGTCCAGCGCATAGCCGGCGGCGCGCAGCGTCGCTACCAGTTCTCCGAGCGACATGCGGTGCGGATTGAGGAAGTGGAAATTGCCATTCTGGTCGCCTGCGCCGAGTGCCAACTGGACGATGGCGCGGCTGACGTAGTCCACCGGCGCCATGTCGAAGCCGTCGCCGTCGAGGCGTGGCGCCAGGCCCAGTTGCACGCAACCCTTGATCCAGGAGCTGAAGTAGTCTCCCAGGTTGCAGCCGCCGGTGCGGCTGTCGCCGGTGATGCGGGCAGGCCGGTAGACGGCGACAGGCAGGCCGCGCGCACGCGCCGCCAGCGCCAGCTGTTCGGCCACCCACTTGCTTTGGTTGTAGCCGCCTTGCTGGCCTTCCGCCTTCGGTGGAGCGGAGCGCTCGCGGACGGTAGCTTCTAGCTGGTCTTCGGTGACGTAGACGCCCAGCGTGGAGACCAGGTGCACCGGTTTGATCCGGACGCTGGAAGCCAGCCGCAGTACTGCCAGCGTGCCGCCGGCGTTGGCTGCCGCCAGGCTTTCGTAGGGGGCAAGGAAGTTGACCTGGCCGCCGTTGTGGAAGATCGCATCGACGCGCGCCGCCATCGCGGCAAAGGTGTCGGTGTCCAGCCCCAGGTCCGGGGCGGCGAGATCGCCTTGCAGCGGGACGATGCGCCGTTCGTCGCCGTCCCGCCACAAACCGTAGCTTTGCAGGTTGGCGCGGATGCGTTGCAGGCATTCCGGCAGCGTCGCGGCGCGCACCAGGCAGACGATTTCGGCGTCGGTCGCGTCGAGCAGGTCGCGCAGCAGATAGGCGCCGAGGAAGCCGGTGGCGCCGGTGATCAATACCGAACGTGGCGCGGCGCGCGGCGCGCCACGTTCGGTATTGATCACCGGCGCCACCGGCTTCCTCGGCGCCTATCTGCTGCGCGACCTGCTCGACGCGACCGACGCCGAAATCGTCTGCCTGGTGCGCGCCGCGACGCTGCCGGAATGCCTGCAACGCATCCGCGCCAACCTGCAAAGCTACGGTTTGTGGCGGGACGGCGACGAACGGCGCATCGTCCCGCTGCAAGGCGATCTCGCCGCCCCGGACCTGGGGCTGGACACCGACACCTTTGCCGCGATGGCGGCGCGCGTCGATGCGATCTTCCACAACGGCGGCCAGGTCAACTTCCTTGCCCCCTACGAAAGCCTGGCGGCAGCCAACGCCGGCGGCACGCTGGCAGTACTGCGGCTGGCTTCCAGCGTCCGGATCAAACCGGTGCACCTGGTCTCCACGCTGGGCGTCTACGTCACCGAAGACCAGCTAGAAGCTACCGTCCGCGAGCGCTCCGCTCCACCGAAGGCGGAAGGCCAGCAAGGCGGCTACAACCAAAGCAAGTGGGTGGCCGAACAGCTGGCGCTGGCGGCGCGTGCGCGCGGCCTGCCTGTCGCCGTCTACCGGCCTGCCCGCATCACCGGCGACAGCCGCACCGGCGGCTGCAACCTGGGAGACTACTTCAGCTCCTGGATCAAGGGTTGCGTGCAACTGGGCCTGGCGCCACGCCTCGACGGCGACGGCTTCGACATGGCGCCGGTGGACTACGTCAGCCGCGCCATCGTCCAGTTGGCACTCGGCGCAGGCGACCAGAATGGCAATTTCCACTTCCTCAATCCGCACCGCATGTCGCTCGGAGAACTGGTAGCGACGCTGCGCGCCGCCGGCTATGCGCTGGACCAGGCGGACTACGGGACCTGGAGGACCGCGCTGCAGGACGCCGCCGCCAAGTCACGCGACAATGCGCTGGCCACTTTCGCACCGCTGTTCCCGGAGCAGGTCGATCCGCGCGAACCAGCCTTCGATTGCAGCGCTACGATGGGCGCGGTGGCGCCGCTGGGCACCGTCTGCCCGCCGGCCGACCGCACGCTGCTGGAGACCTACATCGGCTTCATGCAGCAGCGTGGGTTCCTGCCTGCGCCGCGCCGGAACGAGGCCGCAGCATGAGCCGCGTTGTGAGCCACGACCGTGGACTGCGCAACTTCCTGCTGATCTGGTTCGGCCAGCTGATCTCCGGCGTCGGCTCGCGTCTGTCGGCTTTCGCGCTGGGCATCTGGGTCTTGCAGGAGACCGGATCGACGACGCGCTTCGCGCTGATCTTCGTCGCCATGTCGGTGCCAGCGCTGCTGGTGTCGCCGCTGGCCGGCGCGCTGGTGGACCGTTGGGACAGGCGGCGCGTCATGCTGTGTTGCGAGCTGCTGTCGGCCGCCACCATGCTGTCGCTGGCGGGGCTGCTGGCCGCCGGCCGCCTGGAGCTATGGCACATCTACGCCGCTGTCGCCGTCACGGCCGTGGCCAATGCCTTCCTGGCCCCGGCCTACTCGGCCAGCATTCCGCTGCTGGCCAGCCGCGACCAGCTGACCCGCGTCAATGGCCTGGTGCAGACCGGCGCCGCCGTCGCGCAGGTGGCCGGACCGCTGCTGGCCGGCGTGCTTGTCACCGCATTCAGCCTGCACGGCGTGCTGATGATCGACGCCGCCAGCTTCCTGGCCGGAGCCGCCGCGTTGGCGCTGGCCAGGGTGCCGCGGCCGGAGCGCAGCGAGGGCGGCGAAAGCCTGTGGCGCGAGGCCGGCGACGGCTTCCGCTACGTACGCCAGCGCGGCGGCCTGCTTGGCCTGCTGTCGGTCTTCGGCGTCAATAACTTCCTGTTCGGGATCGCCAGCATCGCCATCACGCCGCTGGTGCTGTCGTTCGCCGATCCGGCGCGACTGGGGCTGCAGATGGGCATAGGCGGCGCCGGCCTGCTGCTGGGCGGGCTGGCGATGACCGCAACCGGCGGCCCGCGCCGCCGCATCCATGGAGTGCTGGGCTGCTCGCTGCTGGCCGGATTGGCGATCGCCGTGCATGGCCTGGCGCCATCGTTCGTGCTGGTGACAGCGGCCGGCTTCGCGATGTTCGCGGTGCTGCCTGCCATTAGCGCCTCCAACGACAGCATCTGGCAGAGCAAGGTGCCGGCCGAACTGCAGGGCCGCTGTTTCGCGATCCAGCGGTTGCTGTCGGAGGCCGCCATGCCGCTCGGCTACTGCCTCGCCGGCCCCCTGGCCGAGCAGCTGTTCGAACCGATGCTGGCGCACGGCGGCGCGCTGGCCGGCTCGGTCGGAATGGTGATCGGCACCGGGCCCGGTCGCGGAATAGGCCTGATGTTCATCGTCCTCGGTCTGCTGATGGCGACGGTCGCCATGGCGGCCTACTGCATCAAGGCGATACGCCAGGTCGAACAACTGCCGGACGCGATCAGCGGCCCGGCGCAAACAGAAACGGCGCGGACGCCGCCAACCACGACGTATCGCGAGCCGGCATGAGCTTAACTCCGGCGACCGTGCATAACAACTTCTCACGATGGTGACATGATGACTCAAAAAGATCCTCAATCCACGCAGCCGCAGGCGACCTGCCCGATGGCGGCGGCCCACGCGGAGACCGCAGCCCATCCTGCTGCATCTCCACGCCTGATGCGCGTTTCCGAAGTCGACCGCGAATACCCCGGCGGCACGCCACTGGCCCAGGTGATGGATTGGGTGCGCGCCTTCCTGGCCCGCCCCCATCCGGACCTGGGCCGCAAGGGCGCGGTATGCCCGTTCGTGCCTGTCTCGCTGCTACAGGACAGCATCTGGCTGGCGGAAATCACCGACCGCGACCTGAGCCTCGACAAGATCAGCGCGATCATCAGCCAATACCGCGACCTGTTCCTGGCCACCGAGCCGACCCGCGGACCCGATGCGATCAACAAGGCGTTCATGGTGGTCTTTCCCAACCTGGGTACGGAAGGCGCAGCCGTGGTCGACGAAGTGCAGTACCGGCTCAAGCGCGACTTCGTCGACATGGGCCTGATGCTGGGCGAGTTCCACTCGGCGAACGAGAGCGAAGGCCTGCGCAACCCCGAGTTCCGGCCGCTGCGCAGCCCGATCCCGATGCTCGCCATCCGGCACATGGTCGATTCCGACCTGCCCTTCCTGCTGAGGGCCGGCTATCCGGCCAGCGTGCGCGCCGCCTTCCTGCGCTCCTACCTGTACCGCATGGCCGGCACACTGCCGAGCACCAAGCTCGAACAGGCGTTGGACGGCGTAATCGAGGCCGAAGTCGAACAACGCATCGACATCCGGCTGGCGCTGCTGCCTGCCGTTGCCGCCGTCGATGGCGCTGCGGTTGCAGGCGCCGGCGCCAACGCCGCAACGGCCGATGCTGCCGGCACCTTGCTGGGGGGCCGTCCATGACCACGGCGATGAAACCCGCGCAGGACGCCGACGGCGCCCGCATCGCCATCGTCGGCGGTGGACTGGCCGGTTCGCTGCTGGCACTGGCGCTGGCGCGGCAAGGCCATGGCGTTGACCTGTACGAACGGCGCCCCGACCCGCGCCGCCAGTCGGCCGGCGCCGGCCGCTCCATCAATCTGGGCCTGTCCAAGCGCGGCATGCAGGGCCTGCGCATGGTGGGCCTGCTGGACGACGTGCTGGCCCGCTCGGTGGTGATGAGCGGCCGCGTGATCCACGCGCCCGACGGCAGCACCCGCTACCAGGCCTACGGCAAGGACGCCGGCGAGGTACTCCATTCCATCGACCGCAACGAACTCAATCACCTGCTGCTGGACCGTGCGCAGCAGCATCCGCAGGTCAGGCTGCACTTCGAGCATCGTCTGGTACGCGCGGACAAGGCCAACCGCACGCTGGAATTCGACACCCCGGATGGAAGTGTGACAGTGCAGCCTAAGTGGGTAGCTGGCGCAGACGGCGCCTTCTCCGCCATGCGCCGCGAGCTGCAGCACGGCGAACGCGCCGACTACCATCAGGAGTACCTGGAATGGGGCTACAAGGAACTCACACTGGCGGCCCGTCCGGACGGCAGTTCGGTGATCGAGCTGACCGCGCTCCATGTCTGGCCGCGCAGCCACTGCCTGTTCGTCTCGCATCCCAACCTGGACGGTTCGCACACGCTGACCTTGTTCCTGCCGTTCGAGGGCGAAGAAAGCTTCGCCACCGTGCGCACGCCGGAACAGGTCAGCGCGCTGTTCGCCAAGTACTTCCCCGACCTGCTGCCGCTGCTGCCAGGGCTGCTGGATCAGTGGGAGCGCCATCCGACCGGCTCCCTGATCACCACCCGCACCGCACCGTGGCGCTTCGGCGACTGGGCCGTGCTGCTGGGCGACGCCTGCCACGCCGTCTATCCGTTCTACGGCCAGGGCATGAACTCCGCCTTTGAAGACTGCTGCGTGCTGATGGCGGCGCTGGCGGACCACCCGCAGGACCTGGCTGCAGCCTTCAGCCGCTACGAACAGCAGCGCCGTCCCCACACCGACGTGCTGGCCGAGCTGTCGAAGGCCAACTTCGTCGAGCTGCGGCAGAAAGTGCAGTCGCCGTGGTTCATCGCCCGCAAACGGCTAGACCTGGCGCTGAACCGTTTGTGGCCGCGCAGCTGGCTGCCGCTGTACACCATGATCGCCCATTCCACCATGCCTTACGGCGAAGCGCTGGAACGCTCGCACCGCCAGGAACGCCTGCTGCGCACCGCGCTGGCCGGCATCGCCGCGCTGTGCTGCGCCGGACTTGCCTACGCCATCGGAGTCAAACCATGAATCGACCTGTTTCCATCTCCATCGAGCGGCGCGTGATCGCGCTGCTGTTGGCGGCGTTGTTCGGCATGTTCGCCGCCGTCGGCTGCAGCGTGCTGTTCGCGCCGTCGTCGCCGCAAGCCTTGCTGGCGCTGCTGCCGCTGGCCGCGGCCCTGCTGCTCAGCCCACGGCTGGCGCGGCGGCTGCCGGCGCAGTTCGACGGCATCTCCAACGGCCGCCGCCTGCTGTCCGTCCTGTGGCTGCTGCTGGCGCTGACCGCGTTGGCGCGCACCGCCGGCCTCGGGGTCTACATGGCCGATCCGCAGCGCCCGCAAGCCTCGGCGATCTGGTTCGATCCCTTCTACGTCAACCACAGCTGCCTGTCCGGTTACTGGAAAGCCTCGGAACTGGCCAAGCCGGGTGGCGTGAATATCTACGAAGCGACCCCGTACGAAGGCAGCGAAGGCCGCTTCAAGCTGGACGCCTACCTGTATCCGCCGCAGTTCCTTCTGCTGCCGCGCGCCGTCGGCGCCGTTGGCGGTGGCTTCCTGCAACTACGGGCAGTATGGTTCGCGCTCGATGCCGCGCTGCTGGCCGGCGCCATGCTGGCCTTGTGCGGCTGGATCGGCGGCCAGGCCGGACGCCGCGCCGCCCTGCTGCTGCCCGCCGCGTGGCTCGCGCTGCCGACCTTGATCACGCTACAGACCGGGAACTTCCAGCTGCCGGCGCTGGCCTTGTCGGTGCTGGCCATGCTGCTGTTCCAGCGCGGCCGCAACCTCGCGGGCGGCGCGCTGCTCGGTGTCGCCATGGTCAAGATCTTCCCCGGCATCCTGTGCGCCTACCTGCTGTTCGGCCGCCGCTGGCGCGCACTGGGCTGGAGCGTGGCGTGGTCGCTGGCCTACGCGGGCCTGGGCCTGGCGCTGCTGGGCACCGCGCCGTTCAAGGATTTCATCGGCTTCGAACTGCCGCGCATCGCCAGCGGCGAGTTGTGGAGCTGGCTGGCGCTCGACGGCCTGGAAGGCGTCGCCGCCATCAACGACTCGGTACCAGGGCTGGTATTCAAACTGCGCCTGCTTGGCCTGTCCGGCATGGATCATCACATGGTGGCCGGCGCCGCGTGGGTCTGGTCGCTGCTGCTGGTGGCGATCGCGGCGGTCGCAGCCTGGCGCACGCAAGGCGCATCGCAACTGCGCCAGGCCACGGTCTGGATTTCCCTGCTAGGACTGGCGGCGCTGCGCAGCCCCTTCGTGCCCGACGACTACGGCCTGTTCCCGGCGCTGTGGCTCTGGTGCCTGCTGGCCGGCTCCATCACCTTCAACGCCATGCGCGCCGCCGGACTGGCCGTGCTCTGGCTGGGGTTCGCACTGGTCATGCCATTCAGCCTCGCCACGCCGGCACAACTCCCTCTGCTGCTGACTGTGTCGACCGCGAGCCAGCTGCTGGCGCTGGGCCTGTGGCTGTGGGCCACGCTGCGCCCACGCGATGGCGCGGCGCATGACCGGGCCGGAGCCTCCCATCACCGCAGTACAGCATCCACCACCGCTACCGCACCGGCCATGGCCCAGGTGCGTTCCGATTCCTACCAATGAAAGCAATATGATGCAACTGACTACTCCTTCCAGCCTGCGCCGCAACCTGTTGTCGGCCCTGATCTTCGTCACCGCTTCGGCCGCCGCCGAGGATAAACTGCGCATCCCGCGCGCCGCGCATGCGCCTGCGCTGTCCGATTATGTCGCCGGCATCCCGGCCGATGCAGGCGTCGAAGTCAAGGGCTTCCGCCAGTTCCAGCCAGGCGACGGCCAGCCTGCGTCGCTGGAGACGCGCGCCTACCTGTCCTATGACGACCAGAACTTCTACGCCGTCTTCGTCTGCAAGGACGATCCGAAACTCGTGCGCGCCCGCATCGCCCGCCGCGAAGACCTGCCCGGCGACGACGCCGTGCAGCTGGACCTGGACACCTTCCACGACAAGCAGCGCTCATTCCGCTTCTACGCAAATCCCTACGGCGTGCAGATGGACGCCAAGCACACCGAAGGCGTGGGCGACGATTTCAACTTCGACACCCAGTGGACCTCCGACGGCAAGCTGACCGCCGACGGCTACGTCGTCATGATGGCGATTCCGTTCAAGAGCCTGCGCTTCCGCAGCGCCGACGTGCAGGACTGGGGCGTGTCGGTGGGCCGCATCGTGCCGCGCCTGAACGAGTTCTCATACTGGCCCTACATCACCCAGCGCCAGGAAGCCTTCGTGCCGCAGATGGCGGCGGCGGAAATCGCCGCCCCGGTCTCGGCCGGCCGCAACATCCAGCTCAATCCCTACGCATACCTGGGCCGCAGCCGCGCGCTCGACCAGAGCGATCCGACGCGCCCCGGCTGGCAGCACGACAACAAAAACCAGGCCGGCCTGGACGCCAAGTTCGTGCTGGCCGACGCCTTCGCGGTCGACCTGACCTTCAATCCCGACTTCAGCGAAGTCGAATCGGACGAACCGCAGGTCATCATCGATCAGCGCTACGAAGTGCAGTTCCCGGAAAAGCGCCCGTTCTTCCTGGAGAATTCCGGCTTCTTCGCCACGCCGCAGCAGCTGTTCTTCTCGCGCCGCATCATCGACCCGCAACTGGGCGCGCGCATCACCGGCCGCACCGGCAACTGGTCGCTGGGCGGCCTGCTGATGAACGACGAGGCGCCAGGCAAGCTGGCGGCGCCGGGCGATCCGGCATACGGCAAGAAGGCCCGCATCACCGTGGCGCGCGGCCAGCGCGACTTTGATACCGATTCGAACCTGGGCGCGATGGTGACAGACCGCCGCATCGCCGGCCATGCCAACACCGTCGCCGGGGCCGACCTGCGCTGGAAACTGGACGAAAACTGGGTGGCCAGCGGCCAGGCGGCCAGCAGCCGCACCAGCGACAGCGGCGCGCCGGACAGCACCGGCAGCCTGGCCTATGCCGAACTGCGGCGCACCGACCGCAGCTTCAACTACGCGGCCACCTATCTCGACGTGTCGCGCCGTTTCGAGAGCGAGCTGGCCTTCATCCCGCGCACCGATATCCGCCAGCTGGGCCAGGAAGCGAGCTATATGTGGAACTTCACCGACGCCCCCTGGCTGGTCAGCACGGGGCCGAGCATCAAGGCGCTCTACACCAAGGACCACGACGGCCAGCTGCAAGACTGGTCGAGCGACGCCTGGTACACCGTCAAGGGCCTGCGCGCCACCACCTTCGAAGCCCACAGGCTCGACGCGCATGAACTGTACGCCGGCCAGCGTTTCCACAAGAACGGCTACCAGCTGGCCGCCAGCACCGAATGGTTCGACTGGCTGAACGGCTGGGTGAAGGTCGGCCAGAACGACGTGATCAACTATGTGCCGGCGGCCGGCACGCAGGCCGCCCTCGGCGACGCCCGCAGCGTCTCGGCCAACATCAAGTTCACGCCGCATCCGCAGTTCCGCGTGGAGCAGACGCTGTTCTGGAACGACCTGCGCACCAAGAGCGGCATGGTGGGCGTGGGCGCCGGCACCGGCGTGTACCGCGAGCTGCTGTCGCGCACCAAGTTCAACTACCAGTACAGCCGCTTCCTGTCGGCCCACCTGATCCTGGACTACACCAACCTGCGCACCAACAGCCAGCTGACCGCGCTCCCCGGCGGCAAACAGCTGACCGCCGACCTGCTGTTCAGCTATCTGCTGAGCCCCGGCACGTCGCTGTTCGCCGGCTATACGGACCGCCAGGAAAACCTGCAACTGGTGGGCAATCCGGCACTGCTGGAACGCACGCGCGGGCTGGAGCTGCATACCGGCCGCAAGGCTTTCATCAAACTCAATTACCTGTTCCAGCTCTGAACCATGCGATCCATGCAAATCATCGTACCGATGTCCGGCTTCGGCGAGCGCTTTCGCCGCGCCGGCTACGAATTGCCCAAGCCATTGATCGAGATCGACGGCAAGCCGATCATCGCCCATGTCATCGAGATGTTCGATGCGGACGCGGACTTCCTCTTCATCTGCAACGAGGAGCATCTGCGCGAGCCGGCTTACCGCATGGAGGAAGTGCTGCGCCGCTGGTGCCCGCAGGGCCGCATCGCCGCTATCGCGCCGCATAAACTCGGCCCGGTGCACGCGGTGCTCCAGGTCGGACACCTGATCGATCCGGAGCGTCCGGTGCTGGTGAACTACTGCGACTTCAGCTGCTACTGGGACTGGCGGCACTTCAAGCAGTTCGTCGCGATCAACGAGTGCGACGGCGCGATTCCGGCCTATCGCGGCTTCCACCCGCACACGCTGGGCAGCACCAACTATGCCTACATGCGCGAGCATAACGGATGGGTGCAGGCCATCCAGGAAAAGCAGCCGTACACCGACAACCGCATGGAAGAATATGCGTCCAGCGGCAGCTACTACTTTGCGTCGGGGCGGTTGATGGAAGAGGCCTTCACGGCCGCGATGGAACAGCAACTGACGGTCGGCGGGGAGTACTACGTTAGCCTGGCCTACCGTCCGATGCTGGCGGCCGGCCGGCGCGTGGCAGTCTACCCGCTGCAGCACTTCATGCAGTGGGGGACGCCAGATGACGTGGCCGAATACCGGGGCTGGTCGTCCGCCTTCGCCCGCCTGGCGCAGCGGCCGGAGTCCGCGGCCGCGTCACCGGAGGCCCCGGCGGCGGGCGCGCTGGTGCTGCCGATGGCCGGCATGGGCCAGCGCTTCGCCGACCAGGGCTACGCGCTGACCAAGCCGCTGATCGGCGTCTCCGGACAACCGATGGTGGCGCAGGCCGTGCATGACCTGCCGCCGGCGCTGCAGCACTGCTTCGTGCTGCGCGCCGACATGCCGGGCCATGCAGCAATCGCCGACGAACTGCGCCAACGCCATCCCGGCGCCGTGATCGCCACCCTGCCCCAGGTCAGCGAAGGCCAGGCCTGCACCGCGCTGGCCGGCGTCGACGCGCTGGCCGTAGCGGCTTTGGACACGCAAGGCCCGTTGACGGTGGGCGCATGCGACTTCGGCATGCTGTACGACCAGGCGGCGTTCCGCCGGCTCGCCGACGATCCGCAGGTCGACGTGATCGTATGGGGCGTGCGCGGCAACGCCAACGCCATCCGCAGGCCGCAGATGTTCGGCTGGATCGACGAGGACCAGGGCCGCATCCGCAGCATATCGGTCAAGACGCCGCTGGCAGATCCCGCCACCGACGCCATCGTGCTGGGCGCCTTTACTTTCCGCCGCGCCACCGACCTGCGCCGACTGGTGGATGCGCTGATCGCGCGCGACGGCCGCGTCAACGGCGAGTACTACCTGGACTCCTGCATCAACGACGCCATCGCCATGGGGCTGAACTGCCGCCTGTTCGAAGTGGACCACTACCTGTCCTGGGGCACGCCGGATGACCTGCGTACCTTCGAGTACTGGCAGTCCTGCTTCCACAAATGGGCCGGCCATCCGTACACGCTGGAGCAGGACGCCCGCGTTCCCGCCGAAGCCGTGACGGAGCTGGCGCACCGCTACCGCGCTATCACACCGGCCGATCCCGGGAGGATGGCGTGATGCGGCGCGAGCTGCCGGTGTTCCTGGTGGTCGGCACGCTGACGGTGCTGGTGGACCTGCTGGTCTATCGCGCGTTGATGGCGTCCGGGCTGGCGGCCACCGCGCCGGCCAAAGCTATCGGCTTCCTGGCGGGTACGGTGTTCGCCTACTGCGCCAACCGCCGCTGGACCTTCGGCCACCGCGCCGCAGCTCCCGGCAGCGCGGCGCGCTTCGCCGTCCTGTACGGCGCAACGCTGGCCGCGAACGTCGCGGTCAACGCCGTCGTGCTGCGGATGCTGGACGCGGCCGGACCCGCAGTTGCGGTACCGCTGGCCTTCGTGGCGGCGACCGGCGTATCGGCCACGCTGAACTTCATCGGCATGAAGACGCTGGTCTTCTCCCACGCCCGCCGTACGGAGCTGCCATGAGATTCTCGCTGGTGATCCCCTGCTACAACGAAGCCGCCAATCTGCCTCTTCTACTCAAGCGCTGCTATCCACTGGCGCTGCGGGACGACGTCGAAATCATCCTTGTCGATAACGGTTCAACCGACGACAGCCCGCAGGTGCTGGCCGCGCTGCTGCCGGCCTGCCCCGGTTGCCGCAGCATCCGCGTCGACGTCAACCAGGGCTACGGCCACGGCATCTTGGCGGGACTGGCGGCGGCCACCGGCGAGATCGTCGGCTGGACCCATGCCGACCTCCAGACCGATCCGCAGGACGCCTTGCACGGACTAGCCCTGTTCGAACGCCACGGCGACGGCATTTTCGTCAAGGGCCGCCGCTACGGCAGGCCGCTGGCCGATGTGCTGTTCACCGCCGGCATGAGCGCCTTCGAGACGCTGCTGCTGGCGACCCCGCTGTGGGACATCAACGCCCAGCCGACCATGTTTTCCAGGCGCTTCTTCGACACCTGGCGCAACGCACCCCACGACTTCTCGCTCGACCTGTACGCCTACTACCAGGCACGCCGCGCCGGGTTGGCTGTGCACCGCTTCCCCGTGCACTTCGGCGAGCGCGCGCACGGCGTCTCGCACTGGAACGTCAACTGGGCGGCCAAGCGGAAATTCATCCGGCGCACCGTCGACTTCAGCCTGCAATTAAAAAACTCACTGAAACCATGAAACTGATCTCACATCGCCGCAATACCCTGGCCCAATTGGCCGACACGCCCGAACACCTCGGCGTGGAAGTCGATATCCGCAGCGACGGCGGGCGGCTCATCATCCATCACGATCCCTTGACGCCCGGCGAGGCGTTCGAACCGTGGCTGTCGGCCTACCGCCACGGCACGCTGATCCTCAACGTCAAGGAGGAAGGCCTGGAAGCGCCGCTGATCGCGCTGCTGCGCAAGCACGGCATCGAAGACTATTTTTTCCTCGACCAGTCCTTTCCCTTCCTGGTGAAGTGGGCCAGGGCCGGTGAGCGGCGTTGCGCGGTGCGGGTGTCGGAGTTCGAATCCGTCGACACGGCGCTGACGCTGGCCGGACAGATCGACTGGGTGTGGGTCGACTGCTTCAGCCGCTTCCCGCTCAGCGGCGGGGACGCCGCGCGCCTGCGTGGCGCGGGCTTCAAGCTATGCCTGGTGTCGCCGGAGCTGCAGGGACGGGGCACGGAAGAAATCGCCCAACTGGCGGCGCTGCTGGCCGAACGCGGCATCGTCGCCGACGCGGTCTGCACCAAACGGCCGGACCTGTGGCGGGATCTGTCGCAAGACCAGGTGCTTGCATGATGCGCCTGTTCCGCCATCCGCTGTTTGCATTCGGCCTGGCGCTGAGGATCGCGATGCTGGCGACGATCGTGCCGCACGCCGTCACCGAATGGTATGCGCCCTTCCTGTCCGCCAGCGCCGGCCAGCTGTCCGCCGATCCCTGGACGGTGTTCCTCGCCCAGGGCGGCACGCCGGCGGCCTTCCCCTACGGTTACGTCATGTGGCTGGCGCTGATGCCGCTGGCATTGCTGGCCAAGGCGGCCGGGATCGGCATCGGCCATGCCTACGGCGCCGGCCTGCTGGGCGCGGACCTGTTGCTGCTGCTGGTGCTGAGCCGGATGCTGCCCGGCCGCGACACGCTGCTGCTGGCCTTGTACTGGCTGTCGCCCGTGATGCTGCTGGCCACCTATGGCCTCGGCCTGAACGACGTGGTGCCGATGCTGTTGCTGGTGGCGGCGCTGTACTGCACGCGGCGGCGGCAGCTGGCGGCGGCAGGCGCCTTGTGTGCAGCGGCGGTATCGGCAAAACTGAGCATGGTGCTGGCGCTGCCCTTCTTCCTGATCTACCTGACCCGCAACCGCGCCTTGCAGCAGCAGTTGCCCGCCTTCGCGCGTGGCGCGGCGCTGGCCGGCGCCGTGTTCGGCCTGCCCTTCCTGTACTCGGCGTCGGCGCTGCGCATGCTGCTGAATAACCCGGAGATGGGCAAGGTCTATCAGTTCTCGCTGCACGTCGGCGCCGGCACCACCGTGTACGTGATGCCGCTGGCCTACCTGGTCACGCTATACCTGGCCTGGCGCGTGCGGCGCATGAACTTCGAACTGTTCAGCGCCTTGCTGGGACTGGGCTTCCTGCTGGTGGTGCTGCTGACGCCTGCCTCGCCAGGCTGGTTCGTGTGGATCGTGCCGGCGCTGGTCTTCTACCAGGCCGCCAGCGACAGGATGGCAGTGCTGCTGACGGCGGGCTTCTCGGCGCTGTACGTGCTGGACAACCTGCCGCCGGACGTCATGGCCGCGCTGCCGCTGGCGTCGGTGACGCCGGTGGTGCACACGATGATGACCGCCGTCGGCATCGTGCTGGCGCTGCGGATGTGGCGCGAAACGGTCAGCTCGAACGACTACTTCCGTTTCAGCCGCAAGCCTTTCGTGATCGGCATCGCCGGCGACTCCGGCGCCGGCAAGGATACGCTGGCCGAATCGCTGCGCGGCCTGTTCGGCGGCCATTCGGTGGCGCACCTGTCCGGCGACGACTACCACCTGTGGGACCGGGCCAAGCCGATGTGGCAGGTCATGACCCATCTGAGCCCGATGGCCAACGACCTGGAATCCTATGCCAACGATCTGCTGGCCCTCACCGACGGCAAGACCATCCTGTCGCGCCACTACGACCATGGCAGCGGCAAGATGAGCCGCCCGCAGCGCGTGCGCAGCAACGATTTCATCATCGCCAGCGGCCTGCATGCGCTGTACCTGCCGGTGCTGCGCGAGTGCTATGACCTGAGCATCTACCTCGACATCGACGAAGGGCTGCGGCGCTACTACAAGCTGCAGCGCGACGTGCTGGAACGGGGCCACAGCGCCGAACGGGTGCGCTCCTCGCTCGACAAGCGGGAGCCGGACTCGATCCGCTTCGTGCGGCCGCAGGCGCGCCACGCCAGCCTGGTGCTGTCGCTGCGGCCGATCCACCCGGACCTGCTGGAGCACCCGCTCGGCAGCGAGGCGCCGCGCGTCAAGCTGCTGGTGCGCTCCCGCAATGGCCTCAACGAGCTGTCGCTGCGGCGGGTGCTGGTCGGCGTGTGCGGCCTGCATGTCGACCTGGCGATGGACGACGACGCCAGCGAGATCGCCCTGACCATCGAAGGCGAAGCCACCAGCGAGGATATCGCCATGGCCGCCGCCACGCTGTTCCCGCGCATTACCGAGTTTCTCGACACCGTACCGCAATGGCGCGACGGCGCGCTGGGGCTGATGCAGCTGATCGCATTGGCGCACATACACCAAGCCTTGAACAAACGCTTAATCTGGTAAATCATTATGATCAAAATATC
This sequence comes from Duganella sp. HH101, assembly GCF_001758795.1. Lineage (NCBI taxonomy): Bacteria > Pseudomonadati > Pseudomonadota > Betaproteobacteria > Burkholderiales > Oxalobacteraceae > Duganella > Duganella sp. HH101. The sequence goes on along the minus strand of NZ_LRON01000007.1, from coordinate 251,037 downwards.
CAACGACGACCGCTTCACGCAGATCCCGGACGCCATCCTGTTCGACACCGACAACACGCTGTACCACTACGACCCGGCCCACGCGCTGGCCATGAGCGCGGTGCGCGGCAAGGTGGCTGCCACCTTCTCGCTCGACCCGGACGATTTCGACAAGGCTTATGCCAGCGCCCGTAGCGAAGTGAAGCTGCGCCTGAAGGACACGGCGGCCTCGCACAGCCGCCTGCTGTACCTGCAGCGCATGCTGGAGATCATCGGCCTGGGCTCGCAGGTGCTGGTGGCGCTGGACCTGGAGCAGACCTACTGGCGCACCTTCCTCAGCAACGCGGTGCTGTTCGACGGCGTCAAGGAACTGCTGGACGACATCCGCCTGCTCGGCATCCCCACCGCCATCGTCACCGACCTGACCGCGCAGATCCAGTTCCGCAAGATGGTCTACTTCGGCCTGGACCGCTACTTCGACTATATCGTCACCAGCGAGGAAGCGGGCTACGACAAGCCGCACGGCGCGCAGTTCGAACTGGCGCTGAAAAAGGTACGCCCCAGCGGCAACTGCATCTGGATGATCGGCGATAACCCGGTCAACGACATCGGCGGCGCCCGCCGCAGGATAGACGCTGTCACGCTGCAAAAACTGCACAACGGCGTGCAGCAAGGCCAGGGCGAGAATGCCGCCGACGCGGTGTTCCAGGAATTCGGCCAGGTGCGCAAGCTGCTCGAACGGCTTGGGGCGGCGCATTGAACGCGCGCGACGACAAGCGCGGCGGCCTGCGCGCGGCGGTCAGCGCCTATTGTGCGCGGGTTGGCGCCGATCCCCTGCTGGTACAGGGTGCTGGCGGCAACGCATCGTGGAAGGACGGCGACACGATGTGGGTCAAGGCTTCGGGCACGTGGCTGGCGGAGGCGCAGCGGTCGGACATCTTCGTGCCGGTGGACCTGGCCCATTTGCGGGCCGCCATCGCCGCCGGCGACCTGGATGTCGTGCCGCGAGCGCTCGCGGGCAGCATACTGCGGCCATCGATCGAGACGCTGATGCATGCGCTGATGCCGCAGACAGTGGTGCTGCATCTGCATGCGGTCGAGGTACTGGCGCATCTGGTCCGTGCGGACTTCACCGGCCCCGCACCGGCCCCGGCGCCTTGGTGCTGGGTGGATTACCACAAACCGGGGGCCACGCTGGCCGGGGCGATTGCGGCGCGCTTGCGCGAACAGCCGGACGCGCAGATTGTCTTCCTGCAGAATCATGGCGTGGTGATAGGCGGTGCCGACGTGGGGGAAGTAGAAGCGATACTGACGTCGCTGCTGGCCTGCATGCGCATCGAGCCCGTCGCACCGGTCGCACCGACCGGCGCCGAGGCGAACGCAATGCCGCCACTGACAGCCATTCCCGACGAAGGCATACAGCAGTTGGCCCTCGATCCGCGTCTGTACAAACGGCTCCGGAAGGAGTGGGCATTGTGTCCGGATCATGTGGTGTTCCTCGGCGCGGAGGCCGCGTGCTACGCGGATGCCGATTCGTTCGTCGCCGCGCAAACCATGGGCGCCGAGGCCAGGCTGGCCTTCATCGCTGGCGTGGGCGTGTATGCGGCCGGAGACTTCGGCGCAGCGCGCACGGCGCAGCTGCGCTGCTACTACGACATCCTGGCCCGCCAGCCTTTCGATGCGGCGCTGACCACGCTGTCGACGCCGCAGTTGGCCGAACTGCTGGACTGGGACGCCGAACGCTATCGCCTGGCGATGGCCAGGTAGGCAAGCTGCGCGCGGCGTGCGGCCAGCAGCGCCAGGCCCGCAGCCATCATCAGCCAAGTCGATGGTTCCGGAATCGGCGAAGTCGGATCGCCTGGGCCGCCGGGAGGCGTATCGTCGACCACCAGTTCGCCGAAGGCCTGGAACTCGGCCACCGAATAATGGTTGTCGCCCTTCGCCGTGATGCGGAAGGCCTTGGCCACCACCGGCGTGAGCAACGGGCCGCCAAACAGGTTCTGGCCCGTCGGGGACTGGTCGGTATTGACCGTGGTCGCCGATTGCCAGACATTGGCGCGGTCGAGGAATTCGATGCGGTAGTCGTCGCCGTTGTCGGCTTCCAGGACCAGACGGTTGACGGAGGCGGTATGCGCCAGCGTGATGGTCAGGCCGGTGTCCACGCCGGACCAGTAGACGGAACCGAAATTCCACTGCTGGCCGATCGGATTGAACTCGCCATCGGTCACGCTGTCGAGCCGCGCGATGCCGCCTCCCCAGGTGGCGCCGGCGGAATCGCCCATGCCGTCGCCAAACGAGTCGACATCTGCAAGGTAGGCGACGTTGTCATCGGCGTGGGCGTAACAGGACAAGAGCAGCGCGGCCATGGCCGCAGCGGTGGTCATTTTCATATGGTGTCCCGGTTAGCGCAGCGCGGCGACATGGCGTTGACGGCGCATTTCGTCCTGCATCTGCATGGTGAGATAGGCTGCCTGGAGGGTTCCCGCATCCTGGCCGATGGTCTTGCGTGTGAGGGGGCGCGGCAGATCGGCCCATGGGCTGCGCGGCAGCTGTGCCGCTGGAACACCCACCGCCACGCGTTCGAAGCCGCTGGCGGACTTCGGAGCGACGCCGCCGCTGTTAATGACAATGCCTGCCGCGCCGTCATCGCTGGCATCGGACTGGCTGCCCGCTGGGCAATCGGCGTCGGTCAGCAGCACTTTGCCGTCGGCCGAAACGCAGCGATTGACGCCGGCTGCGGCATAGGCGGTACTGGCGACAAGGCCGAGGCATAACAGGCATTGTGCGAAACGAAGAGAGGCGTCCATGATCGATGTCCTTTGAGAAAGTATATTAATTTTCTCGCAAGCCTGGATATCTATCTGTACGACGCCGCACGCACCGGCAGAGCCCGTTTGAATGCGTTGCTTTTTGGTCTAAGGTACAATATCGGCATGAAAGCGATATTCCTCATCCCCGCCCTTTCCCTCTCCCTGGTTCAAGGTTATGCCGCCGCGGAGTCCGTCCCCGATCATGGCTGGAACAACTCCGCGGAGTTGGGCGCCATCTCCACTTCCGGTAACACGGTCGGTACTTCCGTCACCGGCAAGCTGGATGCGAAGCAGGAGCTGCCCGACTGGAGCAACGAGTACATCCTGGCCGGATACTTCAAGGACGAGCAGGTAACGAACGCCAACGGCGAAAAAGTGCGCGAGCGTTCGGCGCAACGCTATTCGTTCTCCGCCAAGTCGGCGTACAAGCTGCTGCAGGATCACGACAAGCTGTTCGCACTGGCCACGCACGTCAACGATAAATTCGGCGCTTATACACGCTACTCCACCGTGGGCGTCGGTTACGGAACCCAGACCTACACGACGCCGGAACACACCATGGACGTGGAAATCGGTCCTGGCTATTTCAACGGCACGCGTTCGACCGGCGAAGCGGAAAGCGGCCTGACCGTGCGCGGCGCGGCCAACCTGAAATGGAAATTGAGCGACACCGCCCTGTTCACGCAGAACCTGAGCGTGGAGCGCGGCACGTCCAACATCCACTCGCTGGCCGAGACCGCGCTGCGCACCAAGATCAACAGCACCATGCAGATGAAGGCCGCCTTCAGCGTCCGCAACGACACCAACGTGCCGGAAGATAAAAAGAACACCGATACCCAGACGTCGGTGACGCTGGTCTATTCGTTCTAACGCTGAACGCTACATGCCCTTGAAGCGGTGCTGGAAGCGCTGGCTCACGGGCAGCTTGTCGGCGTGGCCGCGCAGGCTTAGCCACAAGGCGCCGTCGGCATCCCGGCTGACGGCGGCGATGCGCTTGACCGCCACCACATATCCCCTGTGTATCTGCCAGAATCCCGCGTCCTCCAGCTCGGAGGCCAGGTCTTTCAACGGCGTGCGGATGTGGGCTTCGGCCTGCTGCGGCGTGACCACCCTCGTGTATTTAAACTCCGAACAAAAGTAGATCACATCGCTCAAGTCGATGAAATGGATCGCGTTGCCGACGGTCGCTTGCAGCCATGAGGGCGCGGCCGGCTTGGGCGACAGCTGCTGCATCAGCCGCGCCAGGTCCGGCGGCGGCGTGCCGAGGCGCGCGCGTACGCGCTCGATGGCGCGCACCAGCCGCACAGGGTCGGTGGGCTTGAGCACATAGTCGATCGCGCCTTCGTCGAAGGCGGCCAATGCGTGCTCCTGGTAAGCGGTGACGAACACCACATGCGTGCGTGCGCCGAAAGTGCGCGCCACCTCCAGGCCGCTCAGGCCCGGCATGCGGATGTCGAGGAAGGCGACGTCCGGCTCCATTGCGCGGGCCAGCCGCAGCGCTTCGTAGCCGTCTGCCGCCTCCGCCACCATCTCGGCCTCCGGCCACAGGGCCGCCAGCGATTGCCGCAGTTCCGCGCGCAGCAAGGGCTCGTCGTCCGCAATCAGTATGCGCGGGCGACGCGTGGACAGGGACGTCATGCGTTCTCCATCGGTAAGGTGATTTCGGCTTCGGTCCAGCCGTCCGCCGCCACTTGCAGGCGGAACGCGGCGGCGCCGCCATGCAGGGCCGCCAGCCGCTCGCGCAGATTGCGCAGGCCGACGCCGCTGCCCAACACGGATTTGCCTGGGCCGGCGCCGTTGTCGCGCACCGCCACCACCAGCGTGCCTTCGCGACGGCGCACCTGCATCCGCACGGTGACGTTGCCGGGATGCGGCTCGACGCCGTGCTGTACGGCGTTTTCCACCAGCGGCATCAGCATCAACGGCGGCAGCACGAACGCGCCCAGTTCGGGCGGGCAGTCGATCTCGAACTGCAGGCGGTCGCCGAAGCGTATGCCCATCAGCGCGAGGTAGTGCCCCGCCAGTTCGCATTCGCGCGCCATATTGGACATCGGGCTGCGCAGGTCCGGCAAGGCCGTATGCAGATAGCCGATCAGGTGATCGAGCATCTCCACCGCGCGCTCGGGATCGTGGCGCGCAAGGTAGCGCGTGTTGGCCAGCGTGTTGTACAGGAAGTGCGGCTCGATCTGCGCCTGCAAGGCCTTCAGGTCGGCGGACAAGGCGGCCTGCTTCAGCTGCGCCACCAGCAAGGCGCGAGACTGCTGCTGCGCGACCCACAGGCGCGGCGCCAGCAGCAGCAAGGCCAGCGCCGCCACCGCCAGCTGCACCAGCAAATCGTTGTGCGTGATGATGCCGAGCGTCGCCAGGCCGCCGTGATAGAGCAAACCGGCCATCCAGCTGGACAAGCCTACCATGGCCAGCAAGGCCGGCCACAGGAAGCGCCACTCCCGCAGCCTGGCCAAGGCTTCGAGCAGCGCCAGCAAGCTGGCGCCGCTGGCGCCGACCGGCAGCAGCATCGCGCCGAACAAGGCGAGCAAGGTATAAGCCTTGAGCACCAGGCAGGTCAGCACGAAGCCGGCGGCCAGGACCGCGCTGAGCACCTTCTGCCGCCCGGTGCTTGATGCCACCTGCCTCAACGCCAGGTAACTGCTGCCAACGGCGGCAGTCATAAGGTCGGCGACTCCGGCAGCTTGTTGGGGCGCGGCGCGTCTACCGGCACGTCCTTGCCCACGATCTCCAGCGACAGATCGTCTATCCAGACTTGCCCGACACCGGCGTTGATCACACCGAAATTGATGGACGTCGCCTCCTCCGGCACGTCCAGCGTGACGCTGCGGGTTTGCCAGTCGGTGGTGCCGGATATCGGTTGGTCCTGGCTGTTGTAGAAGGCCAGGCTGACCGGCGTCTTGCCGTCGACCCGCATCCACAATCCGGCCCATTTGCTCACATCGCGCGACTTGACCCGCGCCTGGAAGCGCACGCGCTGGCCGAGGTAGCGCTGGGAGGACACCGCCTGCGCCAGCGTGGCCCAGCTCTTGCCATCGCCCTGCGTATAGCGCAAAAACTTGGAGCCCTTGCCGCTGACGGTTTCGACGCTGTCGATGCCAGCCTGGTACGACGACGGCGCACCGCCGGTCACGAACCACGGCGCCGGCAGCTTGCCGGTCGATTCCGCGGCGACTACCCACAGCGAGGTGGCGGCGAGTGCCGCTGCGATGACGTGCATTGGTTTCATCTTATGTCCTTAATCATGTCCATGACGGGATGTCATGGACACACTTTGCCCGATGGCGCGGCTGCGCGGGCGGCCATGCGACCGGCGCGGCCGGCGCCGGATAAGCGCGGCCGGGCCGCGATAAGCGCCCCCGATGCAGCGCCGGTTAATGCGATGCCAAGATTGAGCTTATTATAAGCTCCCGGCCGCTGTCCAAAATAGCCGCAGTTTGCTATAGTCGGCCCGCGCAGCGCTGCGGCTGCACACCATCCACCGTTTTCCCCTTATATATCCCGGACGTCCACATGAACACTCCACGCATTTTCGGCACCCCACTATCTCCTACCGCCACCAAGGTCATGCTGCTCGGCTCCGGTGAACTCGGCAAGGAAGTTATCATCGCGCTGCAGCGCCTTGGCGTGGAAGTGATCGCCGTGGACCGCTATCCGAACGCGCCGGGCCACCAGGTCGCGCACCGCGCCCACGTCATCAACATGGCCGACGGCGCCGCGCTGGCCGCGCTGATCGAGCAGGAAAAGCCGGACCTGATCGTGCCGGAAATCGAAGCCATCGCCACCGACACGCTGGCCGCGCTGGAACAGGCCGGCAAGATCACCTGCATCCCGACCGCCCGCGCCGCCCAGCTGACCATGAACCGCGAAGGCATCCGCTGCCTGGCCGCCGAAACCCTGGGCCTGGCGACGTCGCCCTACCGCTTCGCCAGCAGCCTGGCGGAACTGGAGCAAGCCACCGCCGCCATCGGCTTCCCATGCGTGATCAAGCCTGTCATGTCCTCGTCCGGCAAAGGCCAGTCCAAGATCGACAGCGCCGCCGAAGTCAAAGCCGCATGGGACTACGCCGCCGCCGGCAGCCGCGTCGATTCGGGCCGCGTCATCGTTGAAGGCTTCATCGACTTCGACTACGAAATCACGCTGCTGACGGTGCGCTCCATCGGCGCCGACGGCAAGGTCGAGACGCAGTTCTGCGATCCTATCGGCCACGTGCAGATACAGGGCGACTACGTCGAATCCTGGCAGCCTTGCCGCATGAACCCTCTGGCGCTGGCGCGCGCCCGCGACATCGCCGGGAAAGTCACCGGCGACCTGGGTGGCCTGGGCCTGTTCGGCGTCGAGCTGTTCGTCAAGGAAGACATGGTCTGGTTCTCGGAAGTGAGCCCGCGCCCGCACGACACCGGCATGGTGACGATGGCGACCCAGGTGCAGAGCGAATTCGAGCTGCACGCCAAGGCCATCCTCGGCCTGCCGGTCAACGTCGCGCTGAAGGCGCCGGGAGCTTCGGCCGTCATCTACGGCCAGCACGAAGCGGCAGGCATCGCCTTTGAAGGCGTAGCCGAAGCGCTGCGCGTGCCGGGCACCGACATCCGCCTGTTCGGCAAGCCGGAATCGTTCGCGCGCCGCCGCATGGGCGTGGCGCTGGCCACCGCCGACGACGTGGAGACCGCGCGCAGCCGCGCCAAGGAAGCGGCGGCCAAGGTCAAACCTGTGCTGGGCAAATAAGATTCTGCGCGCTCACCTGATGATCGCAGCGGCGTTGGCGGCGTCGCTGGCGGCGCCTGCGCATGCCGAAACGGCTGCGGAGCGCCCGCTGGTGCTCGCCTTTAACAGGATACTGCCGTGGTCCACCGAAAACGACGGTGTCTACGGCGGCGCCTACACGGAAGTCATGCGCGAGCTGGCCCGCCGCAGCGGCATGACGCTGCAGATCAAGCCATGCCCGCTGAGGCGCTGCCTGTTCATGCTCGAACAGGGCGACGCCGACGTCATGATCGGCGTGCGCGAGACGCCGCGCCGCAGCGCCTACCTGCAATTCCTGCAGACGCCCTACCGCGAGCACAGCGCCGACCGCGTGTTCTATGTGCGCAAAGGCGCGAACATCGTCATCAACGAGTATGCCGACCTGGCGCCGCTGCGCATCGGCGTCAAGTTCGGCGCCGAGCACGTGCGCCGTATCGAGCACGATTGCAATTTGCGGAAGGAAGCCGTCAAGGACATGGAGGCCAACTTCCAGAAGCTCGCGCTGGGGCGCATCGATGCGGTGCTGATACCCGAGGACCAGGGCGAGGCCGTGGTCGCCGAGCTGCATATGGCAGACCAGGTGGAGAAAGCCGCCTACCGCATGGTCGACGATGGCCCGCCGCGCGCGGTCGCGGTATCGCGCAAGGCGGTGTCGCCGGAGCGCCTGGCGGCGCTGGAATCGGCGATGCGCGACATGCAGAAAAGCGGCGCCATCGCGGCGATCTACAAGCGCTATTACTACGACGCCTATCATATCGCCCCCGGCAGCATGCTGGTCAGGTAGCGGCAAGCGCGGCGGCCACCTCCACTGCTGGCGCCTACATCTGGCGGAACAGGTCGACGTAGTTACGGCTGACCACCAGCTGCTCCTCGCGGCCCTTGAGCTGCACCATCAGGCGGCCCCGGAAATCCTGGCGCGTGCCGGCCACGTGGTGCGCGGCGACGATCACGCTGCGGTGGATCTGCCAGAACTTCTGCTCGTCCAGCTGCTCGCGCAGCTTGCTGATCGGCGTGCGTATCAGGCTCTCGCCGTCGGCCAGGAAGACGCTGGTGTACTTGTCGTTGCTCTGGAAGTAGATCACCTCGTCGACGGAGATCAGGCGCGTCTGGTCGCCTTGCGAGGCGCGTATCCATTGCAGCGTGGGTGCGGGCGCGGGGGCCGTTGCAGGCGCCGCCACCGCCTGCGCCGCCCCGCCCAGCTGCGCCAGCAAGGCATGCAGCGTCGCCGCCGTGATGCCGGCCGCCGCAGGCTCCTTGGCCCTCAGCGCGGCCTTCAGCTTGGCGACGGTCTTGTCCAGCCGCTCCAGGCTCGCCGGTTTCAGCAAATAGTCGACGGCGGAATGCTCGAACGCCTCCACCGCGTACTGGTCGAAGGCCGTCACGAACACGATGTGCGGCGGTTTGGCGTCCGCCACCAGCCGGGCCGCCACGTCCATCCCCGTCATGCCGGGCATGCGGATGTCGAGGAACACCACGTCCGGCGCCTCCTCGCCGATCAGGCGCAGCGCCTCGATGCCGTTGGCGGCCTTGGCCACCACCTTCAGTTCCGGCCACGCCGTTTTCAGTTGACCTTCAAGATAGTCGCGCAGATGTTCTTCGTCGTCTGCGATCAGGGCGCGGAGTGGTTCGATGTCAGGCTCGCATTCAAAGGCAGCATGAGGCGCACCGTCATGCCGCAAGGTTGATTTTCCAGTAATTCTACCCGAGCGGCGGCGCCGTACAAACTGCGCAAACGTTCGCGCAGATTGCTCAGCCCTACCCCGCCGCCCGGCTTGGCAGACATGGTGCTGCCCAGGCCCGCGCCGGTGTCGCTGATCTGCAGGCGCAGGTGCGCGCCGTCCAGCTGGGCGCTGACGACGATCTCGCCGCCCTCCACCTTCGGCTCCAGCCCGTGCGATATCGCGTTCTCTACCACCGGCTGCAGCAGCATCGGGGCGATCGCGAACTGGCGCAGCTCGTCCGGCACCTCGATGCGATAGCGCAGCCGCTCGCCCATGCGCACCGCCAGCACGTCCAGGTAGGCGGCGATCAGTTTGGCCTCGGAACCCAGCGTCGCCTCCTCGCCTCGGCTGGCCGCGAGGCTGGCGCGCAGGTAGTCGATGAACCGTTCCAGCATGTGCTGGGCCTTGGCCGGCTGCGGGCCGATCAGGCTCACCACATTGGCCAGCGTGTTGTACAGGAAGTGCGGTTCGATCTGCGCCTGCAGGGCGCGCAAGCGCGCCTCCGCCAGCAGCCGCGCGCTGGAGGCGATCAGCTCCTGCTGCCGCGCCTTCTCCAGCGCTGCGGCCAGCCTGCGCTCGGCGCCGCGCCGCACCAGGTACATCAGCAGCGCGATCACCATCGCCAGGATCACGGATTGCAGCACGGCGCTGCGGTTGCCCAGCAAGTCGAAGAAATTCTGCCCGTTCAGCAGTGCCGTGCCTACGCTCAGGCCTATCAGCACGCTGGCCAGCACCAGCCCAAGGTTGAACAGCAGCCGGGGCATGCCCTTGGCGCGGCCCGGCCAGCCCTGGGTCAGCGCGTTGGTCGCCGCGGTGCCGCCATGGACCAGGAAGCCGATCAGGTTCGAAATGAACAGCATCGGCAGCCAGTGCGCCTGCACCAGCGCCCACTGCCAATCCCCCAGCAATGCCCGACGGTCGGCCGACATCAGCATCTCCAGCACCGTCAGGACCGTGCCCAGGCCGCAGTTCCACAACAGCGTGTACAGCAGGTTGCGCTGCGCCGTCGCCGGCCAGCGGCGGAAGAACGGGATCAGGTCCATCGGATGCGCCAGCGACGGCTCTGCGACATCCAATGAGGCCATGCCTGCCTCGCTGCGGTTATTCATCGTGTATCCCAAGTTAGTCATGCCGGCAGAAAGTTACCATGAAAGCAAAGCGGCGAAGTATAAGAAAGCCTCGCCATCGCCCTTGGACCGGCTTTGATGTTGTGTGCATCAAACACCGTCAGCACGGTCTGGGCGCGCCGCGAGTCCTGGGCCACGCCGACCAGGTAGCCGTCGGTCTCGGATCGGGCGCCGCGCCGTGGCACCAGCACATGCTCCTCCACCTGCCAGCCGGCGCCGAAGCTGTAGCTGTCCGCCTTGCCGCTGCCGATGTCGATCAGGTTGACGGTGTTGAGGATGTAGTCCTTGCTGCCGGACGCCACGCCCAGCACCGCCAGCTTGCGGTGGCGCGCCGACACCACCTGCGGCGCCACCCGTGGGAACTCGCTGGCGCCGAACAAACGCGCCTCGCGCGCCTGGCCGCTGGCGTAGTCCAGCGTCACCTGCACCGTGCTGGCGGACGCATGGAAGGGCCGCAGCTCGCCGCGCATGACCAGGCCCAGTTCCGGCAGGATGTCGCCGTCATGCATCACCACGTCCAGCCGGGTGCAGGCGCCGTCTTCGAAGGCGTTCCCGAAGTGGAAGACCGAGCGCGCCGGCAGTTCGAATATCTGGCGCAGCTCCAGCGTGTCCTTGGCGATGACCACCGCGCGCAAGGGCCGCTTGTCGCCCGCCCATTGCAGGTTCTCGCGAAAGCTCGTGTCCACCCCGCCCACCAGGTCGTACGGCGGGACCAGGAAGATCAGGTGGCGGCCGCTGACGACGAAATCGTGCACCATGTTCAGCTGCGGCACCTTGACGACGGCGCTGCGTTTCAATTCTCCGGCGGCGCTCAGTTGATACAGCACCAGCAGGTTCGCACCCGGCATGGTGCCGAAGTTCCATACGCCGCCGTCGGGATCGACCTTGGGATGGGCGGAGAACGGCATCGCCTTCAGCTCCGGGCTCCAGGTCTTGATGCCGCGCGTTTCCAGCGTCTGCGGATCGACTTCGACGGCGGAACCGCCCTCCCACAAAGCGTACACCCGCCCGCCGAGCGGCAGCAGGTTGGTATTGGCGGCGTTCATCGTGTCGTTGTTCTTGGGCTGCTTGCGGCCGATGTGGGTGCCGAAGGCCGGGTACAGGAACTGTTCCGCAGCGCTCTCCTCGACGAACTTCTGCGTGGCGACGAAACGGCCGCGATGACTGACCTTGCCGCCGCCGATCTGCCAGCGCTGCGCGAAGCCGTCGCCGTCGAACCAGTGGTGATAGCGCTCGCCGCCCAACTCGAATCGCCCGGGGCCATTGCGGTAGAAGACGCCCTGCAGGTCGGCCGGCATGCGGCCGTGGACCGCCGCGTCGCCGGAGAGCTCACCGGTGGCGCCGGCGAAGGCCGCCAGCCTGGGCTCGCGGGCCAGCGCCTGGTGGAAGCGGCGGTAGGTGTCGGCGTCGGCCAGCGCGGCGCCGGAACTCAGGCCGAGGGCGGCCAGGCCGATGCTACGGGACAGGAATTGGCGGCGGTCGCTCATGGCAGGCCTCCGCTTAGTGCAGGTTGACGCTGGTGGTGGCGCCGGCGGCCGGCAGCGTGAAGCGCGCCGCCTCGTAGTTCGGCGGACCGAATTTGCCCATGGCGTTGTTGCTGAAGGCGTAGTCCTCGGTCGGAATGCCGATCACGTTGCTGTCCATCTTGCCGTTGCCGTTAGCGTCGTGGAACAGCGAATAGGCGTAGTCGCCGGGCGGCAGGTCCTTGATCTCGATCGCGATGGCGCCGGCCACCGCCGGTGCGCCCGCCACGCGGAAGGCCTTCTTCTGGTAGGTCTCGGCCGAGTTGTACAGCGCAACCAGCACCTGGCCGTCGGCGCTGGCGACGCCGGTGACGGTGATCTTCAGGTCGGCGGCTTGCGACGGCGTGGCGGCCAGCAGGGTCAGGGTGGACAGGACGGCGGCAACGAGACTGGTGTAGCGCATGATGAACTCCGGTGAGTGTATGAGACTCCACTCTAGCCAGCGCTCCACCGGCGGCGGGGACGATGCGACGAAATGCGGCCGGCCGGCGCGAAATGCACGCCGCCGTCGCCAAATGCTGGGGATCAGGGCCGCCGGCCGGCCGGTATGTGGCGCGATATGATGTCCAGCATCTGCTCGACATCGATAGGCTTGGCGATGAAGTCGTTCATGCCGGCGGCGATGCAGCGCTCCTGCTCCGACTGCATTACGCCCGCCGTCATCGCCAGGATGGGCAGGTCCAGCTTCAGCTCCTGGCGTATCGCGCCGGTGGCCGCGAAGCCGTCCATCACTGGCATCTGCACGTCCATCAGCACGATGTCGTAGTCGGCCGGATGCGCGCGCAGCCGGTCCACCGCCAGCTGGCCGTTTTCCGCCACGTCCACGCTGGCGCCGGCGTATTCCAGCATGCCGCGCGCCACCACCTGGTTGAGCGGATGGTCCTCCACCAGCAGCAGGCGCAGGCCCTTGAGGCACTGCTCCGCCGCGTCGTCGTCGGCGGGCGCCGGCGGCGCGATCGCTTCGGCCTGCGGCAGCAGGAAAGGCAGCGTGACGACAAACTCGCTGCCCTTGCCCGGCATGCTGCTGACGGCGATGCCGCCGCCCATCAGCTCCGCCAGGCGGCGGCAGATTGCCAGCCCCAGGCCGGTGCCGCCGAAGCGGCGCGTGGTCGAGGCGTCGGCCTGGTTGAAGGCTTCGAACAGGCGGCTCTGCTGCTCCAGGTCCATGCCGATGCCGGTGTCGCGCACCACGAAGCGCAGGCCGACGGCGTCGCCGGCGTATCCGGCCATGCCGTTGGCCGAACGCTCGACCCGCAGCGCCACCTGGCCATGCTCGGTGAACTTGATCGCGTTGCCCAGCAAATTGATCAGGATCTGCTGCAGGCGCATGGCGTCGCCCACCACCGTCTGCGGCACCGCGGCGTCGGCCGCCACCGTCAGCTGGATGCCGCGCGCGGCCGCATTCGGCGTCATCACCGTGCTCACCGCCTCCAGCACCTCGTCCAGCTTGAAGGCCGACGGCGCCAGCTCCATGCGCCCCGCCTCGATCTTGGAGAAGTCCAGCACATCGTTCAGGATCCCCAGCAGCACATTGCCTGAGGACCGTATCATGTCCACATACTCCTGCTGCTGCGCGCTCAGCTCCGTGTTCCCCAGCAGGTAGGCCACGCCCAGCACCGCGTTCATCGGCGTGCGGATCTCGTGGCTCATATTGGCCACGAACTCGCTCTTGGCGCGGCTGGCGGCGGCGGCGCGCTGCTCGCCGGCGGCCTGGATCAGCTCCGCGTTCTTGCGGTCGGTGATATCCATCGCCATCAGATACGTGCCCTGCACCTCGCCGTCGGCATCGATGTCCGGCACCAGGTCCACCATGAAGTGCTGGATCTGGCCACCGCTCTCGAACTCGCGCTCGTAGTGCAGGCGGCCGCCGTCCAGCGCATGATCCAGGTCTCCCTGCCACGAATCGGCGGCCTGGCCGAAGATCTCGGCCACGCTCTTGCCCAGCATGCCCTGCGGATCGATGCCCCACAGCGTGCGATAGTGCTCGTTGGTGAACAGGTAGCGCTTGTCGCGGTCCAGGTAGGCGATCAGCAGCGGCAGGTTGTCGGCCAGGATGCGCGCCCGCTTCTCGCTTTCATAGGTGCGCAGCTGGGCCGCCTCGCGCTCGGCCATCAGGCGGTAGAAGGCGCCGCTCAATTCGCCGATTTCATCCTTGCGGTCCAGCTGCAGCACCTGGATGCCGGCGCGGCTGTCCTTGACCTCGGCGATGTTGCGGCGCAGCCGCTGCAAGGGCCGCAGCAGCCGCGCGATGCCCAGCCAGGCCAGCACGCCGGCCAGGCAGGCGAACACGGTCGCCGCGGCGGCGGCCTCGTAGCGCATCTCGCGCAGCGGCGCCAGCGCCTCGTCGCTGGGGAAGCGCGCCGCCACGATCCAGCGCGCATGCTGCAGGCGGCGATAGGAGTAGATGCCCTTGACGCCGTCCTTGTTCTCGGCCTCGGTCCAGCCCTGGAAGCCGGCCAGCGCCATTTCCGTCGCCCGGTTCTTGCCGGGGCGTTCATTAATACTGTGCAGCAGGCGCGCCTTGTTCGGATGGCTGAGCAGGATGCCTTCGGCCGTCATGATGAAGGTGAAGCCGGTGCTGCCCGGCTTGAGCGCGCTGAGCGACTCGAACGGCGCGTAGTGCAGCAGGTTGATGCCGCCCGCCAGCACCAGCGCCACGCGGCCTTCGCCGTCCAGCACCGGCGCCGTGATCAGCACCGTCGGCGCCCCGGCCAGCTTGCTGGCAAACGGCGCCGACACCACGCCGCGCCGCCGCGACAGCGTCAGGTCGAACCATTCCTGGCCGGCGGCGTGATAGGGCTGGTCCGGCAAGGCTTCCTCCAGCGCGCCGGTCAGCAGGCCTTGGGCATCGTAGATTTCAAGGAAGGAGAATTGGCCGCGCGCCGTCGGCCGCGCCTTCAGGTAGGCGCGCAGCGCGGCGGGGTCGCGCAGCGTGGCCGCCGGCAGCGACTCGGCCAGCGCCGCCAGCATGGCCTTCTTGCCGGCCAGGTGTTCATCGATGTGGGCGGCGGCGCCGGACAGCAGGGCATACTGCTGGCTGCCGATGACCTCTTTCATATCGCGCTCGGCCAGCATCAGCGCGACGACCGTCACGGTGACGGTCGCGCCCAGCACCAGCAGCATGACCAGGCCGCTGAGGCGGAATCTAAGGGTGGTCGGCAGATACTGTTTCAACGCCATGGGCTGCGCACGTCACTAGAATGATGAAATTTAAGTATTACATGCCGCAAGCCGGTTGGCTACGTCCTCCTGCCATAAACCCAACAAATGTCGCTCCGCCGCATTTCGGGGTATAGTGATTGCCACCCAGACAACCTAGCTATCTGCCATGCGCGCAGGCCCCAAACCGGACAATCCGCCAGCCCCCCACTCAGGCCCCGCGCCGCTCGCGCTGGTGCTGCTGACCGTGTGCTACTACCTGGTCGCCAACGCCAGCCTGATGCTGGCCTTCGCCCACACCAACGCCACGCCGGTCTGGCCGCCGTCGGGCATCGCCTTCGCCGCCGTCCTGCTGATGGGCTACCGGGCCTGGCCGGCGATCCTGTTGGGCGCACTGGCCGCCAACCTGGCCACCTTCACCGCCAACGGCCTGCCGCTGAGCACAGGCCTGGTGACGGCCTCGCTGCTGATCGCCTTCGGCAACACCCTCGAAGCGCTGGCCGGCGCCTGGCTGATGCGGCGCTACACCGACAGCGCGCGGCCGCTCAGCCAACTGCAGGATGTCTACAAATTCGCGATGATCGCCCTGGTCGTGTGCGTGCTCAGCGCCGGCATCGGCAGCAGCACGCTGGTGGCCGGCGGCGTGGTGCCTGCCGCCGCCTACGGCACCGTGGCGCTGACCTGGTGGGTCGGCGACATCGCCGGCGTGCTGACGGTGGCGCCGGCGATCCTGGCCTGGCGCCACCCGCGCTGGCGGCCGGCCGTGGCGCTGGAGGCGGCGCTGTCGCTGGCGGCGCTGGCGGCGCTGATCGCCTGGATCTTCGGCCGCCGCTACGCCGGCGGCGATGGCCTGGGCTGGCTGCCCTACATCTTCATGCTGTGCGTGGGCTGGGCCTCGTACCGCCACGGCCTGCGCGGCGCCTGCCTGGTCTGCCTGGCGACGGCCGGCGGCGCGGTGTGGTGCACCATCCGCGGCCTGGGCCCGTTCGCGGTCGGCACGCTGAACGACGCGCTGATCGCGCTCGACAGCTTCGTCGTGCTGTGCAGCCTGATCGGCATGGTGCTGTGCGCCGACGCCAGCGAGCGCCGGCGCATGAGCGGCGCGGTGCGCGGCCACAGCGCCGCGCAATGGGCCACGCTGCTGATCGGCGTCGGCCTGACGGTGGTGGTCTGGCACCTGGTGGCGCTGAGCACCGAGCGCCGCGCGCGCGAACAGTTCGACACCGAATGCGGCGACATCGCCGAGCGCATCGCCAGCCGCATGGCCCTGTACGAATCGGGCTTGCGCGGGGCGCGGGCGCTGTTCAATGCCGAACCGGAGCCGACCCGCGCGCAGTGGCGCGACTTCGCCGACGCGCTGGACCTGCCGCACAGCTTCCCCGGCGTGCTGGGGCTGGGCTACGCGCCGCTGGTGCCGGCCGCCGGCCGCGACGCGCTGGCGGCGCAGGTGCGCGGCCAGGGGCATCCCGACTTCCGCATCTGGTCGCGGCCGGGCGAGAGCCTGGGCGAGATGTCGACCGTGGTGCTGTACCTGGAACCGTTCCAGGGCCAGAACCTGCGCGCCTTCGGCTACGACATGATGTCCGAGCCGATCCGCCGCGCCGCGCTGCTGGAGGCCGCGCGCACCGGCGAGCCGGTGCTGTCGGCCAAGGTGGTGCTGGTGCAGAACGCCGGCAACGAGGGCCAGCCCGGCTTCCTGATGTACTTCCCGATCTACCGCAAGCCCGCCACGCCGGGCGCCGCGCTGACGGCGGCGCAGCGCATGGCGGCGCTGCAGGGTTATTCGTATAGCCCGATCCGCGCCGACGACATGATGGCCGGCCTGCTCGGCCCCGCCGACCAGGCGATCCAGCTGGAGATCTTCGACGGCAAGGACACTACGCCCGAAGCCCGCCTGTACGCCAGCAGCAAGCGCAGCGCAGACGACAGCCTGCAGTATCCCAATCCCTATCTGCGCACCGCGCCGCTGGTGCTGCTGCACCATCGCTGGACGCTGCGTTTCACGTCGCTGCCGGCGTTCGAGAATTCCATCGACCGTCAGAAGTCGCACATCGTGCTGCTGGCCGGCGCCATCATCAGCCTGCTGTTCTTCGGCGTGGTGCGGGCGCTGACCGCGCGCCAGGCCTACGCCTCCGCGCTGGCCGAGGAAAAGACCGCCGCGCTGCGCGAATCGGAAAGCTCGCTGATCGTCGCCCGCGACCTGGCCGAAGCGGCCAGCCGCGCCAAGTCCGAATTCGTCGCCAACATGAGCCATGAAATCCGCACCCCGCTCAACGCCGTGCTGGGCATGACGCATTTGTTGAACAACACCTCGCTCTCGCCCGACCAGCAAAAGTATCTGAAGATGATACGGTCGTCCGGCAATTCGCTGCTCAGCATCCTCAACGACGTGCTGGACTTCTCCAAGATCGAGGCCGGCCGCATGGAGCTGGCGCCGGCGCCGTTCCAGCTGCAGGCCGTGCTCGAGGCCATCGCCACCATCATGACCGTCAACTCCGGCGAGAAAGACCTGGAGCTGGCCATCGGCGTCGAAGCCGACGTGCCGCAGTCGCTGCTCGGCGACGGCCACCGCTTGCAGCAGATCCTGATCAACCTGGTCGGCAACGCCATCAAGTTCACCGAGAAGGGATCGGTATCGGTGCTGGTCGAGCGCATCGGCGACGCCGCCACCGACGGCACGGCCACGCTGCGCTTCACGGTGCGCGACAGCGGCATCGGCATCCCGCCGGACCAGCTGGCGCAGTTGTTCGCGCCGTTCTCGCAGGCCGACGCCTCGATGACGCGGCGCTTCGGCGGCACCGGCCTGGGACTGGTGATCTCGCGCCGCATCGCCGCGCTGATGGGCGGCGCCATCGAAGTCCGGAGCACCTCCGGCGCCGGCAGCGCCTTCACGCTGACCGTGCCGCTGCTGCGCGCCGACGAGCCGCCGCCGCAAGGCGCGCAGCTGCCGCCCCAGCACCTGCTGGTGGTCGACGACGATCCGCTCGGCGCCGATTATCTGTGCCGCACCATCGTCGCGCGCGGCTGGAGCAGCGACCGGGCCGGCTCGGGCGAACAGGCGCTGGCGCTGCTGCGCTCCGCCGCCACCCGCTACGACGCGGTGCTGGTCGACTGGGACATGCCCGGCATGAACGGCCTCGATACCATGCAGGCGATCCGCGCCGCCATGCCGGACCACTGCCCCGCCGTGATCCTGATGGTCAGCGCCTTCGGCCAGGGCAAGCTGCTGCACACCGAGGGCGCGGAGGCGGCCAACGCGGTGCTGCTCAAGCCCGTCACCATGGCCCGCCTGAACGAAACCCTGCAACTGGCGTTGAACAAGGCGCCCGTCGTCGCCAGCGCCGCGCCGGGCGCCGATGCCGGCGCCCCGGGCGTGCGCATCGACGGTGTGCGCATCCTGCTGGTGGAGGACAATCCGATCAACCAGCTGGTGGCGCAAAGCATGCTGGCCCACGCCGGCGCCAGCATCGAATCGGTGGACAACGGCCGCGCCGCGCTCGACCTGCTGCGCACCGACGCCCACCGCTACGACCTGGTGCTGATGGACGTGCAGATGCCGGAGATGGACGGCTTCGAAGCCACCGCCCGCATCCGCGGCGAACTCAAACTGGAGCTGCCGGTGCTGGCGATGACGGCCGGCGTCATGCTGTCCGAGCGCGAGCAGTGCATCGCCTCCGGCATGAACGACTTCATCGCCAAGCCTATCGACGTCGAACAGATGCTGCGCGCCATCGCCCGCAACCTCCCCGCCGCCCAGCGCGCGGCTGCCGGCCGCTAGACCGCGCAATGCGCATTGGACTGGTGTTTTCAGTCCGGATTGGCCTCTCCAGGCCCGCGATTGGTCTCCTACAATGGCTTCATTCACCCACCACATTGAAGGAAGACCACCATGAACGCACGCACCGACTTCTACACCGCCTCCCCCGACGCCATGAAAGCCATGATCGCGCTGGAAGTCGCGGTCAATAAACTGGGACTGGAGCCGTCGCTGCTGGAGCTGGTCAAGCTGCGCGCCTCGCAGATCAACGGCTGCGCCTTCTGCATCGACATGCACACCACCGACGCCCGCAAGGCCGGCGAGAGCGACCGCCGCATGCACGGCGTGGCCGCATGGCGCGAAACGCCGTTCTTCAGCGAGCGCGAACAGGCCGCGCTGGCCTGGACCGAGGCGCTGACCCAGCTCTCCACCACCCACGCACCGGACGCCGACTACGAACGGCTGCAAGCCCAGTTCACGCCCAAGGAACAAGTGGACCTGACGCTGGCCATCAACACCATCAATTCCTGGAACCGCCTGGGCGTCGGCTTCCGCAAAATGCCGGCCCTGTAAACACCCCGCGCGCCGGCGCAAATTGTGTCATGGCTGTCTTGGACAAGGCGCGCCGGCCGCCGCCGAATACCCTCTGTAGATCAAGCACATCCTTTAGACAAGCTTGCCGTTTGCATCATATGACACCGCTTCCATCTTGCAATTTGTTGCCTCTGCACAACGCAATTGTGACATTTCTCCACAAAATCGCCCACAAGCCCTGCTCCCCGGGCCACACTAAAAAAGGCGCACACAACAACCTATAACGGCGCCATCAACCAACGGAGGGGTACACGATGAAACAACCCAAGCTTGCAATTACAGCTTTAGCAGTCCTCGGCGCCTTGGCCGCCACCACCGCCCGTGCGCAGGACGGCATGCCGATCACCGTCAGCGGTTTCGGCACCGGCGCCCTGACGATGTCCAACTCCGACCAGGCGGAATTCAACCGCGTCAACCAGGCGTCCGGCGTCACCAAGCACGCACGCCCCGGCGTCGATTCGAATCTCGGCATCCAGGCCACCGCCAAATGGAGCGACACCGTCTCGTTCACCGCGCAAGGCCTGGTCCGCAAGAATGGCAACAACGACCAGTTCGGCGCCGAACTGGCATGGGCTTTCGCCAAGTTCAAGCTCAATGACGATTTCTCGCTGCGCGTGGGCCGCATCGGCCTGCCGGTGTACATGATTTCCGACGTGCGCAACGTCGGCTACGCCAACACCATGCTGCGCCCGCCGAACGAGGTGTATCGCCAGGTCACGGTCGATAACGCCGACGGCGGCGACGTGGTCTACCAGCACAGCTTCGGCGACACCACCGTGACCGCGCAGGCGGCGGTCGGCCGCGCCAAGGTGCGCTCGCCGGGCAATTACTACGTCGACTTCAAGCCTGTGGTCTCGACCCAGCTGCTGGTGGAGAACGGCCCGTTCACCTACCGCATCGGCCGCTCGCAGGCCAGCTTCGGCATCTACGACAACGCCAGCCTCACCGGCCTGGTGGGCACGCTGAACAAAGTCGGCCTGACCTCGGTGGCGAATGAAGTCAAGCTCACCGACATCAAGGGCACCTTCACGTCGGCCGGCATCACGATGGACTACAACAATATCATCGGCCAGGCCGAATACGCGAAGCGCAAGACCGAATCGCGCCTGGTGCCGGACACCAGTTCCTGGTACATCATGATGGGCTACCGCTACGGCAAGTTCGTGCCCTTCATCGTGCACGGCGACGTCAAGCAGGACAGCGTCCGCGACTTCGCGTCGATGCCGACCGCGGGTCCATTGGCGGCGCTGACCGCCGGCACCAACGCGGCCATCAAATCCGGCCTGCAATCGACCACCGGCATCGGCGTGCGCTGGGACTTCTACAAATCGGCCGCGTTCAAGGTGCAGATGGATCGCATCAAAACGCGCGACGGCGCGGGCTACTTCCTCAATCCCAAACCGGGCTTTGCGGGCAGCACCGTCAACGTGTACGCCGCCGCCATCGATTTCGTCTTCTAAGGAGAACCCATATGAAAACGACTATCGGAAAATTGCTGCTGGCGGCAGGCGTATGGCTGGCCGCAGCCCCTGTATTCGCGGCGGAAATCGTCGTCATCGTCAGCCCGAAGAATCCGGCCACGCGCATGTTCAGCGAACAGGCGGCCCAGTTCTTCCTTGGTAAATCGACGCTGTTCACGCCTATCGAGCACACCGACGGCCCGCTGCGCAACGAGTTCTATAAAAAAGTGCTGGACAAGGATTCCACGCAGGTCAAGGCCATCTGGTCCAAGCTGGTATTTACCGGCAAGGCCAGCGCACCGAAGGAGCTGGGCTCCAGCGCCGAGGTGAAGAAAGCCGTGGCGGCCGATCCGCAGGCCATCGGCTACATCGAGAAATCGCAGGTCGACGACACCGTCAAGGTGATCCTCACGGTGCAGTAAGCCGCACCGCTGCCAGCAACAGCGCCGGAATTTCCGGCGCTTTTTTTATCCTCAGATCTGCGCGACGCCGCCGTCGACGAACAGCTCGATGCCGTTCACGAAGCTGCTGTCGGCGGAGGCCAGGAACAGCACGCCCTTGGCGATTTCCGCCGCATCGCCCAGGCGGCCCATCGGCACCAGGCTGGCCAGGTGGCCATACAAACCGTCCACATGCTCGGCCGGCACCAGCCCGGCCAAACCCGGCGTGGCCACCGGGCCAGGGCTGATGACGTTGACGCGGATGCCGCGCGGTTTCAGGTCCAGCAGCCAGGAGCGGGCGAAGTTGCGCACCGCCGCCTTGCTGGCGCTGTAGACGCTGAAGTTCTCCGTGCCCTGCACCGTCGTCGTCGAACCGGACAGTATCACCGAGGCGCCATCCTTCAGCAGCGGCAGCGCCTTCTGCACGGTGAACACGGTGCCGCGCACATTGGCGCCGAAGATGCGGTCGAAATGCTCCTCGGTGATCGCCCCCAGCGGCTGCATGTCGCCGCCGCCGGCGTTGGCGAACAGGATGTCCAGCTGGCCGGAGCGGCGGCCGATTTCCGCACACACGCGGTCCAGGTCCGCCAGATTGGCGCTGTCCGCGCGCACGCCGACGGCACCGTGGCCGATGGCGTCGACCGCGGCGTCGAGCTCCGGCTGGCGGCGGCCGGTAACGTAGACGGTGGCGCCCTGCCGCGCGAACTCCTGCGCCGTCGCCAGGCCGATGCCCGAGGTGCCGCCGGTGATGAGTGCTACTTTGCCTTGAAGTTTCATGATCTGCTCCATAAAGTGAGTTGAGTGCAGCCACTTTAAGGCCATCGCATTATTCGATAAAGTAGCTATAAATGAATGCTTTATTCCCCTGTATGTATAATCGAAGCAGGAGGAATCATGGATCAGCTACTGGCAATGCGCACCTTCGCCCGCGTGGTGGAGGCGGGAACCTTTACCAAGGCGGCCGATTCGCTGCAAATGCCCAAGGCCACGGTGACGAAGCTGGTGCAGTCGCTGGAGGCGCACCTGGGCGTGCGCCTGCTGCAGCGGACCACGCGCCATGTCGCCGTCACGGAAGACGGCGCCCTGTACTACGAGAGGGCGACGCGGTTCATCAAGGATCTCGGGGACATCGACAACAGCTTCGGCGCCGCCCACGGCACACCGCGCGGCCACCTGCGCGTGGACACCGGTTCCTCGGTGGCCAGCCGCATCATCGTGCCGGCGCTGCCGGAATTCCTGGAACGCTATCCCGGCATCCAGCTCGACCTGGGCGTCAGCGACCGCCACGTGGACCTCATCAGCGACAACGTCGATTGCGTGATACGGGGCGGCGTCATCACCGACCTGTCGCTGGTGGCGCGGCCGATCGGCAAGGCGGCCTGGATCACCTGCGCCACGCCGGACTACCTGGCGGCGCACGGCACGCCGCGCCATCCGTCCGAGCTGGAAGGCGAACACCGCTTCATCAATTATCTGTCCGCCCGCAGCGGGCGGCCGGTGCCGGCCAGTTTCGCGCGCGCCGGCCAGAAGCTGGAGATACGGCCGCGCCACGCCATCGGCATCAACGAGAGCAATGCCCACTTCGCGGCGGCGCTGGCCGGCTTGGGCGTGATCCAGACCTTCGACTACATCGCCCGCGACCACATCGCCAGCGGCGCGCTGGTGCCCATCCTGAAAAGCTGGCAGCCGGCGCCCTACGCGTTCCACGTGGTCTATCCGCCCAACCGGCACCTGAGCAACCGCGTACGCGTGTTCATCGACTGGATCACCGGGCGCTTCGCGGAACTGGCCTAGCCTTCGACCACGATGACAGGCCGCAGCCGCTTGCGCGAGGCGCGCGCGTGCGGCACCCAGGCGTGGGTCTGCCAGCGGCGCCACATGACCAGGCCGCGTATCCATTCGTCGGCGGCGTAGGCGATCCACACGCCGGGCAAGCCCCAGCCCAGCACCACGCCCAGCAGCCAGCTGCCGCCGGCCAGCACCAGCAGCATCGACAGGGCGCCCGCCATCACGGGAAAGCGCGCGTCGCCGGCGGCGCGCAGCGCGTTGATCACCACCAGGTTGAAGGTGCGGCCCGGCTCCAGCAGCACGGTGATCCACAACAGCGTGGCCCCGGCCGCGATGATCTCCTGGTCCTGCGTGAACCAGCCCAGCAGCCATCGCCCCAGCAGCGCGGCGCAGGCGGCGATCAGCACGCAGACCACCAGTCCGCGCGCCAGCGAACGCCGCACCACGCCATGCGCCTCGCGCAGCCGCCCGGCGCCGATCAGATAGCCGACCACGATTTCCACCGCCAGTCCGGTGGCGATGCTGAACATCATCACGCCGCCCATCAGCTGCAGCACATAGGCCTGCGTCGCCAGCGACCTCGCGCCCAGCTCCGCCGCCGTCGCCACGCTGACCATGAAGGCCAGGCGCCAGGCGATGTTCTCGGCCGCACCGGGCAGGCCGATGTGCAGCACCGCGCCCAGTTCGCGGCGCGGCAGGCGCCACCAGTCGTCGCGCGCCACGCGGATGTGCAGGTGCACGCGCCACATCAGCAGGTGCAGCGCCAGGCCGATGGCGCGGCTGACCGCCAGCGCCACCGCGTAGCCGGGCAGGCCCAGCGCCGGTATCGGCCCCCAGCCGTGCATCAGCGGTATCGCCAGCGCCAGGTGGCTGAGGTGCATGATCGCCAGCACCACCAGCGTGTCGCGCGTGCGCAGGTGGGCGCGCATCACGCTGGCCATCGAGGCGTTCCAGGCGTCGAGCAGCATGGCCGGCGCCAGCGCCTGCAGGAACGGCGCCGCCAGCGGCAGCACTTCGGCCGGCGCGTTCAGCAGGTGCAGCACGCCGTGCGCGCCCAGCAGCGCCATCAGGCCGGTGACGACGCCCAGCCAGGTGCTGGCGCCCACCACCGCGCAGGCCACGCGGTCGGCCGCCGCGCGCTGGCCGCCGCCCAGGTTTTGCGTCACCACCACGCTGACGCCGGCGCCGATGATGCGGAACAGGATGAACAAGGTGGCCGACACCTGGCTGGCGATGGCGAAGGCGCCGCCGGCGGCGTCGGAGATGCGCGAGGCCAGCGCCGTGCCGATCACGCTGGAGGCTATCGCCAGTCCCAGCTCCACGAGCAGGGGCCAGGCGAGGTTGAACATGGGTGGTGTGCGGACCGGGGTTTTGGAGGCAGGCATGGAGCAATGTTAAATAAGTGTTGCCAGAATCTTAGTTTATATCAACTGGAAGCGCTTTCATCCTCTACATTGAAATTATCTATGAAGGTAGAATCGTTAGCAAAGGATACACTTCCGCTGTTCTTACCCAGCCGCGACTATCATTGTGCGATTCACCATTTACGTCGTTGCCCATTTGCTGGTCCTGTTGCTGAGCTTACTCGGCGGGCAGGCCAACGCCCAGACGCTGACGGTGTTGTATCCCGACATCGGCGATCCCTATCGCACGGTGTTTGCCGAAATCCTCCAGGGCATCGAGGAACAATCGAAGGCCAGGCCGCGCGCCATCGCGCTGACGGCCGCCACCGACCTGGGCGAACTGCGCAACCTGCTCAAAAACGGCAAGGTGGTGATCGCCCTCGGCCGCCAGGGCTTGAAGGCGGCCGGCACGCTGGACCCGGCGCAGGCCGTCGTGGTCGGCGGCGTCGGCCCGTCGCCGGACGCCGACCGCCTCAACGGCATCAGCCTCACGCCCGACCCCGCCCTGCTGTTCTCCATGCTGAAAAACCTGCTGCCCGGCATACGCCGCGTGATCGTGGTCTACAACCCGGCCGTCAACGAGACGCAGATCCGCCTGGCCCGCGAGGCCGCCCGAAGCCTGGGGCTGGAGCTGGCCGCGCTGGAGGCGTCCGACCTGGCCGGCGCGGCGCGCGCCTACGAAACCCAGCTGGCCGCCGCCGACGGCCACCGCGACGCGCTGTGGCTGCCGCAGGACAGCACCACCGTCGAGGAAACCACCATCCTGCCGCTGGTGCTGAAGGAGTCGTGGAGCCGCAACGTGCCGGTGTTTTCCAGCAGCGTCTTGCACGTCAAGAAAGGTGTACTGTTCGGCATGTATCCCAACAATGTGCAGCTGGGCCGCGACCTCGCCGCGCTGGCGCTGTCCATGCAAAACGGCGAGCAGCCCAGGCGCGGCGTCACGCCGCTGCGCGCGGTGCGCAGCGCGCTCAATTCCCGCACCGCCAGCCACATCGGCCTCAATCTTGTCTCCAGCCAACAACGGAGCTTCGACGCCGTCTTCCCCGAACCCTAGGGACGAGCCCGCCATAGGCCGATATTATTTCCGAATTGCAAATTCTCAGCTTATACTATGAAAGCATCTTAATAACGTCATTCCTGGCGCCGCAGTAGAAGTGCAGTAAAGATCGTCTGATGAAAAACACAATATTCAATCCACGGCGCTGGAGACGCGCCGCCGCCCTGCTGCTGGCGAGCGTCGCCGGCGCCGCGCAGGCCGGGGGCGGCGTGATTCCGTCCAGCATAGCGCTGGTCAGCGCCGGCGCCGCCCATGGCGGCATGCTGATCGAGCCGGCCGCGCCGCTCGTCTCGCCGCCGCAGTCGCCGCTCCAGTCTTCCCCGCCCATGCCCATGCCGGCGCCGCTGCGCGCCGACGTGCGCCCCGTCACCCTGGCCCAGCTGGAAGACCAGTTGCGCCGCCCCGAATTGCAGGCTTCCATCGGCAAGGGCACCATCGCCGTGGTCTACCCCAACGTCGAGGAACCGTTCCGCTCCGCCTTCATCGCCATGATCCAGGGCATCGAGGAGCGGACCAAGCTCAAGGTCCGCAGCTACCCGGTCGATCCCAGGGTCGATACCGCCGAGCTGAACGCCACGCTCAAGCGCAACGGCACCAAGGTGGTGATCGCGCTGGGCCGCCAGGGCTTGAACGCCACCGCCGGGCTGGACCGCGAGATCGCCGTGCTGGCCGGCGGCGTGCTGCTGCTGTCCGACGCCGAGAACGTGATGGGCATCAGCATGACGCCCGATCCGGCCATGCTGTTCTCGCGCCTGCGCGCGCTGCTGCCGGAACTCAAGCGCGTGATCGTGGTCTACAACCCGCAGAAATCCGAATGGCTGGTCAAGCTGGCGCGCGAGGCCGCCAAGGCCCAGGGGCTGGAGCTGCAAGCCCACGTGGCCGGCGACCTGGCCCGCGCCGCCCAGCTGTATCCGCAGCTGATCGCCGCCGCCGACAACCGCCACGACGCCGTCTGGCTGCCGCACGACAGCACCACCGTCGAGGAAAGCACCATCCTGCCGCTGGTGCTGCGCGAATCGTGGAACAGCGGCGTGCCGCTGTTCTCCAGCAACGTGCTGCACGTGAAGAAAGGCGCGCTGTTCGCCATGGTGCCGGACAACGTCGAGCTGGGCCGCACGCTGGCCGCCTCGGCGCTGGGCGTGATCGCCGGCGACGTCCGCCGCCGCGCGCTGGTGCCGCTGCGCGAGCTGCAGACCGCCATCAATCTCCGCACGGCCAGCCACATCGGTCTCAACCTGGGCGCATTGCAACAGCGCAGTTTCGATTTCGTCTATCCGCAGCCCTGATGATTAACATAGTCCGTAATTTCCTGCGCCGTACCGGTTTCCAGCGCCAGCTCACCGTCATCGTCTCCGGCGCGATTCTCGGGCTGGCCGTGTTCTCCGCGCTGATGAACTCGTGGGAAGCCAATGCCCGCATGCGCGACTATTTCATCGAACAGGGCCAGCGCATCGCCGACAACCTGGCCCGCCAGAGCACGCTGGCGCTGCTGTTCCACTCGTCCGAGAACGCCCGCGAAGTGGTCAACTCCACGCTGTCCTTCCCGGACGTGGCGGCGCTGCAGATCATGGATACCAAGCGCAAGGTGCTGCTGTCCAAGGTGGTCGACGGCGCCAGGCTGGACCAAGCCAACCTGTCGAAGCCGGTGCCAGCCCACGCCGGCCTGGTCGGCGAAACCGCCGACGGCTGGCTGTTCGCCGCGCCGGTCTACGGCGGCCAGAGCGAGGCTTCGCCGTTCGAATTGCAGGAACACCAGCAGCAGCTGCTCGGTTACGTCCACGTGCAGATCGCCAAGAGCACGCTCAAGCAGCTGACCTGGTCGCTATTGCTGGGCAACCTGGCGCTGACCCTGTCCTTCGCCGTGGTGCTGCTGGTGCTGGGCCGCCTGCTGACGCGCCACATGATCAACCCGCTCAACGCGCTGTCGACGCTGATGCGCCGCGCCGAGTCCGGCGAATCGGGCATGCGCGCGGCGCCGGCCGGCCCGCGCGACCTGATCGAGATGGCCCACGCCTTCAACCAGATGATGAACGTGCTGGAGCAGCGCGAGGCCGAACTGAAGGACTCGCGCGACGCCGCCGTCAACATGGCGCAGATGAAGGCGCAGTTCGCCGCCACCGTCAGCCACGAGGTGCGCACGCCGCTCAACGGCGTGGTCGGCATGCTCGACATGCTGAAGGAAACCCGCCTCACCCAGCGCCAGCAGGAGTTCGTCGACGTCGCCTGGAATTCCTCGCGCACGCTGATCGCGCTGATCAACAACATCCTCGACTTCTCCAAGATGGAAGCGGGCAAGCTCAAGCTGGAGGAAACCGAATTCTGCCTCGGCACCCTGCTGTCCGAAGTGACCGAGCTGGTGGCCCGCCCGGCGCAGCAGAAAGGCGTGTCCCTGAACTGGACCATCGCGCCCGACGTGCCGGCCCGCATCGCCGGCGATTCGCTGCGCCTGCGCCAGATCCTCATCAACCTGATCGGCAACGCCATCAAGTTCACCGACCGCGGCGAAGTGGCGATCGCCGTCGCGCTGCTGCCGGGCGCCGCCTTCGGCCTGAGCTTCGAAGTGCGCGACACCGGCATCGGCATGAGCGAAGAAGTGCGCCGCCACCTGTTCGAAGCCTATGTGCAGCCGGACCCGAGCACCACGCGCCGCTACGGCGGCACCGGCCTCGGCCTGGCCATCTGCAAGCAGCTGGTCGAGCTGCTGGGCGGCCGCATCGGCGTCGACAGCGAGGCCGGCCGTGGCACCACCTTCACCTTCTCCATCCTGTGCCGCCCGGCGCTGCAGCAAGTGGCCGGCCCGCCGTTGCCGATGCGTCCGCCAACCGCCGCGCCATCGGCCGCGCCGCTGCCGGTGCCGTCGCTGACGCCGACCTTGAGCCCGGCCGCCGCCGAGCCCGAGCGCCAGTTCCGCGTGCTGGTGGCCGAGGACAACCGCACCAACCAGATGGTGGCCGCCGGCATGCTGGCGATGAACGGCTGCGTCTGCGAATTCGCGGCCGACGGCGTCGAAGCCGTGCGCGCCGCCCAGCGCGAGCGCTTCGACCTGATCCTGATGGATTGCAGCATGCCGGAGATGGACGGCTACGAAGCCACCGCCCACATCCGCCTGGCCGAGCTGGCCATGGGCCGGCGCACGCCGCTGGTGGCGATGACCGCCAACACCCAGGTCGGCGACGCCGAAAAATGCCTGGCCGCCGGCATGGACGATTACCTGGCCAAGCCGATCACGCTGGTCGAGCTGCGCCACAAGCTGGAAAAATGGCTGCCGCACGGCGGCCCGCTCAGCACGCCCACCCCGCAGGCCACGGCGGCCCAGGCCTATGCCGCGGCGCCGCGCGGCGCCGGCATCCCCTGCCCGGTCGACCCGGCCGTGTTCGACAAGCTGCGCGAAGTGCTGGGCGACACGCTGCCGCACGCCGTCACGCCCTACCTGGAAGACACCCCGGCCTGCCTGGACGAACTGGAACAAGCCGTGCAAGCGGGCGACATGCATACCGCCCGCGCCCGCGCCCACGCGCTCAAGGGCTCCTCCGGCAACTTCGGCGCCGAAACGCTGGCCCAGCTGGCGCAGCAGGCCGAACACTTCGCCGCCGAACAGCAGCCCGGGCAGATCGAACCGCTGCTGGCGCCGCTGCGCGCCCACTACGAGGCGCTGGCCGCCTTCCTGCAAGCCGAGATCAGCGACACCGCCCCGGCCGCGCCGCAGACCGGCGACGAGCGCCCGCAGGTGCTGGTGGTCGACGACGACCGCAGCACCCGCAGCACGCTGCGCCACACCCTGCAGCGCGACGGCTTCCGCGTCGAGGAAGCGGCCGACGGCGCGCAAGCGCTGGCCATGCTGGCCCGCTTCCAGCCCGACGTGATCCTGATGGATGCGATGATGCCGGTGATGGACGGCTTCACCGCCTGCGCCCGCATGCAGGAACTGCCCAACGCCGGCGCCGTGCCGGTGCTGATGATCACCGCGCTGCAGGATAATTCCTCGGTCGAGCGCGCGTTCGCCGCCGGCGCCAGCGACTACATCCCGAAACCGATCCACTACGCCGTGCTGTCGCAGCGGGTGCGCCGCATCATCGAGGCCAACCGCGCCGAGAAGCGCATCCGCCACCTGGCCTACAACGACGTGCTGACCAACCTGCCCAACCGCACGCTGTTCTTCGAGCTGCTGGCCGCCAGCATCGAGCAGGCCCGCCACGCCGGCAACGGCCAGCAGGTGGCCGTGCTGTTCATGGACCTGGACCGCTTCAAGTATGTCAACGACAACCTCGGCCACGACGTCGGCGACCGCCTGCTGCAGGCCGTGGCCCAGCGCGTGCGCCACACCGTGCGCGCCGACGACGCCGTGGCCCGCCTCGGCGGCGACGAATTCACCGTCGTCCTCAACGAGCTCGACAGCCCGGCCGCGGCCGCCACCGCCGCCCACAACATCGTGCGCGTGCTGTCGGCGCCCTTCCCCATCGACGGCCACGACATCTTCGTCACCGCCAGCGTCGGCATCGCCATGTATCCGCACGACGGCGCCGACGTCGCCACGCTGGTCAAGCACGCCGACAGCGCCATGTACCGCGCCAAGCGCACCAACTCCGGCTTCCAGTTCTACGAAGCATCGATGGAGCATTCGATCTCCGAGCACGTGCGGCTGGAGAGCGACCTGCGCCGCGCCATGGAGCAGCAGCACCAGCTGGAAGTGTACTACCAGCCGCAAGCCTGCCTGGCCAGCGGCAAGATCATCGGCATGGAGGCGCTGGTGCGCTGGCGCCATCCGACCCGCGGCATGATCGCGCCGGTCGACTTCATCCCGCTGGCCGAGGAAACCGGCCTGATCAACCCGCTCGGCGACTGGGTGCTGCGCACCGCCTGCGCCCAGCTGCAGCAGTTCATCTGCGCCGGCCTGCCGCCGATGCGGGTGGCGGTCAACCTGTCGGTGCGCCAGTTGCTGCAAAAGGATTTCACCGCCTCGGTCGAAGCCGTGCTGGCCGACACCGGCCTGCCGCCCGACCTGCTGGAGCTGGAGATCACCGAGAGCACGCTGATGGAAAACGCCCAGGACACGCTGGCCGCGCTGCACCGCCTGCACTCGCTGGGCGTGCGCCTGTCCATCGACGACTTCGGCACCGGCTACTCCTCGCTGTCCTACCTGAAGCGCTTCCCGGTCGACATCATCAAGATCGACCGCTCCTTCGTGCGCGACGTGCCGCAGGACGCCGACGATGCCGCCATCGTCAGCGCCATCATCGCGCTGGCCCACAGCCTGCGCCTGGAGGTGGTGGCCGAGGGCGTGGAGACCGAGGCCCAGCTGCAGTTCCTCAAGGGCCGCGAGTGCGACCTGCTGCAGGGCTTCTACCTGAGTCCGGCCGTGCCGGCGGACCAATTCGCCGAACTGGTGCGTCGCCATATCGACACGCCTACAACAGTCGCCGCGCGAATTTGTTGATTTTTACACATAAGCAACAACCGGCAGGCTAGAATCAAAAAAACGTAACAGGAGATAGCATTTTGAAAGCGTTGAGCGCCCACCGGCTGTACCTGACCGCGGCACTCACCCTACCGCTGGTCGCAGTCCACGGCATGGCCCATGCCGACCCCGTGACTGAGGAAGACGAACTGGCGCTGGTCTACGGCACCAGCGACAGCGTCAGCATCGCCACCGGCAATCTGCAAGCGCTGCGCCGCGCCCCGGCCGTGGCCTCCGTCATCACCGCGGCCGACATCGCCGCCATGGGCGCCACCGACCTCGATCAAGTGCTGGAGACCGTCCCCGGCGTGCACGTCAACCGCACGCCGAACAGCAACTCGCCGCTGTACGTGGTGCGCGGCATCGTCAGCGCCTACACGCCGCAAATCCTGATGCTGCAAAACGGCGTGCCGATCACCACCGCCTACGTCGGCAACAAGGGCAATATCTGGGGCGGCTATCCGGTCGAACACATCGCCCGCATCGAGATCATCCGCGGCCCCGGCTCGGCGCTGTACGGTTCCGACGCCTTCTCCGGCGTCATCAACATCATCACCAAGGGCCCGGGCGAAGCCCAGGGCAGCGAGTTCGGCGCCCGCGCCGGCTCCTTCGGCAGCTACGACGGCTGGGTGCAGCACGGCGGCAAGATCGGCCCGGTCGAGGTGGCGGCCTATGTCCGCCTCGGCAAGACCGACGGCACCGACGCCATCATCGACGCCGACGCCCAGACCCGCAACGACACGCTGTTCAAGACCCACGCCAGCCTGGCGCCCGGCTCGCTCAACAACCAGCTCAAGGCGATCGACGCCAACCTCGACCTGATCTACGGCCAGTGGCGCGGCCGCTTCGGCTACAAGAAGCGCTATGACATGGGCACCGGCGCCGGCATCGCCTCGGCGCTGGACCCGGTGGGCCGCCAGCGCGGCGAACGCATCACCGGCAGCCTGGCCTGGGCCGACCCGCAGTTCACGCGCGACTGGGGCCTGGGCGCCACGCTCAGCAGCCAGCAGTATGCGCAGGAAGTCAGCACCATCTACCAGCTGCTGCCGCCCGGCCTAACCTTCCCGACCGGCGCCTTCCCGAACGGCATGCTGGGCGCGCCGGAGACTTTCGAACGGACCTACCGGCTGTCCGGCTTTGCCGACTACAGCGGCTTCAACAATCATCACGTGCGCATCGGCGCCGGCCACGACGACATCGAGCTGTACCGCACGACCGAGCGCCGCAACTTCAACTATGCGCCCAACGGCACGCCGATCCCGCTGCCTGCGGTGATCGACACGATAGGCACCACGCCCTTCATGCTGCCGCAGCGGCGCAAGGTCGATTACCTGTACCTGCAGGACGAGTGGAACTTCGCCAAGGACTGGAACCTGACGGCCGGCGTGCGCCACGACCATTACTCGGACTTCGGCGGCACCACCAATCCGCGCCTGGCGCTGGTGTGGGACGCCAGCTTCGACCTGACCGCCAAGCTGCTGTACGGCCGCGCCTTCCGCGCCCCGGCCTTCCTGGAAAGCTACGGCATCAGCAATCCGGTCGCGCTCGGCAATCCGAACCTGAAGCCGGAACGCAACGCCACCACCGAACTGTCGTTCGCCTGGCAGGCCCGCACCGACGCCACCGTCAACCTGACCTTCTATCGCTACGATATGAAGAACATCATCCGCACCGTGGCCAACCCCATCCCCGGCACCGGCGCCACCTACGCCAACACCGGCGACCAGAAGGGGCGCGGCGTCGAGCTCGAATCGAACTGGACGGTGACACGCGACCTGCGCCTGTCCGGCAACTACGCCTGGCAGCGTTCGACCGACCAGGCCACGCATGCGGACGCCGGCTACGCGCCGCGCCACCACGCCTTCGGCCGCGCCGACTGGACCTTTGCCAGCGGCTACCAGGCCGGTTCGCAGCTGAACTGGGTGGCCGGCCGCCAGCGCGCCTTCGGCGATGCACGTCCGGTGATCGCCGACTACACCACCATCGACTTCACGCTGGCGACCCGCAACGGCCGCAACCAATGGAACTTCGCGCTGGCGCTGCGCAACGCCTTCAACGCCGACGTGCGCGAGCCCAGCCCTGCACCCGGCCTGAACCTGCCGCACGACCTGCCGATGGCGCCGCGCGCCCTGTCGCTGCAAGCCTCGTACAAGATGTAAGCGGCTTCCCGAGCATCGCTACGCCGCCAACATGGCGGCGTAGCGGCGCGCGAAGGTGTGCACGTCGCCCGGCCAGCGCGCCGACAGGTAGTTCCCGTCCTGCACCACCCAAGCGGCGCGATCGTCGCCCACACGGTCGCGCACCAGGCCACCCGTCTTGCGGAAATAGTCCGGCGTGCCGGCCGGGACGTCGATAAAGTCCTCAGGCGAGGCCAGCGCGCGCTTGACCTCCTGCTCCACGCTCCAATAGCCTGCCGGCTCGCCTTTGCTTTCGCCGTAGGTGCGGTAATAGCCGGGATCCCAGAAGCGGGCCAGGAAGCGCGTCAGGTCCCACGCGCTGCGTTCCAGCTTCCACGTCAGCGCCGTGGTCTTGCGGCCGTACAGCACCGAACGCTGCGTGCGCGGCGAGATGGAGCGGGCCGCCAGCAGCACGCCGTGGCACACAGCCGCCACCGGCTTGCCGCTGTCGAAAAACTCCGCCACTACGGTTTGCAGAACCTGGTCTTCCAGATAGGGGCGCATGCCCTTGGCGTGACCGCCCGGCAGCAGCAAGGCGTCGTACTGCGCGGCGTGCAGGTCTTCAAAGCGGCGCGGTTGCAGGAAGGCCGGATCCTGCTCCAGCGCGGCGTAGGCCTGGCGGCCGTGATGGTCGGCGCGCAGCATCAGGCCAAACAGGCGCAGCTTGCGCAGGCCGGGCAGCCAGCCCCACGGATCCAGTCCTTCGCCGCTGAGCATCAACGGGTCGGCATGGCCGCGCGTGCCGTCGACGGTGGCGAACGCTATGTGGTGGCCGGCATCGCGCAGGATGCGCCAGCTCAGCGCCACTTCGGTCGGATCGAAGTCGTGCAGCGGTATCGGTATCAGGATGCGGCGACTATGGCTCATGGCGTGAACGCGGAATGGTCGGGCGTTCATTCTACATGCCGCGCACCCCCATCATCATGCCGCCCGGCGCAAGCTGCCTGCGTTGGACGCCGGCGCCGGCGCCGGCAAGGCCATGCGCGGCGCGGCCACCGGGAACTGGTGCACGCTGTGCTTGTCGCCTTCGATCTTGAACGAGCCGACCAGCTGCGCCAGTTCGCGCGCCTGGTCCTGCATCGCGTCAGCCGCGGCAGCGGCTTCCTCCACCAGCGCGGCGTTCTGCTGCGTGACGTCGTCCATGTCGCCGATGGCGGCGTTGACCTGCTCGATGCCGTGCTCCTGCTCGGCGCTGGCGGCGCTGATGGCCGACATGATGCCTGTGACCTTCTCCACGCTCTGCACGATCTCTTCCATCGTCGCACCGGCCGCCTGCGCCAGCTCGCTGCCGCTGGCGATGCGTTCGGCCGATTCGTTGATCAGCTGCTTGATCTCCTTGGCCGCGCTGGCCGAACGCTGCGCCAGGTTGCGCACCTCGGACGCCACCACCGCGAAGCCGCGCCCCTGCTCGCCGGCCCGCGCCGCTTCAACGGCCGCGTTCAACGCCAGGATATTGGTCTGGAAAGCGATGCTGTCAATGACGCTGGTGATGTCGACGATCTTGTGCGCGTAGTCGTTGATGCTGGCCATGGTCTGCACCACCTCCGACACCACCTTGCCGCCCTTGCCCGCCACCGCCGACGCCGACTCGGCCAGGCGGTTGGCCTGGCGCGCATTGCCGCTGTTCTGCTTGACGGCCGACGTCAGCTCCACCATCGCCGACGCCGTCTCCTCCAGCGCGCCGGCCTGATGCTCGGTGCGGCGCGACAAATCCATATTGCCATTGGCGATCTCGCGCGAGGCGGCGTCGATGGCCACCGCGCCATCGCGCACGCGGCCCACGGTGTCGGCCAGGCGGGCCGTCATGTGGCTGAGCGCATTGAACAGCTGGCCGATCTCGTCGCTGCGGCCATGGCGGATCGCCCCATGCAGCTCGCCCGCCGCCACCTGTTCGGCCAGCGCCACCGCCCGCGTCAGCGGACGCACGATGCTGCGCGTCAGCGCCAGCGCCAGTGCCGCGCCCAGCGCCAGCGTCACCAGGCCGAAGCCCGCCAGCAGCGCGCGGCTGCCCTGGAACTGGCTGGCGGACTGCTCGGCCAGTTGCCTGGCCTGCTGCGTCTGGTAAGCCAGCAGCTTGCCCAGCGCGCCGGTATAGGCCTGGAACACCGCCGCCATCTTCGTGTCCAGCAGGTCGCTTACTTCCTGCGTGCGGCCGCCGTCCTTCAGCTTGAACAGTTCGGCGCGCAACGCCATGTAGACGCCCTTCCTGGCCGCCACCGCGCGCAACAATTCCGCCTCCGCGCCCTGCGCCGGCATCGCCGCCAGCTTCGCTTCCATGGCCGTGGCCAGCTTGTCGCCGGCGGTCAGCTGGGCCTGGAAGATGTCGCCCACTTCCAGGCTGTCGCTGCGGGCGATCGACGTGGCGCGCAAACCATTCAGTTCCGTCATACCCAGCAGCTCGGAGGTCAGCAGCTGCTTGGCCAGCTTCTCGCTGACCAGGTTGGAGGCGGTATCGTTGGCCGTTTGCAGGCGCCACAGCGCCACCGCCGACATACATGCCATTAAAAACAACAGTGCGGCGAACGATGCCATCACGCGGACACCGGTATTCAATTGAGGAATTTTCATAACGTTTCTATAAGAGAAGTGCGGTTCGTACAAGATAAAGCCGACTATACGCAACAAATATGACGCCGTTATTACCGTACGGAAACTTATTCTTATATGTTTATTACGAAACAATAGATATTTTTCAAGAGAAACTTTATGGGGGATTCGTATATACTGCTTCGACCCACTCGCCACCTCTGAAAATCGTGAGCCCACTCCTCTCCGCCGACGCCGATCTGCTGCAATCCGAACAAGACGCCCTGCTCGCGCTGAGCAAGCTGTTGCACATCTGGTACAGCGAAGCGGGCTTGCACGGCATGCTGCGCTCGCTCGACGCCACCGTCGCGCAATGCCACGCCATCCGCGAAGAGTTCGCCGCCGAGAGCGCCGACACGCGCCTGGACGCCGAACGCGGCGCCATCAGCCAGCACCTGCGCTTCATGTTGTCATTATGCGCAGACTGATAACATTCTTTTCTTTTGGTTAAGATGTAATAGGCTCGTAACAATTTCCCACTAGCATTACCGGCACTGTAGTCAACTAAAGGTAACTGCCCGTGGAGTTCAACGCCTCTCGTTTGCACCTGCCCCGTTTTCGCCTGTCCGTCGCCGCCGACCTGTGCGTGGAGACGGTCTCGGTGGTGTCCGACACCAGCAACTTCGGCGTGCTGGAACTGTTCACCGAACGCCGTGACCTGATGAGCTTGCCGGTGCTGGAAAGCGACCGCCCTATCGGCCTCATCAGCCGCAACATCTTCATGTCGCAGATGTCCAAGCCCTTCTACCATGAGCTGTACGGCAAGAAGAGCTGCATCGCCTTCATGGACAAGGAACCGCTGATCGTCGATGCCGCCATGAGCATCGAAGAGCTGACCTTCCGCGCCGTCGAATCGGGCGAAAAGGCGCTGGCCGACGGCTTCATCGTCACCCGCGACGGCGGCCTGGCCGGCGTCGGCTTCGGCCTGCAGCTGATGAACGTGGTGGCCAATATGCAGGCCGAGAAAAACCGCCAGATCATGCACAGCATCGACTACGCCAGCGTGATCCAGCGCTCGCTGCTGCGTCCCTCCGACCTGGCGCTGGCCGAAACCCTGCGCGACGCCCACCTCGAATGGCAGCCGCGCGACGTGGTCGGCGGCGATTTCTATCACTTCGCGCGCTACCCGGACGGCTGGTTCGCCGCCATCGCCGACTGCACCGGCCATGGCGTGCCGGGCGCCTTCATGACGCTGATCTCCTCGTCGACCCTGGCGCAGGCCTTGCAGCAACTGGGTCCGCGCGATCCGGCCGCGCTGATCGCCGAAGTCAATCGCGGCGTCAAGAGCATGCTGGGCCAGGTCGACGAGCGCCACAGCCAGCACGGCGCGGCGGCCTCCAACGACGGCATGGACGCCGCCTTCCTGTGGTTCGACTACGCCAGCCGCCAGCTGCATTTCGCCGGTGCCAAGCTGCCGCTGTTCCAGCTCGACCCGGACCAGCAAGCGGTGCAGACGGTGGACGGCGACCGCATGGGCGTGGGCTATGTCGACACGCCGCTGGACTACGCCTGGACCAACAAGACCATCGCCATTCCCGAGCGCAGCCTGCTGTTCCTGACCACCGACGGTTTGATCGACCAGATCGGCGGTCCCAAGGAAATCGCCTACGGCAAGCGCCGCATGCGCGACGTGATGCTGGCCCAGCGCGGCGCCGGCGCGCGCGACGTCAGCGACGCCATGCTGGCCGACTACCAGGCCTGGCAAGGCGAACAGCCGCGCCGCGACGACCTGACCTTTTTCTGTTTCCGCCCATAGGAGCGCCGATTTTGCTGTACGAAGAATTCAACGATTTCTGGGATGTGGCCCGCAAGCGCCACATCATCTTTTTCTACGTGGGCTATTTCTCGCAGCACGTGGTGGCCGCCATTTCCGAAACCATCAAGGCGCGGCTGGACACGGCCGGCGCGGCCGGGCCGACGCGCCGCCGCATCTTCTCGTCCTTCGTCGAGATGTCGCAGAACATCATGCACTACTCGTCGGACACGCTGACCCCGCACGCACAAAGCGACAACCAGATGCGCCGCGGCTCGTTCTGCATCGGCATGAAGGACGACAGCTTCTTCCTGCTGTGCGCCAATCCGGTCGACAGCACCAACGTCGAGCGCATCCGCAGCCGCCTGGAGCCGCTGCACACGATGACCATGGAAGAGATCAAGTCCGCCTACAAGAAGGCGCTGCGCGACGAAACGCCGGCCGACAGCAAGGGCGCGGGCCTGGGCTTCCTGACCATGGCGCGCGACGCCAGCGAGCCGCTGGAGTTCGAGTTCGTGCAGGAAGCGCACGATCCGGGCACCACGGTGTTCTGCATCAAAGCGATCATTTAAAAAAATCAGTACTGGAACAGTTATGGAACCACTCTTTATCAGCGCCTCGCCCACATCGCCGGAAATCGACTTCCGCTTCGACCAGGACACCCTGTCGATCAAGGGCGAGTCCTATCCCGAAAACGCGGCCGCCTTCTACGGCCCGCTGATCGCGCGCGTGCAGGCCTACCTGGACGGCTGCAGCGACGCCAGCATCACCGTCAACGTCTCGCTGGCCTACTTCAACAGCTCCAGCACCAAGATGCTGTTCTCCTTCTTCGATGCGCTGAACAAGGCCGCCATCGCCGGCAACCAGGTGCGCCTGAACTGGTACCACGACGAGGACGACGACACCATCCTCGAATTCGGCCAGGAGCTGCAGGACGATTTCGGCGCGCTGGACTTCCACGACCACCCCGTGAGCGGAAACTGACCATGATGACCATCCCGGGCCGCGAAGAGGCTGACCTGTTTGCGCTGGAAAGCGCGGCGCTGGCCAACGCCCGCGCGGCCCACGCCGACCCGCGCGCCGACGCCCGCGCCGCGCTGGCAGAGATGATCGTCCACTACGAGCGCCTGATGCGCGAGAGCCGCCGCCTGATACGCCGCAGCGACCGCGCCGAACTCGATATGAACCAGATGAACCGCCAGCTGCACGAACTGGCGCTGCAGCTGGAGTACCGCGCCACCCACGATCCGCTGACCGGCGCGCTCAATCGCGCCGCCGTCATCGAGCATGCCTCCGGCTGCCTGGAACGCGGCGACATGGCGCTGATCGTGCTCGATATCGACCACTTCAAATGGGTCAACGACGATTTCGGCCACCCGGCCGGCGACGCCGTCATCAAGACCGTGGTGCTGTGCCTGCAGGCGCTGCTGGGCCCCGAGGTGGCGATAGGCCGCGTCGGCGGCGAGGAATTCTCGGTGGTGTGGCCGACCAGCTCCGTGGAGGAAGCGCAGCGCGTGGCGGCCAGCATCTGCGACGCCATCGCCGACCAGGTGTTCGCCGCGCCGATCAACCGCCAGATCACGGCCAGCGTGGGCATCAGCTGGAACCGCGTGGGCACCAGCTTCGAAACCGCCTACAGCCACGCCGACGAAGCGCTGTACGCCGCCAAGCGCGCCGGCCGCAATTGCGTCAAGCTGTATTCCACACTGCCGCCGCCGCATCCGGCCGCCACGCCGCCCACACCGGAAGACCTGCCGGCGCCCTGCCACTGATACGTCAGGCGTCCAGTCAGGCCACCGGCGTGACCAGCGGGCGGCCGCCGAAGTGGGCGCGCAGGTTGTCCACCACCAGCTGGCCCATCGCGTGCCGGGTTTCCACCGTCAGGCTGCCTACGTGCGGCGTCAGCACCACGTTGTCCAGCTCCCGCACCGCCGCCGGCACATGCGGCTCGTGGTCGAACACGTCCAGCGCGGCCTTGCCCAGCACGCCGTCGCGCAAGGCCGCGACCAAGGCCTCCTGGTCCACCAGCGAACCGCGCGCCACGTTGACCAGCGTGCCCCGCGGCCCCAGCGCCGCCATCACCTCCGCATTCACCGCATGGCGCGTGGCCTCGCCGCCCGGCGCGCACAGCACCAGGTAGTCGCTGGCCTGCGCCAGCTCCAGCAGCGACGCGCAGCGCCCGGCCGCCACGCCATCCACCGCGCGCGGCTGGTAGTACAGCGCGCGCATGCCGAAGGCCGTCGCCCGTGCCGCCACCGCCTGGCCGATGCGGCCGAAACCGAACACACCGCACACCTTGCCGCGCAGGGACCGCGTCGGCGCCAGCGGCAGGCCGTGCTCCCAGGCGCCGCTGCGCACCAGGCGGTCCAGCGCCGGCAACCCGCGCGCCGCCGACAGCAACAGCGTCAGCGCCAGGTCCGCCACGTCCTCGGTCAGCACACCCGGAGTGTTGGTAACAAAAATGCCACGTTGCCGCGTCTTTTCCAGCGCCACCGCATCGGTGCCGATGCCGTTGACGGCGACGATTTCCAGCTTCGGCAGCTGCGCCAGCAACGCCGGGCCTATGCCTATCGAGCCGGTCGTCAACACCCCTCGTATGCCCGGCGCCACACTCGCCAGCCAGGCCGGCTGGGCCTCGCAGGGCTGGCGCCACAGGTGGTGGCAGTGAAACGCCTGCTCCAGCTGCGCCATCACGTCCGCCGACGGACTGGCCGCCAGCACCAGTATTTCCGGTTTCATATCGGTATCCTTATGCATGTGGCGATTGTACAAGCAGGCCCAGATTCCCGTTGCTTTGCATGGACTTTCTGTCGGCATTTCCGTATGCTGGACCCACCATCCTGGAGCGCGCCCCGATTTGAACGTCCCCGCCACCACTCCGCAAACTTGCCTCGCCTTCCGCCGCTGGTTATCCGCGGCGCTGGCGGCATGCGCGATGCTGTGCAGCGGCGCCGCCGCAGGGCCCGAGCGCTGGGGCAAGCTGGCCACGCCGCTGTTCGAGCACCTTGGCCTGGAACAGGGGCTGCCGCACCCGATCGGCATGGCGCTGGCGCAGGACGGCGACGGCTACATCTGGGTCGGCACCCAGACCGGCCTGGCGCGCTGGGATGGCTATCATATGCGCAGCTTCCATCACGACGCCGCCAACCCCGCCTCGCTGCCCGGCGACTTTATCCAGGTGCTGCACGTGGACAGGCGCGGCCGCCTGTGGATAGGCACGGCGGCCGCCGGCATCGCCATGTTCGATAAACGCAGCGAACAGTTCACGCGCCTCAACGATGAACTGGGCAAGGGCCAGGTCAGCGCCATCGCCAGCGACGCCAAGGGCAACCTGTGGATAGGCACGCCGAACGGCCTGAAATACTACGACACCGTGCAAGGCACGCTGCGCCGCTACACCCACGAAACCCATGCCGGGCTGCCGGACAACCAGGTGCGCGCCCTGCTGGTGGACCACGCCGGCACCCTGTGGATAGGCACGGGCACCGGCCTGGCGCGCCTGCGCGAGGGCGGCGCCATCACCCAGGTCGCCGTCAGCGGCGAAGGCCAGTCCGGCTGGAGCGACACCGTCATGGCGCTGGGCGAGAACGCCATGGGCCAGATCGCCTTCGGCACGCTCAAGAGCGGCATCGGCGTCATCGACTCGCAGGCCGACCGCGGCCGCATCCTGCCGATCAAGGGCGTCAAGGAGCTGCAGGCCAACATGGTGCTGGCGGTGGTCGAAACCACCCCCGGCACCTGGTGGGCCAGCACCTACGGCGGCGGCGTGGTCGAGTACCGCAGCGGCAGCAACGAGGGCCACCGCATCCAGCACCAGGCGGCCGTGCCCTTCAGCCTGAGCAACGACCGCACCGCCGCCCTGCTGCGCGACCGCAGCGGCATGATCTGGGTGACGACCGAACGCGGCGTCGACTTCTACGATCCGCACAACGAGAGCGTCGATTCGGTGTTCGGCGCCCAGGGCGCGCAGGAAGCCGCCGTCACCGCGCTGATGACGGACCAACAGGGCCAGGTGTGGATCGCGCTGGCCGACCAGGGCGTCGACATCGTGCACGCCAACGGCGACCGCTCCGCCGTGCTGCGCCCGGACCCGGCCCGCCCGGACAGCGCGCTGCCCAACCGGGTGGTGCTGGCGCTGGCCGAGGCCAGTCCCGGCGAGGCCTGGATCGGCACCCAGCTGGGCCTCTACCGTACCAGCGCCCAGGGACGCAGCGTGCGCCGCGTGCCGCTGCCGCAGGCCAGTGCCTATCCGCGCATCGGCACCATCCTGGCGCGCAAGGGCGAACTGTGGCTGGGCACTTTCGACGGCCTGCTGCGCTACGACCCGCAGGCCAACACCGTGCGCCGCTACGTGCAGGGCGCGGCCGACGCCGGCGGCCTGACCGACAACCGCATCCACGCGGTGGCGCCCGACGGCGACGGCGCGCTGTGGATCGCC
Organism: Duganella sp. HH101; assembly: GCF_001758795.1. Taxonomy (NCBI): domain Bacteria; kingdom Pseudomonadati; phylum Pseudomonadota; class Betaproteobacteria; order Burkholderiales; family Oxalobacteraceae; genus Duganella; species Duganella sp. HH101. The sequence goes on along the minus strand of NZ_LRON01000007.1, from coordinate 209,061 downwards.
ACCCGCAACGGCTTGAACTGGCTGGATCCCGAAACCGGCAAGGTGGAACAGATACGCGCCAATCCCGCCGTGTCGACCGCGCTGTCGGAGGCCATCATCAGCTCGCTGGTGATCGACCCGCGCGGCCGGCTGTGGGTAGGCACCTACGGCGGCGGCATCTGCGTCATGACCGGGCGCGATGCGCAAGGCGTGCCGGAATTCCAGCGGGTCGGCTCCCTGGCGGGCCTGACCACCGGCACCATCATGTCCATGCAGGCCGACCCCGTGGGCCGCATCTGGGCCTCCACCGCCGACAGCATCGCCGTGATCGACGCCGCCACCCTCAAGGCGCGCGCGCTGACCCGCGCCGACGGCCTGGCCTTCCGCACCTTCTTCATCGGTTCCAGCACCGTCACGGCCGAACGCGACCTGGTGTTCGGCGCCACCTCCGGCATGGCGGTGGTGTATCCGGGCCGCCTGAACGACTGGGGCTACCGCCCGCCGCTGGTCATCAGCGCGGTGCGCCTGGACCAGCAGCCTGTCGCCCCGGCCCAGCTGGCAGGCGACAACGGCCCGACGCTGACGCTCAAGCCGGAGAACCAGGGCTTCGAAGTGGAGCTGGCCGCGCTGGACTTCTCGGCGCCGCAGCGCAACCGCTACGCCCATCTGCTGGAAGGCTTCGACCAGCGCTGGGTGGAGGCCGACGCCACGCGCCGCATCGCCGCCTACAACCATCTGCCGCCCGGCAGCTACCGCCTGCGCCTGCGCGGCAGCAACCGCGACGCCCTGTGGAACGCCGAAGAGCTGCAATTGCGGGTGGTGGTGCTGCCGGCCTGGCACCAGACCTGGTGGGCGTGGCTGGGCTACTTGCTGGCCGCCTGCCTGCTCGCATGGGGCCTGGTGCGCTGGCGCGTGCGGCAGCTGCACCACAAGGGCGAGACGCTGCAGGCGCTGGTGTACTCGCGCACCCAGCACCTGGAAAAACTCAACGCCATCGTCAAGTCGATCAACGAGCAGCTCGATTTCGACGCCCTGCTGCACACCATCCTGCATGAGTCGACCGTCATCCAGGGCATCGACTCGGCGATGGCGCTGGTGCGCGAGGCCGGCACCGAGACGCTGTCGCTGCGCGCGGCCTGGGGCCGCATCGACACCACGGCCGACGCCTACACCATCGACCTGCGCCAGGCCGAGCTGCGCTACGCGCCGGCCAACTGCATGATCGCGCCGGACATCTTCGAAGTCCACCACCGCAATTCGCTGCCAGGCGACGTCTGCGCGCTGCTGGCGGTGCGGGTGGTGATCGACGGCCAGGTCGAAGGCTATCTGATCTTCGAAAACTACCAGTACCAGGCGGCTTTCGCCCCCACCGACCTCGATCTGCTCAAGGCGCTGAAGGAGCCCTTCGTCTCGGCCTACCAGAAGGCGCGCGCGCTGCGGCTGCTGGAGCAGGCGCGCGCCAACGCCGAAGCGGCCACCCGCGCCAAGAGCGACTTCCTGGCCAACATCAGCCACGAAATCCGCACGCCGATGAACGCCATCCTCGGCTTCGCAGGCCTGGGCACGCATCTGGACCTGCCGCCGCAGCCGCTGGACTACTTCCGCAAGATCGGCCGCGCCGGCCAGAGCCTGCTGGAGATCATCAACGACGTGCTGGACTTCTCCAAGATCGAATCGGGCAAGCTGGAACTGGAGGCGCTGCCCTTCGACCTGCCCGACACCCTGAGCCAGCTGGCCGACCTGTTCTCGTGGCGGGCCGCGGAGCGCGGACTGGAACTGGTGATCTGGGCGGCGCCGGACGTGCCGTCCAACCTGCTGGGCGACTCGCTGCGCCTGAGCCAGATCCTGGTCAACCTGGTCGGCAACGCACTCAAGTTCACCGCGCGCGGCCACATCGAACTGCGGGTCGAGCGCGACCACCAGGCCCCGGTGCCCGGCGACGGCTACATCGGGCTGCGCTTCGTCGTCGAGGACAGCGGCCTGGGGATCAGCGACGAGCAGCAGGCCCGCCTGTTCCAGGCCTTCGCCCAGGCCGACGCCAGCACCACGCGCCTGTACGGCGGCACCGGACTGGGGCTGGCGATCTCGCAGCAGCTGGTGCGCAAGATGGGCGGCGTGATCCGCGTCGACAGCGAACCGGGCGTCGGCAGCAGCTTCGGTTTCAGCATCGCCGTGCAGCTGGCGAGCGACCAGACCCCGCGCGCCGCGCCGCTGCCGCCGTCGGTGCTGGGCAAGCGCGTGCTGGTGGTGGACGACAGCGAAGCGGTGCGCCACATGCTGAAGATCCAGCTGTCCAACCTGGGCCTGAAGGCGCGCGCGGTGGCGTCGGGCACGGCGGCGGTGGCGGCGATGCAGCTGGACGACTACGACATCCTGATGATGGACGCCGACATGCCCGACATGGACGGCATCGAAACCCTGCAGCGCATCGCCGGCGACGCCGAGCTGGCGGCCGTGCCGGCGGTGCTGATGACCACCGCCTACGCGCGCGAGCACAGCCGCCAGACCGGCGAGCAAAGCCGCCTGATGCCTTTCCTCGACAAGCCGGCCCACCCCTATCTGCTGCGCAGCGTGGTGCTGGCGGCGCTCGGACTGGAAAGCGGCCAGCCGGCGGCCAGGCTGGTGGCCGCGCCGTCGGTGGCGGTGCAGCGCATCCGCGGCGCCCACGTGCTGGTGGTCGACGACAACAGCATCAACCAGCAGGTGGCCAGCGAGATCCTGCAGCGGGCCGGCGTGCGCGTGGACCTGGCGGGCAGCGGCGAAGAGGCGGCGCGCATGACCGCCGCCGGCCGCTACGACGCGGTGCTGATGGACATCCAGATGCCGGACATGGACGGCTACCAGGCCACGGCCCTGATCCGCGCCGCCCCGGACAGCGCCAGGCTGCCGATCATCGCCATGACCGCGCACGCGGTGGCCGGCTACCGCGAGCGCTGCCTGGCGATGGACATGAACGATTACGTCACCAAGCCGATCGACCCCGACACCCTGTACGCCGTGCTGGCCACCTGGGTCGAGCCGGAACCGGGCCTGCCGGAAGACGCGGATGCGCAGCCCGCCGGCATGCCGGCGCCACGCTACGCCACCGGGGCAGGCATCGTGGCGCGGCGCGGCATCGACATGCCGGCGGCGATGGAGCGCCTGGGCGGCCACGGCCGCCTGCTGTCCCAGTTGCTGGCCCTGTTCGCCAAGGACTTCGATACAAGCTTGCAGCAGATACAACATGCCATCGACGCCGGCGACTACCCGCAAGCGGCCGAGCTGGTGCACAAGATCCGCGGCGCCGCCGGCAACATCTCGGCAACCGAGTTGTACGAATCCGCAACCATGCTGGAACAACATTTGCGGGAACATCCTCCCGCGCCCAAGGATGTGCTGCAGGCGTTTGTGCAATCGTTCGGCGTGGTGATGGACAGCGCGCGCCAGGATGTGGCCGAACGCGAGGCCGAGACGCTGGCGTGAATTTGATGCTGCGCCGCAACAGGTGCAAGATGCTATCTACACGACTTACCTTGAGATAGTGGCCGCTATAGCCTACGATGAAGTTGCGTTTCGAAACGCGAGATTTCCATACTTCCACACGAAAGGTTAAGACATGGCTACGCATTCCCCGCAAGATCTCGATCTGCTGCTGTCCAAGCTGTCCGGCGACGACACGTTCCGCGCAAGCTTCCTGAACGACCCACAACTGGCGCTGGGCACCCTGGGCATCAAGCTCGCCGCCGACAAGATCCCTGCCCTGCGCTGCCTGCCAGCGAAGGAAGTATTCATCGCCAGCCGCCACGCCATCAAAGGCAAGCTGGAAAACGCCGCCGGTGCGATTCCCTTCTTCCTGTCCGGCCAGCGTTAAGGCTCGTAGCGCATTTCCACCGTATCCTGCGCGCCGGAAGCCTTCCCGCAGCCGCATACGGCGATCACCATATCCTTCAACGGGTCGAGCCCAAATACCCGCTCGATGTCGATCTCATTCACCGCCGCCGTCACAAAGGCCGGCATACCAGCTTCAGTCGCCAGCAGATAGAACGTCTGCGACAAGTGCCCCGCATCGAGCAGCAGTGCGCGATAGGCCTTGGCGTGATTGCGGTACTTCCAGAAGTTGCGCTCCACCCGCGCCGCCAGCACCACCATCATCGGCGCATCGATAAACCAATCCTGGTCCGCCACCATGCGCATCGCCAGCTCCGCCGTTTGCGTGGTGTCCATCGCCGCCAGCGGCTCCAGCACGTGGCGTACAGGGTGATAGTGATACAGGCCGGACGCGACGCCTTCGATGCGCTGCGCCAGCACGTAAGCCTCCACCGGGTGCAGGCCGCCCGCCGAGGGGCTGAGCTTTTTCAGCACGAAGGCGCCGGGCGCCATTTCGCGTTCGCCCTGCGCGCCAAAGGCCCGCTGCAACAGGCGCGCGGCGGTGGCCAGCGGCAGCACGGCGGCGCCGTCGAAATTGCGGCCGGTGTAGCGCTGGAACAGCGTGTCGTCGAGGCGTGCGCGTTCGGGCACGGGCAGCGCCACCGCGTCGGCGGGCGCGGCGCGCTCGATGGCCGGGCCGGGCGGCGTGCCGTATGAAACCACCAGCTCTTCGAAGCTGGGGAACTGCATGCCCTTGTCGACCCGCATATCGCCCCAGCGGCTGAACATGTGCGCGGTGGCCGACAGCGGCCGCCAGTTCTGCGAGCGCAGCACCTCGTCGCGTTCGCGGAAGTGCGCATGGCGACTGCCATCGCCGCCATCGCCGCCGGCTTCGTCGCCGATCAGCAGGCCGGTTTGCAGCAGGCGGGCGATGGCCGCCTCGCCGAATTTCTGTTCACAGTCGCCGCGCTCCTGCCACAGCGTCAGTCCGACGCCGCCCAGCGCCGCCATCTCTTCCAGGCTGACTTCGACCTCCTCGCCCAGATGCGCCGCCAGCGCCATCCAGCGGATGTTCGCGCCCAGCGCGCCATCGCCGGCGAACAGCGCCGCCCAGTCGATGTCGAGGTCTTCCCGGGGTTCCAGGAACAAAACGGCGCAACGTCTGATCAGCATGGTGGCCCCACTATAAAAGTTAGCCTTGCAAACTCCAGCGCCCCAGCGCGGTGTACGGCAGGTTCTGGCCGATGTGGCTGTGAACCAGCACCAGTTCACGCACCATCCACTCGATGGGACCGGCGGCCTGCGGCGGGGCCGTCACGTCATCGTACAGCAGTGTGAGGTGCGGCATATAGCTCGGCGGATTACCGTGCAGGCCAGCCTTGAGCAAGGCCATCGCGAGACTTTTATACAAGGAGCCGAGCCCGCTCACGCCGTCGCCGCCGGTCAGCACGAAAGGCCGGTTGCGCGCGCGGTTGATGAAGGTCTGCGCCGTGTCGAAGCTGACGGCGAAAGGCGCCGTCGCCCCGGCCACCGAGGCCGCCGCCTGCCCTGCCCGCGCCACCAGGCTGTCCGGCATGCCGGGAAAATCGCCCAGGTTGCACAGCGTGGCGTGCAGGCGCGCATCGGCGATGGCGCGGCCACGCATGCCATGCGCGGCCTTGAGCTCCGCGGTCAGCGTATTGATGCGCGCGATGGCGCCGGCGTCCGGCAGCACGGCAAAGAAGATGCGGTCCGTCGGTTCAGGTTCGGGCTCAAAGCCCGGCAGCAAGGTCTGTTGTGTCATGCCGCCAGTTTAGCGCTTGACAGCCGCGATTACAACTGTAATCATTCGCAGCGATTACACGTGTAAATGGAAAAACGATGAAACCTGTCCCACAGATCAGCGAAGCCGAATCGGTCGTCATGGAAGCGTTGTGGACGCGCAGCCCGCGCAGCGCGGAGGAAGTGGCGGCGGCAATCGGCGACGAGCGCGCCTGGCAGGAGTCCACCGTCAAGACGCTGCTCAACCGGCTACTGCGCAAGAACGCCGTCAAGGTGCTGAAGGATGGACGGCGCTATCTCTATTCCGCCGCGCTCACGCGCGAACAGTGGCTGCACAGCGAGAGCAAGGGCTTCCTGGACCGCTTGTTCGACGGCCGCGTCGCGCCGCTGGTGGCGCACTTCAGCCGCCATCGCAAGTTGAGCAAGGCGGACCTGGAAGAACTCAAACGCCTGATCGGAGAGCTCGATGACAGCAAGTGATTGGTCCGCGGCGCTGCCACCGCTGCTGCATGCGAGCTGCGCCTTGAGCCTCGCCGCCCTCGCTGTGATTGCGCTGCGCCAGCCGCTGCGCCGCTGCTTTGGCGCGGGCGTCGCCTACGCCGCGTGGCTGGCCGTACCCTTGTGCGCATTGGCCGCCTTGCTGCCGGCGGCGCCGACAGGCAGCCTGCTGGTGCGCCCCGCCGCCGCCATCGAACCGCTGACGACCGGCATCGCCAACCTGGCGCCGCCGGCCGCACCGCCGGGGCAGGCCTGCCTCATCATGTCGGCATGGCTGGCCGGCGTGCTGCTGGCCGCCGCCCGCCAGATCGGCCAGCAACGCGCCTATATCCGCAGCATGGGCACTCCCGCGCAGCGCGACGGTATCGCCTATGCCGACTCTGCCGATGCCGGCCCCGCGCTGGTGGGCCTGTGGCGGCCGCTCATCGTCGTGCCGTCCGACTTCGACCGCCGCTACACAGAGACGGAACGGGAGCTGATCCTGGCGCACGAACGCACCCACGCCCGCCGCCGCGACCCGCTGGCCAATGCAGTCTGCGCCGCGCTGCGCTGCCTGAACTGGTTCAATCCCCTGGTCCACATCGCAGAGCGCCTGATGCGCATCGACCAGGAACTGGCGTGCGACGCCGAAGTTGTACGCCGCCACCCCAGCTCGCGCCGCAGCTACGCCGACGCCATGCTCAAAACGCAGTTATCCGCGAACGACGCACCGTTCGCATGTCAATGGCAGTCCAACCACCCGCTAAAGGAAAGAGTCATGAACCTGAACCGCACCACGCCGCAAGCACTGCGCATCGCCGGCAGCACCCTGATCGCCGCCGCCATGAGCACCGGCAGCTGGGCCGCATGGGCGGCGCAAAACAGCGCACCCGAAGGCCAGCTGTACGATATCGCCATGCACATGACAGTCAACGGCGCGACCATCTCGCCACACCTGCACACCCGCAGCGGCACTCCGGCAGCGATGCGCGTCGGCGAAGGCGCCCAGCAATGGCAAGCGGAGTTCATGCTGCAGCCGGTCGATGGCGGCAAGGTCTACATCGCCAGCAGCGTCACGCGCGACGGCAAGCCGGTCGGCAAACCCGGCCTGCTGGTGGCGCTCGGCGAGCCGGCCACCGTCAAGATCTCGCAGGACGACAGCGCCGGCATGGAGATGCAACTTATAGTGACAGAAATCACCAAATAGATTATAAAACAAACAAACGTAGCCAATCAGCAATGTTTACGATAGGATATTATTCCTTGGCCATTGGGGCCATCTATCATCAAGGAATACCATGAAATCGAAAATGATCATTGCAGGTTTGATCGCCGCAGTTTGTGCCGCCAGCGCCTTCGCCGGCCCAGCCCCGTTCATGTGGTACAAGAGCAAGCTGAACGGCTCGCTGGCATGCTCCAACGCCTACATGGGCAGCGGCTGGGAACCACAACCGCAGCTGGGCACCTTCAAAAACGCCGCCTGCCGCTAAAAAAATCGGGGGCCGCTGGCCCCCGATGTTTTACCTACCGGCTTGCTGGCGGCGCCGCATTGCCGCCAGCAGGCCGATACCGCCGGCCATCATCGCCCACTGCCCGGGCTCGGGCACTGCGGAAACATGCACCGTGAACGAACCCGAGTAGTCGGCGAGGTGGTTAGGCGTGTTGTCGTAGACGCCGACCAAATCCGGCACCGCATTCGGCACCGCTGGATGGGCGTAGTCGAACAAGGTGAAATTGCTCAGCGTCAGCGTGGTATTGCCCACGCTGAAGGACAAGGAATTCGCCGCCAGCACATCGCCGCCGTTGATCCCCAGGCTGTTGTTGCCATACGCCGCCACCGTTGGATGAACCACATTGAACGGCACGTAGGCCGAAACACCGGGCGTGTTGTTGGCGCCGTTGAAGAACAGGTTCAGGCCGGCCGAAGAGGTAGGCCAGTTGAAACCGCCACCGTCAGCGCGGAAATAGAAGGTGTAGCTGCCAGGGCTGGACAGATCCTGGTTCAGCGAGGTGGTCGCGCCGTTGCCGCTGTTGATGAACGAGCTGGCGTCGTCAGGCGTGGTCAGCAGGTACAGATTGGCGGCGCCGTTGGCGCCGGTGGTATCCCAGCCGTTGCCGACGTAAACGCCGCCGGCGTTGATGTCGTACACCGACGCGCCGGTCAGCGACAAGGCTTCAGCCGAAGCCGCGTTCATCAAGGTTCCACATGCGGCCGCGGCGACGACTGGCATCAGCCTGGCAAACGAAAACGCTGTCTTCAAAATAAGCTCCTGTTTATGATGTCAAAATGGCACAAAATAGAATACCATAAACAGTGCAAATATGACAAGTAACCGGCCGCGCTATTTGACGCGCTGCTTCTCCAGCTTGCGCGCCAGCGTGCGGCGGTGCATGCCCAGCCGCCGCGCCGCTTCGGAGATGTTGAAGTCGGTCTCCGCCAGCACCGCGTGGATATGCTCCCACTCCAGCGTCTTGACCGACGTGGCGCGGTTGGTCAGCTCCAGCTCCGCCGCGCCGGCCACGTGTTCGAAGGCCGCTTCGATGTCGTCCGTGTTGGAGGGCTTGGCCAGGTACTGGCAGGCGCCCAGCTTGATCGCCTCCACCGCCGTGTTGATGCTGGCGAAGCCGGTCAGCACCACGATCAGCATGTCGGCGTCGTGCTGGTGCAGCATCTGCACGCAGGCCAGGCCGGAGGAATTGCCCTTCAACTTCAGATCCACCACCGCATAGCCTGGCGAGTGGTCGACCAGCAGCGCGCTGGCCTCGTCGACATTCTCCGCCAGCAGCACCTTGTAGCCGCGCCGCTCGAAGGAGCGCCCCAGCGTGCGGGCGAAGGCGGCGTCGTCCTCGACCAGCAACAGTACGCGTTCTTCTTCAGTAGTCATAGTGATTCGATTCCGGTTTGATTTCGATCTCGGCCAGCGGCAGCGTCAGGCGCACCAGCGCCCCGCCCTGCGGCCAGTTCGACGCCGTGACCGCGCCGCCCAGCGTGCGCGCCACGTTCACCACCAGGAACAGGCCCAGGCCACCGCCCGGCCGCCCCTTGCTTGAGTTGTACGGTTTGCCCAGCTGCGCCAGGATGTCGGGCGCGAAGCCCGGGCCCGCGTCCATCACCTGCAGCACCAATTGGCCGTCTTCCACGCTGGCCTCCATGCGCAGCCATTGCGGCGACGCTTCCAGCGCATTGTCGAGCACGTTGCAGATCATCTGTTTCAGCGTCGAGTCGGACACCACCGGATGATCCGGTGCGATGCGGTTGTCAAATTCAAACGCCACCACCGGCCGCCCCACGCGCCATTCCGCCACCAGTTCAGCCAGGAAGGTGTTGATGGTGGTCGCAGCCGACGATTCTCCGCGCGTCTCGCCGGCCGACAGCAGGATGCCGCTGACGATGGACTTGCAGCGCTTGAGCTGCGTCTGCATCTCGCCGATCTCCTCCAGCAGCTCGGCATTGGCCTTGAACTCGGGCATGTGCTTCCAGTCGCCGAGGATGACGGCCAGCGTCGCCAGCGGCGTGCCCAGCTCGTGCGCCGCGCCCGAGGCCAGCAGGCCCATGCGGATGATATGGTCTTCCTCGGCGGCGCGCTGGCGCAGGTCGGCCAGCTTGGTCGCCGTCACCCGCATATTGCGCATGATGCGCGTGATGAAGATGACCAGCAGCGCCGCGTCGAGCACGAAGCAGATCAGCATGCCCTGCACGTACAGGCTGAGGATGCCGCGCGCATGATCCAGCGGCAGCGCCAGCGGTTCGGAAAACAGCGCCAGCCCGGCGATGCAGGTGCCGGTGACGCCGACGATGGTCCACGTCGACCACGACTCCAGCAGCACCGCGCCCAGGATCACATGCAGCAGGTAAAGGAACACAAAGGGATTGGTGGCGCCGCCGCTCAGGTAGAGCTGCGCCGTCAGGCTGGCGATATCGACCGTCAGCGCCAGCAGCAGCTCGCTGTTGGACACCACCTGGTTTTCCTGCCAGCGCAAGGTGCTGGCGATGTTGAAGGCGATCAGGCAGGCCAGCACGTTCAGCATGGCCGGCAACGGCAGCTGCACGTCGAACACCATGGTGGCGGCGAAGATGGTGGTGATCTGGCCGACCACGGCGATCCAGCGCAGCTGGATCAGCTGCTGCATGTTCTTGTGGCCGGCCGCGTGGGTGATGGTGTTGGCCGACGCCTTGACCGCCGCCAGCGGCTCGATCACGGGGGCGTTGGGACGGCCCCGGTCGTATGGATTATCGTTTTTCCTGGCCATTTATGCGTTCGTTGGTGGTTGGCGTCCCTCGCGGACGACCCATGCGGCGCCGCCGGCGACCATCAGCGCCAGCGCGTACCAGGTGACAGCATAAACCAAATGGCTGTTGGCGAAGGAAACCACCGTCAGGCCGCCTATCGGTTCGCCCTCGGCAGCCGCGCCGGGAGCGGCGTCGGCATCGACGAAGTAAGGCGCCACGGCCGGCAAGCCGCGCGCGCGGGCGATGGCCTGCACGTCGCGGGTGTACCAGTAGTTGCGCGCCGGTTCGTTCTGGCGCAGGCGGCCGGACGCCTCGCCCATCCGCAGCAGGCCGCTGACGCCGACCGGCGCAGTGCCGGCCAGGCGGGCGGCGGCAAGCGCCGCAGCGCAGGCATCGGCCGCGGCGGCAGGCGGCGCCGGCTGCGGAGCCCAGCCGCCGGAACCGGCGCGGATGAAGCCGCGGTTGACCATGACGATGCCGCCGTCGGCCGTGCACAGCGGCGTCAGCACCCAGTAGCCTATGCCGCGGTCCAGCGAGGCCAGCACTTGCGTATCCGAGCCTTGCAGGTAGACGCCGCTGAGCTGCACGCGGCGGTAGTCGTCGGCCTCGGCGTTCAGCTGCGGCCATTGCGCGCTGGCGGGCGCCGCCACCGGCGCCGCGTGCACGCGCTGCTCGACGCGCTCGATCAAGGCCAGCTTCCATTGCAGGCGGAATATTTGCCAGGTCCCCAAAGCAAAAAACCCTGCGAACATCAACCCGGCCGCAATGGCCAGGCTGACGCGCAGGGCGCGGGAACGTGGGCGCGATGCCCCCGTCGTCATTGCATGTCGCGCATGTTGTGCACGTCCGTACCCATGGACGGCATCATGTTGACGTTCATGTGGTACATGACCCAGATCGAACCGGCCAGTACGATGACCAGCAGCACCAGCGTGAACATGGTCGCCAGCAGCGACCAGCCGCCTTCGATCTTGCCGTTCATGTGCAGGAAGTACACCATGTGCACCACCACCTGCACCGCCGCGAAGGCCAGGATCACCGCGGCGGTGGTGCTGGACTTGTCGAAGGCCTTGGTCATGACCAGGTAAAACGGAATCGCGGTCAGGATCACCGACAGCACGAAGCCGATCGCGTAGTCCTTCAGGCTGCCGTGGGCGCCTGCTTCATGGCCGTGGCCGTGGTCGTCGTGACCGTGACCGTGGTGGTCGTGATTGTGTGCGCTCATGGCAGGACTCCCATCAGGTAGACAAAGGTAAAGACGCCGATCCAGATCACGTCCAGGAAGTGCCAGAACATCGACAGGCACATCAGGCGACGGTTGTTCTCGGGCGTCAGGCCGTGCTTGGCCAGCTGGAACACCAGCGTGATCAGCCAGATCGAGCCGAAGGTCACGTGCAGGCCGTGGGTGCCGACCAGCGCGAAGAACGAGGTCAGGAACGCGCTGCGTTGCGGGCCCGCGCCTTCATGGATCAGGTGAACGAACTCGTCCAGCTCCAGGTACAGGAAGGCCATGCCGAACGCGCCGGTGATCAGCAGCCAGACGATGGTCGCCTTCAGGTTCTTGCGCTGCGAGGCGATCATCGCGAAGCCGTAGGTGATCGACGACATCAGCAGGAAGCCGGTGTTGATCGCCACGGTCGGCAGGTCGAACAACTCGGCGCCGGTCGGACCGCCCGCGTAGTTGCGACCCAGCACGGCGTATGCCGCGAACAGGCCGGCGAACAACAGGCAGTCGCTCATCAGGTAGAGCCAGAAGCCCAGCAGCGTGCCGTTCTCCGGGTGGTGTTCGCGCACGTAGTAGCGTGCGCTTGGGTCGGCGCTCACGGCGCCGTTAGCGATAGTTTCAGACATGGCTTTCCAGCAAACGAGTATGCGCTTCTTCGGTGCGGACGACTTCTTCCGCAGGGATGTAGTAATCGCGCTTGTAGTTAAAGGTGTGCGTGATGATGGCGGCCATCATGGCGACGAACGCCAGCGCAGCCGGGATCCACATCTGCCAAACCATGGCGAAGCCCAGGGCGAACGTCAGTGCCGAGATGATGAAGCCGGCAGCGGTGTTCTTAGGCATGTGGATGGCCACGAAGCCTTTGGTCGGACGCTTGTAGTTATTGGCCTTCATGTCGGCCCAGCTGTCGCTCTCATGCACCACTGGCGTGAAGGCGAAGTTGTAGTCCGGCGGTGGCGACGAGGTCGCCCACTCCAGCGTACGGCCACCCCATGGGTCGCCGGTGACGTCGCGCAGCTTCTCGCGGTTCTTCCAGCTGACATAGAACTGCACCAGCATCGCGCCGATACCGGCGGCGATGATCAGCGCGCCGATGGCGGCGATGATGAACCATTTTTGCAGCGAAGGATCTTCGAAGTGGTTCATGCGGCGGGTCACGCCCATGAAGCCCATCACGTACAGCGGCGTGAAGGCCACCCAGAAACCGACCAGCCAGCACCAGAACGATACCTTGCCCCAGAACTCGTCGAGCTTGAAGCCGAAGGCTTTAGGGAACCAGTAGTTCAGGCCGGCGAAGCAACCGAACACCACGCCGCCGATGATGACGTTGTGGAAGTGGGCGATCAGGAACAGCGAGTTGTGCAGCACGAAGTCGGCAGGTGGTACGGCCAGCATCACGCCGGTCATGCCGCCGATGGTGAAGGTCAGCATGAAGCCGACGGTCCACAGCATAGGCACGTCGAAACGCACGCGGCCTTTGTACATGGTGAACAGCCAGTTGAAGATCTTGGCCCCGGTCGGGATCGAGATGATCATCGTGGTGATGCCGAAGAACGAGTTCACCGACGCGCCCGAGCCCATCGTGAAGAAGTGGTGCAGCCATACCAGGTAGGACAGGATGGTGATCACGACGGTCGCATACACCATCGAGGTGTAGCCGAACAGGCGCTTGGCCGAGAACGTCGACACGATCTCCGAGAACACGCCGAACACCGGCAGCACCAGGATGTAGACCTCAGGGTGGCCCCAGATCCAGATCAGGTTGACGTACAACATCGGGTTGCCGCCGAGGTCGTTGGTGAAGAAGTTGGTGCCGACCATGCGGTCCAGCGACAGCATGGCCAGGGTGACGGCCAGGATCGGGAAGGTGGCGACGATCAGTGCATTGGTGCACAGTGCGGTCCAGGTGAAGACCGGCATTTTCATCATGGTCATGCCTGGCGCGCGCATCTTGACGATGGTGGCGATCAGGTTGACGCCCGACAGTGTCGTCCCTACCCCGGCCACCTGCAGCGACCAGATGTAGTAATCGACCCCGACATCAGGCGACGCGGCGATGCCCGACAGCGGCGGGAAAGCCAGCCAGCCGGTGCGCGCGAATTCGCCGACGAACAGCGATACCATCGTCAGCATGGCGCCGAAGGTGGTCATCCAGAACGAGAAGTTGTTCAGGAACGGGAACGAGACGTCGCGCGCGCCGATTTGCAGCGGCACCACGTAGTTCATCAGGCCCGTCACCAGCGGCATCGCCACGAAGAAGATCATGATCGTGCCGTGGGCCGTGAAGATCTGGTCGTAGTGGTGCGGCGGCAGCGCGCCGACGTTGTCGCCGAAGGCCATCGCTTGTTGGGCGCGCATCATCAGCGCGTCGGCGAAGCCGCGCAGCAGCATGACGATCGCCAGCACCATGTACATGATGCCGATTTTCTTGTGGTCGATGGAGGTGATCCAGTCGCGCCACAGCGGGCCCCACAGGCGGAATTTGAACATCGCGGCCAGGAAGGCCAGGCCGCCGATCGCCACCATGGCGAAGGTGCCGATCAGGATGGGCTCGTGGTATGGAATTGCTTCCAGCGACAGCCGCCCAAAGATCAGTTTGGTCAGGTTGAGATCAGACATGGTCATTCTTTACGGATGGGTTGAGCCGTGGCGGTGGCGACCTTGGGTGGTTCGCACACATCTTTCGGCAAATCTTTCGCGGCAGCGGCAGCCTGCATGCGCATGGCGTCCTGCTCCATCTGGGCATTCATGCAGACCGAACCTTCGGCCACGCAACGGTTCAGCACCAGGTCGTACAGGCCTTTATCGACGCTGCCGAAACGCATGATCGGATGCTTGATGGTCGGCTTGTCCAGGTCCAGGTAGCCGGCGCGGGTCAGCGTACCGCCGCCTGCACGGGTTTTCGCGACCCAGGCGTCGAAGTCGGCCTGGCTCACGCCGTGGTACTTGAACTTCATATCCGAGAAACCGGCGCCGCTGTAGTTCGACGAGAAGCCGTCGTACACGCCCACCTTGTTCATCACCGCGTTCAGCTGGGTTTCCATGCTGGGCATGGTGTAGACCATGCCGGCCAGCGCAGGGATGTAGAACGCATTCATCACGCTCGACGCGGTCATGTGGAAACGTACCGGCACGTCGATCGGCGTCACCAGCTCGTTGACGGTGGCGATGCCTTGTTCCGGATAAATGAACATCCACTTCCAGTCCATGGCCACGACCTGCACTTCCAGCGGCTTGACGCCGACGGCGACCGGACGATTTTCATCGATGCGGCTCAGCGGACGGTACGGGTCCAGCAAGTGGGTGTAGATCCAGGTGATCAGGCCCAGAACGATGATGATCAGCAGCGGAGCGCCCCAGATCAGCAGTTCGAGTTTGGTGGAGTGATCCCAGTCCGGCTTGTATTCGGCGGAAGTATTTGACTTCCTATAGCGCCAAGCGAACAGACAGATCAGGAACATGACGGGTACGATAATCAACAGCATCAGCAGAGTTGACACAACAACAAGGTGTGCCTGCTGGGCGGCGATATCACCGGACGGATTCAACACGACCGTGTTGCAGCCTGCTAGCCACAACAGCGGTGCGAGGAACAGTCCACGACGCGCGAGAGGAGGAATCATGAGGTAATCTACGTTACAGTATGTGGATGATGTGTTACTGTACCAATCACGGAATGTTCTTGCCATTGGACACTTTGTCCCAGGAGCCAGGACATGATCGTGATAAAAATATCAACGCAAAGAGACAGAGATTATGGCCACTACGACTACACCAAACGGCGTGCAGGTTGGCGCCCAAGAACCATCTCAGGCCGGTAACGATGCACGCAACATCAACACCCGGGACGACGACCACATCTCCCCCGGCGAAATAGCGGTCGGCGTCGTTATCGGGCGCGCTTCCGAGTATTTCGATTTCTTTGTCTACGCGATTGCCTCAGTGCTCGTGTTCCCTTCGCTGCTATTCCCGTTCGACGGGCGCCTGGAAGGGACTCTTTATGCATTCACCATCTTTTCTTTTGCCTTTATTGCAAGGCCTATCGGTACCGTCATCTCGATGGCGATTCAGCGCCGCTACGGGCGTGAGGCCAAGCTGACCGGGGCGCTGCTGTTGCTGGGTTCGACCACCGCCGGCATTGCCTTCCTGCCATCCTACGCCGACAGCGGCTTCTACGCCATCTTGATCTTGTCGGTGTTGCGCATCGGCCAAGGCCTGGCGCTGGGCGGCTCGTGGGACGGCCTGCCGTCGCTGCTGGCGCTGAACGCGCCGGAGAACAAGCGCGGCTGGTACGCCATGCTGGGCCAGCTCGGCGCGCCGACCGGCTTCTTCATCGCCGCCGGCCTGTTCTGGTACCTGATCGGCAACCTGACCGACCTCGACTTCATGGACTGGGGCTGGCGCTATCCGTTCTACGTGGCCTTCGCCATCAACGTGGTGGCGCTGTTCGCCCGCCTGCGCCTGACCTCGACCAGCGAATACGCCAAGCTGCTGGAAGAGCGCGAGCTGCAGCCGACCAGCGTGATGGAAATGGCCAGTTCGCAAGGCCGCAACCTGGTCATCGGCGCCCTCGCCGCGCTGGCCAGCTATGCGCTGTTCCACCTGGTGACGGTGTTCCCGCTGTCGTGGATCACGATTTACTCGCCGCGTTCGGTCTCCGGCTTCCTCGGCACGCAGATGGTGGGCGTGGTGCTGATGGCGGTGGGCGTGGTCGCTTCCGGCGTCATCGCCGACCGCATCGGCCGCCGCCGCACGCTGGGCACGCTGGCTATCCTGATCGCGGTGTTCAGCGGCTTCGTGCCGATGCTGCTCAACGGTGGCGAAGGCGCGCAGGATACCTTCATCATGCTGGGCTTCGCTCTGCTGGGCTTGTCGTACGGCCAGGCAGCCGGCGCCGTGACCGCCAACTTCCCGGCGCAGTACCGCTACACCGGCGCGGCTTTCACGTCGGATCTGGCGTGGCTGGTCGGCGCGGGCTTCGCACCGCTGGTGGCGCTGGGCGTGTCGTCGCAGTTCGGCCTGGCTTATGTGGGGCTGTACCTGCTGTCCGGCGCGGTCTGCTCGCTGGCAGCGCTGAGCCTGAACCGCCGACTCGACATCCGCAACTGATCGCTCCCGCCTGACCAAGCCCGGCTGCGCTGCCAGCCGGGCTTTCCCTCCTGTGGCAAAATAAGCAAACTTTCCCCACACGGAGTATTCAATGAAGGTATGCATAGTCGGCGCCGGCGCCATTGGCGGTTTTATCGGCGCCCGCCTCGCTGCGGCCCAAGCCTGCGATCTGAGCGCCTACGCGCGCGGCGACACCCTGGCCGCACTGCGCCAGCACGGCTGGCGTCTGCAACAAGCCGACACCCTGATCCAGGCCCCTGCCCGCGCCAGCGACAACGCGGCCGAGCTCGGCGCGCAGGATGTGGTCATCATCGC
Source organism: Duganella sp. HH101 (assembly GCF_001758795.1). NCBI lineage: Bacteria > Pseudomonadati > Pseudomonadota > Betaproteobacteria > Burkholderiales > Oxalobacteraceae > Duganella > Duganella sp. HH101. The sequence continues at coordinate 192,118 of NZ_LRON01000007.1, read as the reverse complement.
CGTCAAAGGCCAGGCGCTGGCCGCCGTGGCACAACAGATCGCTCCACTGCTCACACCAGACACCATCATCCTGCCCGCCATGAACGGCGTGCCCTGGTGGTTTGGACAGGGCGTGGCGGCCATCGGCGACCAGCCGCTGGCTAGCGTCGACCCGGGCGGCGTCATCGCCGCCGCGCTGCCCTACCGCCAGGTGCTGGGCTGCGTGGTCCACGCCAGCACCTCGACCCCGTCGCCGGGACTGGTCAGCCACAAGATGGGTAACGGCCTGATCATCGGCGAACCGGCCGGTGGCGACTCCGAACGCGCCCAGCAACTGGGCGCGCTGCTGCGCGCCGGCGGCTTCGACGTCAAGGTATCGGCCGATGTCCGCTACGACATTTGGTATAAATTATGGGGGAATATGACCTTGAATCCGGTCTCGGCCATCACTGGCGCGACGGCGGACCGCATTCTGGACGACCAACTGGTGGCCGAATTCTGCCGTGCCGCCATGCGTGAGGCGGCCGTGATCGGCGAGCGCATCGGCTGCCACATCGCCGAAACGCCCGAGCAGCGCCATCTGGTGACGCGCAAGCTGGGTGCATTTAAAAGCTCGATGCTGCAAGACGCCGAGGCCGGCCGCATGCTGGAGCTGGACGCCCTGGTGGCGGCCGTGCGCGAGATCGGCCAGCGCCTGCAGCTGGCCACCCCGCACATCGACGCCCTGCTGGGCCTAACCCGGTTGTTCGGCCGCGTGCACGGCCTGTATCCGGAAGCCCGGCAATAAGCTAAGAAGTCAGCGCTCGTCGCGGTTGCCACGCTCATCGCGGCTGCCCGACTGGCGCTGGGCCGGATCGCTGTTTTCCTTGTTCTTCGTATCGCGGCTGGTATCCACGCTCTGCTGCTGGCTGCCGCCGCGGGTGCCGCTTTGCTGCGAGCCCGGCGTGCCCGATTGTTTGCCGGTGTCTTGCGGTTTTTGATTCTGAGTCATGATCATCTCCTGTGGGTGTATGAATATGAATGCCCGGCATTGCCGGTAACGCATCATCATCCAGCCAGCCACAACACGGTATAGGCGCGCCTCTCCGATCCCTGTAAGACAAGGCTGAGTTCCTGAGGAACATAGGGCGTGGCGCAAATACCTCGATTCAGAACTTTGCAGCTTCGCGCTTCTTCTTGGCTTCAGCCTCCACGGCCGTTTGGGAATTGAACTTTTGCATGAGGTCATTTCTAATGTAGCGAACCTCCATTACAAAGCCGAGGTGAGGGGCATCCATTTCGATTACGGCGTCCTGGGTTTTGAAGCGGGCGAATTGGTTGCCTACGAATGGCCTCTGTTGAGATGAAACTTTGTACTTTCCAGAAATTGCCTGGAAGACGGAATCAAATCTTCCCTTATCCATGCCGAGGATCATGCCAGCGAGTTTCTTTTGGTCGTCGAAGATATACAAGACCTCATTCAGCCCCTCGATTTCGTAGGAAGAGCCGTCAGTCTTCAGCATTGCTCCGCCGGTAAATTTATTGGCCCCGGCATCCAAAACCTTTGTTTGCTTCACAAGGGCGGACCTGACCTGGTCGCTGGAGGAAACGCCGATCTCAAAACCCAGCGCTTGAGTACCCGCATGAGCACTGATGCTAGCTGTCAGCGCGAAAGCAGCAAGAACGGACTGAATGAAGTGTTTCATAATTTCTCCTGTAATGAGTTGAAAAGAGCGGTCGCCTCAAGCACCTGGCGGAACCGGATTCTCTTCAGATGACCAGGTAACAGCAGAAATCTTCCACCCGGCCTCCGTCCGCACCAGCTGCCAGCTCTCCTTACCCCAGGCACTCTTATAAGTTCCGATCATAAAAGTGTAATCAAACCACACATGTGCAATATCGCCGTCCGTATCGATGCGGACATTGGAGAAAGTTTCAGACTGCGGCGCTTTGTTTTTCGCGATACTTTCAATGAACTTCCGAGGACTGCCGCCTGCCTGAACCCTGGTAGCTACAGGCTCCTTCGTATCCTTGATGCTGGCGTTATACCGTTCAACACTGGCGTCGGTGTACGTCGCCGTCCACGTAACATCCTCCCGCAAGAACAGCCCCATGAAACCAGCAGTATCTTTATTCTTGATTGCCTCCTGAAACTGCCCAATAATTTTCGTGACCTGTTTCTTGCTCACCGCAGGGTTTTCGGCAAAAGCCGGTTGATGTGTAGCCAGAAAAAGACCGCAAGCAAGTGCGACAGCAGAAAAGACAACTCTCATCGTTTATCCCTTGGAATGAAAACTACCGATTGGCTGTGATCCTGGTGAGTAACAGCTCTAAAACTGTAACTCATTTGACAATATTTGTCAGCTTCGATGAAGCTCCACGCATGAGGATAGTCCGGGCCTGGCAAAACCACGCGGCGTTGCGCAAATGCCTCAATGTTGCAAACGGTGCCATATCCGTTTCCCCCAGCACCACCTCCCCATGACTCGCACAGCCATGCGTTTGGCTCGCTAAGCCACTGCAAAGTCGCCAGTCACCCCACGGTTTCGCTCTAAGATCGGCTCATTGCAGTAATGACACCGTTTCTGAGAGCCCCATGAAACCAGCTTTGAATGTGCACGCGGCGCTGTCCGGTGAGCGCGTACTGATCACCGGCAGCACCGGCTTCCTCGCCAAGGTAGTGCTGGAAAAACTCATCCGCAGCGTGCCCGATATCGGCCGCATCGTGCTGGTGATACGCGGCGGCCGGGGCAAGACCAACGGCGACGCCCGCACCCGCTTCGAGCGCGACATCGCCACCTCCTCCGTGTTCGACCGCCTGCGCGCCGAACGGCCGGCCTTCCTGGCCGAGTTCTTCGCCGAGCGCATCGAATGCATTACCGGCGAAGTGACCGAACCCTGCTTCGGCCTGCCGCTGGCCGAGTTCAACACGCTGGCCCGCCGCATCGACCTGGTGGTCAACGCCGCCGCCAGCGTCAACTTCCGCGAAGCGCTGGACGAAGCACTGGCCATCAACGCCCTCAGCGTGCAGAACATCGCCGAGCTGGCGCGCGTCGCCAACGCGCCGCTGGTGCAGGTATCGACCTGCTACGTCAACGGCTACAACCGCGGCGACATGCTGGAGCAGAACGTGACGCCGGCGCGCGCCGCCATCCCGCGCCACGCCGACGGCCATTTTGATTTATACGGTTTACTCAAACACCTGCAACACCGCGTGGCCGCCATCAAGGCAGACACCAGCGATGCCGAACAACTGACCCGGCGCCTGACGGAGCTGGGCATCGCCGAAGCCAACTACCACGGCTGGAACGACACCTACACCTTCACCAAATGGATGGGCGAGCAGCTGGCGATACAGGCCATGCGCGGCAAGACGTTGACCATCGTGCGCCCGTCCATCATCGAAAGCACGCTGCAGGAGCCGGCGCCGGGATGGATCGAAGGCGTCAAGGTGGCCGACGCCATCATCCTGGCCTACGCGCGCGGCAAGACCAGCTTCTTCCCGGCCAAGCCGAACGAGATCGTCGACATCGTACCGGCCGACCTGGTCGCCAACAGCATCGTGCTGGCCGCCGCCGAAGCACTGACCGAACCAGGCGCCACGCGCATCTACCAGGCTTGCACCGGCTCGGCCAACCCGATCTCGGTAGGCCGTGTGATCGAACTGTTCCAGACCGAATCGCAGCGCAACTGGCGCAACTACGAGCGCCTGTTCTACAACGAGCCCAAACATGGCTTCCGCGTCGTGAGCCGTCCTGTATTCCTGTTGATGCTGCGGGCCATGAGCCTGGGCGCAACCGCCTGGAGCGGCGTACGGCGCCTGCTGGGCGCGGGCGAATCGCCCAAGCTTGAAGCGCTGCGTACCACGCAGCTGCTGGCATTGACGTTCTCGTTCTACACCGCGCCGCGCTATGTGTTCCATAACAAATCGCTGATGGCGCTGGCCCGGCGCTTCGGCAGCGAAGACCAGGCGCGCTACGCGGTGGACCCGGCCATCATCGACTGGCCGGACTACCTGTGCCGCATCCACATGACAGGCTTGAACCGTTACGCGCTGCGGCCGCGCTCACCCAAATCGGTGGAAGCGGCAGCGGCGGCGGCGCCTGCGCCGACCACGGAAGCAGAAGCACGACCAGTAAAAATATAAGCGGACACCGACAAAGATTCGGCGCCGCACGAGGAGACAGCATCACATGAGCAAACCAACCGCAGCACCGGCGGCAATGACGCGTCGCGACTATGCGTGGCACCGCATGGACACCGACAAGAACCTCATGGTCATCAACAGCATCTTGCTGTTCGAAGGCCCGGTCGACATGGAGCGGCTGATTTCCACCATCGGCCTGCGCCTGCCCAACTACCCGCGCTTCACGCAGAAGGTGGTGCAGCGGCGCGGGCGTCCGCACTGGGTCGAGGACGACCAGTTCAACATCGCCCAGCACATCAAGCTGGAACAGATGTCGCAGGAAGTGAGCCGCGAGGAGCTGCAAGGCCACATGACCCGCATCGCCCACCTGCCGCTGGAGCGCGACCGGCCGATGTGGCATATGACGGTGCTGGACCGGGTCAACGGCGGCCATGCCATCGTGTTCCGCGTCCACCACTGCATCACCGACGGCCTGGGGCTGGTGCATGTGCTGAACCACCTGACCGACGACAACGGCGTGCATGGCCGCACGCCCTCCCCAGTCGGCCATCCGCACCGCGCCACGGTGGCGCACAACGCCGTGTGCTCGGCAGTGGTGCGCGGCGTGTCGTGGCTGAAGATCGCCTTCCACGTGGCGCGGCTGTCGGTGCTGTGGCCCGACGCACCCAGCCAGTTCAAGGCGCCAATGACGGGCGCCAAGCAGCTGGTCTGGCTGCCGCCGCTGGAGATGGACCGCGTGCGCGCCATGTCCAAGCGCATGGGCGTGACCTTGAACGATGTATGGGTGGCGGCCGTTTCCGGCGCGTTGCGCCAGTACCTGGGCGAGCGCGGACAACGGCCCGACGGCCGCGCGCTGCGCGCCGCCGTCACCTTCAACCTGCGCGAGAAGGCTAATGCTTTCCAGCTGGGGAACGAGTTCGGTCTGGTGGCGGTGGATTTGCCGACCAATGTGGACGATCCCTGCATACGCCTGCGCCAGTCCAGCGACCGCATGACAGCCATCAAACGCTCGCACCAACCGCGCGCGACGATGGCTTTCCTGTCGATCGCAGGCTGCCTGCCGACCGCGCTTCAGCACTTCGCGCTGAACCTGTTCACGTCCAAGGGATCGGTGGTGCTGACCAATATCGAAGGCCCGGGCAGCCGCCGCTACCTGGCCGGCTCGCGCATGACGGACCTGATCTGCTGGGTGCCGCAGGCGGGCAAGCTCGGGGTCGGACTGGCGTTTATCTCGTACGCGGGGCAGATCCAGCTAGCGCTGTTCGTCGACACCGACCTGGTGCCCGACCCGGAACGCCTGATGGCGTTGACCTACGATGCTTTCGAAGAGCTGGAACTGGCCACCCGGACTGCACCGGCAGAAGCGCCTGCGGAAACCGAGGATGAAGCGGTGGTGGGAACACCGCTGGCGCCAGCGCGCTAGGCACTACGGTCGCACTAATTTACATGCACTCCCAGCGCGGCCGCCGTCAACGCGGACCGCGTCCCGAACAAGTTATCCCGCCTCGCGCCTCGTCGCGACAAGCCGCCTGTTAATTGCAGCGTACCGCTGCGAATGGCCACCGACGCCTCCCCGGCCGTACCCCACCACCACATTACGTAAGCGCTGCGGTGCCAGGCGCTGCAACGGTGTCAACCGTCAAGTTTTTTGATGTTGCAAAAAAATTGCATTTTTGCATTTTTTGACCTGGATCAAAGATTTTCGCTCCACCAAAAACAAAGATAGGAACGCCAGCCTGAAACGGACGGCAGGATGAACTATGCCCACATCGATCAGGAAGACTGCAGACCACAACGAAAAGCGAACGACCGAGGTCAAGGCTAAATGTCGTGCCCTGGCCCAAGGTGAAGTAAACCAAAGTCGCAATTTCCAATAACAACCAACGGGAAATCACCACCATGCAAGCCCCGCTCAGCTCCACAGCCATCATGCAGGCCGCCACCACTCGCGCACTACAGGAAAGCGAAGAGAGCCTGAACGCCATTTTTGACGCCGGCCCCGACGCCATGCTGATTAGTAACAATGAAGGCATTATTGTATTAGCAAGCCGACAAGTCGAACCCATTCTGGGATACAAGCCCAAAGAACTGCTCGGCCAGTCCATAGAATTGCTGGTGCCCGACGCATATCGGCAGGAACATGCGGAGCATCGCAATCAATATATCGCATCCCCTACTACCAGGCTCATGGGGCAACGGCGGGAGATCACCGCTCGCCACAAGGATGGCAATGAATGCACGGTAGAGATAGGCTTGAGCCAGATAAGCTCCGCAATCGGCGTATTCGTTGCAAGCTCGATTCGTGATATCCGCGACAGAAAAAGCGCGGAAGATGCTGTCCGAGCGCACGCTGAAAAATTGCGCTACCTGTATGAGCTCTCTCCACTGGGCATCGTGCTAACAGATATGGAAGGTCGATATTTGGAATTCAACCAGGCGTTCGAGAAGATCTGCGGCTATTCTGCCGGTGAATTAAGGGCGCTCGACTATTGGCAGCTAACACCACGAAAATATGAAGACGCCGAGAAAAAGATCCTTGATGACCTGGCTTGCACCGGGCATTACGGTCCCTATGAAAAGGAGTATGTACGTAAAGACGGCACTGTCGTTCCGCTACGCTTGAATGGGGCCCAGGTAGCGGCGTCCAACGGGGAAAAATTCATTTGGTCGATCGTCGAAGACATATCATCGCGCAAACAGTCAGAAGACAAGATTCGCGAACTTGCGTTCTTCGATCATTTGACGGGCTTACCCAATCGCGCACTGCTGCATGACCTGCTGCGCCGCGCGATAAGCAGCAGCCAGCGAAGCGAAATGTTTGGCGCATTGCTATTGATTGACCTCGATAACTTCAAGACCATTAACGATACGCGCGGCCACACTGTTGGCGACCAGGTACTGACCAAGGTGGCGGAACTATTAAAGAAGTCCGTGCGCAACGACGATATCGTCGCGCGCCTCGGCGGCGACGAGTTCGTTGTCGTTCTAGTCCATCTTGACAGTGAAATCAATGATGCCGCAGGCAGCGTAAAAGAGATTGCAGAAAAAATCCTCGACGTGCTGGACCATCGGATTCAATTGGGAAACAGTTCGTTCCAATGCACGGCCAGCATAGGCGCATCGCTATTCAGGGGCGCCGAGACCACACAGGAGGACTTGATTAAACAAGCTGACCTGGCAATGTACAGGGCGAAGGCAATGGGCCGCAACACCATCAGCTTCTTTGATCCGACCATGGAAGCAGCGGTGCTGGCCCGGGCGACGCTCGAACAAGAACTACGCATCGCCATCGATGAAAATCAGTTCACCTTGTACTATCAACCTCAGATATCAAAGACTAAGGAGGTGATAGGTGTCGAAGCACTGATACGCTGGCTGCATCCGAACCGCGGGCTTGTCGCGCCCGACGGGTTCATCGAAGTGGCCGAGGAAACGGGTTTAATCTTGAGCATGGGGCATTGGGTCCTGCACACAGCATGCCTTCAATTAAGTCGATGGGCAAAGATGCCCGAGTTCGAAGACTTGACGCTTGCCGTGAACGTCAGTGCTCATCAATTCGGTCAGGCGGACTTTGCCACCCAGGTGCAAGCCATACTCCTGACCACCGGCGCAAATCCGTATCGGCTCAAACTCGAACTGACCGAAAGCGTACTGATGGTGAATGCAAAGGAAATCGCCGCAAAAATGTCGTCGTTAAAATCGTTGGGAGTGGGTTTTTCACTGGACGACTTTGGCACCGGATATTCGTCGCTTTCCTATCTAAAGTTGTTGCCCATAGATCAGTTAAAGATCGATCGATCTTTTGTACGTGACGTACTGCTGGATCCGAATGATGCTGCCATAGCGCGTACCATCATCGCGCTTGCTCATAGCTTGCAGTTATCCGTTATCGCCGAAGGCGTAGAAACCCAAGATCAACAGAAGTTTCTCGATACAGCCGAGTGTGATTCATACCAGGGCTACCTGTTCAGCAAACCGCTTCCAATAGACGAATTTGAAAAGTTCCACAGCGATGCATGAACTCAATATCATCAACGTCGTCATATCTCTGTCATATTCGACAAGTACATTCAGCTACCACCTTGATACTGGAGCTGAATCGCATGAATACAGTCGTCCAAGCGGCGCGGGTCAGCCCCGCTGATAGCAAGAACCCCCCCTTCACCGCCGCAATCTTCTTCCTGCTGCTGGTCGCGGGCTTGCTGTTCAGCGGCTACAGCCTGCGCACCGACGTCACCGAAGCCGGCCCGGTCGCCACCAACTGGCTGCCCTACGTGCTGCTCGGCGTGGCCCTGCTGATCGCCCTCGCCTTCGAATTCGTCAACGGCTTCCACGACACCGCCAACGCCGTCGCCACCGTCATCTACACCAACTCCATGCCGGCCAACGCCGCCGTCGTCTGGTCCGGCTGCTTCAACTTCCTTGGCGTGCTGACCTCCAGCGGCGCGGTCGCTTTCGGCATCATCTCGCTGCTGCCAGTCGAGCTGATACTTCAAGTAGGCGCCGGCTCCGGCTTCGCCATGGTGTTCGCGCTGCTGATCGCCGCCATCGTCTGGAACCTGGGCACCTGGGCGCTCGGCCTGCCGGCATCGTCGTCGCACACCATGATCGGCTCCATCCTCGGCGTCGGCATCGCCAACGCGCTGATGCACGGCCGCGACGGCACCAGCGGCGTCGATTGGGCGCAGGCCTCCAAGGTCGGCTACTCGCTGCTGCTGTCGCCGATGGTCGGCTTCCTGTGCGCCGCCTTGCTGCTGCTGGCGCTGCGCGCTTTCGTCAAGAGCCGCGAACTGTACGAAGCCCCGGTCGGCAACACGCCGCCGCCCTGGTACATCCGCGGCCTGCTGATCCTGACCTGCACCGGCGTCTCCTTCGCCCACGGTTCCAACGACGGCCAAAAAGGCATGGGCCTGATCATGCTGATCCTGGTCGGCACCGTGCCGATGGCCTATGCGCTGAACCGCGCGCTGCCGGTAGACCAGGTCACGCAGTTCGTCGCCGTGGCGCAGGTCACGCAGCAGTCGCTGCAAAAATACATCCCGCCCAACGCCCTGCCTGCGGCCGAGCCGCGCCCGGTACTGTCGGCCTACATCCGCAGCAAGCAGCTAACGCCTGACGTCGTGCCAGCGCTGGCCACGCTGATCGGCGACATCCGCAACGCGGTCAAGCAGCATGGCTCGCTGGCCAAGGTGCCTGCCGAAACCGTGGGCAACGTCCGTAACGATATGTACCTGGCCGCCGAAGCGATGCGCGTGATGGACAAGACCAAGGCCGTGCCCTTCGACCCCGACGCCTCCGCCAACCTGAAAGCCTTCAAGCAGCAGCTGGACGACGCCACCAAGTTCATTCCGCTGTGGGTCAAGGTGGCGGTGGCGATCGCGCTCGGCCTGGGCACGATGGTGGGCTGGAAGCGCATCGTCGTCACCGTCGGCGAGAAGATCGGCAAATCCCACCTGACCTATGCGCAGGGCGCGTCGGCCGAAATGGTGGCGATGCTGACCATCGGCGCGGCCGACGTCTACGGCCTGCCGGTATCGACGACGCAAGTGCTGTCGTCCGGCGTCGCGGGCACCATGGCCGCCAACCGCTCCGGCCTGCAATGGTCCACCGTCCGCAACCTCGCTATCGCCTGGGTGCTGACGCTGCCGGCGGCGATCCTGTTATCGGGTTCGCTGTTCTGGCTGTTCTCCCACATTTTTTGAACCAGGATAGACCATGCGACTGAATGAAACCGACTTGATGGAGCGCGTACAGCGCGAGCTGACCGACAGCTATGACGAAGAGCTGGAGATGGAACTGGAAGACCGCGAGATCGATCCAGTCACCCGCCAGGTGCTCGTCAGCGAACGCAGCGACGAGGCCAAGGAAGCCCGCCGACTCTACTTCCGCGAGTTGTTCCGCCTTCAGGCGGAGCTGGTCAAGCTGCAGGACTGGGTGGTCCACACCGGCCACAAGGTCGTGATCCTGTTCGAAGGCCGCGACGCCGCCGGCAAGGGTGGCGTCATCAAGCGCATCGTCCAGCGCCTGAATCCGCGCGTGTGCCGCGTGGCCGCCCTGCCCGCGCCGAACAACCGCGAGCGCACGCAGTGGTACTTCCAGCGCTACGTGTCGCACCTGCCGGCCGCCGGCGAGATCGTGCTGTTCGACCGCAGCTGGTACAACCGCGCCGGCGTCGAGCGCGTGATGGGCTTCTGCACCGACGAGCAGTACGAAGAGTTCTTCCAGACCGTGCCGGAATTCGAGCGCATGCTGGCGCGCTCCGGCATCCAGCTGATCAAGTACTGGTTCTCGATCTCGGACGAGGAACAGAATGCCCGCTTCCTGGGCCGCATCCACGATCCGCTCAAACAGTGGAAACTGAGCCCGATGGACCTGGAGTCGCGCCGCCGCTGGGAGGAGTACACCAAGGCCAAGGAGATCATGCTGGAGCGCACCCACATTGCCGAAGCGCCGTGGTGGGTGGTGCAAGGCGTGGACAAGAAGAAGGCCCGTCTGAACTGCATCCACCACCTGCTGGAGCAGATGCCGTATGTGGAAGTCGAGCACCCGGCGATCCAGCTGCCAGAACGCGAGTACCACGACGACTACGTGCGCCGTCCGGTGCCCGCCGAAATCATCGTGCCGGAAGTGTACTGAACGACGGTGCTGTGCTAAAGTTGGCCGATCATCCATGTTAGGAGGTCGACATGCAACTCGGCGCGTTTTCCATCAGCCTGGCGGTCAAGGACTTGGCCGCCTCGCGGGCTTTCTATGAAAAGCTGGGCTTCAAGGAGTTCGGCGGCAACCCCGCGCAGAACTGGCTGATCCTCAAGAACGGCGACCATATCATTGGCCTGTTCCAGGGCATGTTCGAGAAGAATATGCTGACCTTCAATCCAGGCTGGGACCAGAACGCCACGGCGCTGGACGGCTTCACCGACGTGCGCGAAATCCAGCGCCAGCTGAAGGCGCAAGGCGTCGCCCTCGACTCCGAGGCCGACGAATCCACCACCGGCCCGGCCAGCATCATCCTCACCGACCCCGATGGCAATCCCGTTCTGATCGACCAGCACCTGTGAGCGGGCCTTCACCATGAACCTGAGCCGCATCACACCTATCCTGAGAAGCTTCAACGAAGCGCAGACACGGGAATTCTATGTCGACTTCCTGGGCTTCCAGGTCGACTGGGAACACCGCTTCGAACCGGGCCTGCCCTTGTACTTGCAGGTATCCCGTGGCGACTGCGTGCTGCACCTGACCGAGCATTTCGGCGATTGCAGCCCGGGCGGCGCTATCCGCATCGAGACCAGCGGGCTGGATGAATTCCACGCCGCGCTGCTGGCAAAGCAGTTCAAGTACTCCCGTCCCGGCATCGAGGATATGCCATGGGGCAGCCGCGAGATGTCGATCAAAGACCCTTCGGGCAACCGGCTGACCTTTGTCGGCACCGACACGCCATGAAGCTGCTGCTCGCACTATCGCTGGCGTGCATCACGGCGCACGCGGACGATGGACAAGCAATGCTCAGCTCCACCGGCGGCCAGTTGACCCGCTCGACCTTCACCAAGGGACTGCATGAACTGAAACTCGGCACGGCGCCGGCCGCAGTTAAGCTACAATCCCGCGATGCACAGATGTCCAGCGCCATCGCCAGCGCTGCGAAAAAGGATTTTATCCAGGAGGGGATCGAAGCATCCCGAAAAGCGCTGCTGGCGTGCCAACAAGAGACGTCGGCCGTGCTGGTCATGCCGTCCTTGCGCAGCGACAGCCAGCAGGCGCATTGTTATCGGTTTTAAAGGAAGTGTATGGCCTGGTTAATCATCAAGTACCTGTTGACGTCCGCCGTCGTAGTCGGCGTGTCGGAGTTCGCCAAACGCAGCGACCGCGTGGGAGGCTTGATCGCCGCGCTGCCGCTGGTGACGGTACTGGCCTTGATATGGCTGTACGTGGAAAAACAACCCGAGCAAAAAATCGCCAATCACGCGTGGTACACCTTCTGGTACGTGGTGCCGACGCTGCCGATGTTCCTGGCCTTCCCTGTCCTGCTGCCACGCATCGGCTTTTGGCCGACGCTGCTGGCATGCATAGTCCTCACCATCGTTTGCTTCGGCCTGTTCGCGATGCTGGTGCGCCGCTTCGGCATCGAGCTGCTTTGACTTAGAAGCGGTGGCGCAAGCCGACGGTGAACTGACGGTTGCCGATACCCGGTTCTTCGCTATTCCCTTCCGTGTAGCCGCCGCCGTTGTGGTTGCGTATCAGCGCATAGGAGGTGTAGATGTCGGTGCGCTTTGAGAACGCATACATATACGCCAGCGCATACTGTTGCGCGTCCTGATTGCGCGCGGTGCGGTCGTTCTTGTTGATATACGTCGCAACCACGGTGCTCACGCCAAGCGGCACCGTCACGCCCAGCAGCACATCGCGGCTGTCTGTGGAGGCAACCGGCGCCGGTCCATCGAAATTGATGATGGAGCTGTTCAGGGGCGAGGAGTTCAAACCCCGGTCGACACCATAGCCAAACCAGGCCTTGGCCGGGCCAAAGTCATAGTTCGCGCCCAGCAGCGTATTGCGCGCCGAGCCGGTGTTCTTCAACGTGGCCGTGTCATTGTTCTTGTTGTGATAAGCCAGCCGCACATTCAGCGGACCATGGCTGTAACCAAACGATCCACCCAGTGCGCGGCTGGCGCGCTGATCCCCGGCCACCTCGCCCGCCACATACATGGCGTCGGCGCTGAAGCCATCGATGACCGGCGTGCGATACAGCACCGAATTACCGGCCCGGAAACCAGTCGACGACATCAGGTTGTTGGAACGCGCAATCCCGTTGCGCAGCGGGTCGACGATGGTATTGAGCGTGGTGAACAGCGGCGTATCCTGCAAGCCCGCCGATACCGCACCATACTTAGTGCCCAGGCCGACGATGCTGGTACGGCCGAACAGCGTATTGTTCTGGGTCGAAGTCCCCGTGTCCGCATGAATCCCGCCTTCGATCACAAAGAAGGCCGACATGCCGCCGCCCAGGTCTTCGCTGCCACGGAAGCCCCAGCGGCTTTGCGTCGCCATGCCGCTGGTGGCGCGGGTCGATGTGCCGGCGATGCCGCCGCGGTCTTGCGAAATGCCCATGTCCATCACGCCGTAGAACGTCACATTGCTTTGCGCCAGTGCGGCGGTCGAACAAGTGGCCAGGGCGAGCGCACCCACCGCATAAATGCTTTTTTTCATTTTGTCTCCAGATTTTGATTGTCGGCGAGACGGCGCGCTGTCGGCGCCGCCTCATCCGCAGGTAGGACTTACATCAGCGCGCCGGCTGGATGGCGCCGCGCGGCTCAGGGTCGGGAATGGCTTCGATCTTGCCGAGCACGAAGACGAAGGACACGATGCCGATCAACAGGATCACGCCAGCCACCATGAAGGCGTTGGTGAACGAGTTGGTCGCGCCGACGATCATGCCGGTAACGATAGGAGCGGCCGCGCCCATCAGGTTATTGGCAAAGTTCATGATCCCGCCGATGGTGCCGGCGCCGCCCTTCGGCGCGATCAGCGATGGCAGCGACCAGCCCACCGGTGCAGCCGAAGCCAGGCCGCCCAGGGCGATCGAGATCCAGAAGATCGCCCAGGCCGGATCGGTGGTCTGGGTCGCGCCGAACACGGCCAGGCCCAGCACCATGCCGCATACCAGCACACCTTTGCGGACCAGCGATTCATCCTTGCCGCGTGAGATCAGATGATCGATCAGCCAGCCGCCGACGAACAAGTCGGCCACCGTCGCCACCAGCCACGGAATCGCGGCGTAGCCGGCCGACTTCAGGATACTCATGTGCATGGTCTGCACCAGATAACCAGGCAGCCAGGTCAGGAACAGATAGAACGAGTAGCCGTAAGCAGCGAAGCCTATGGTCAAGCCCCAGATCTTGGTTTTGGTCAGCAGATAGCCCAGCATATTGAGCGCACCCGCTTCCGACGGACCTTCCGGCGAAGCGCCGCCGTCCTGGATGTAGCGCAGTTCTTCCTTGCTCAATTTGGGATCGGCGCTGGGATCGCGGTACAGCACATAGAACGCGATGAAGTAGCTGAAGCTCAGCACAGCGGTCAGGCCGAAGCCCCAGCGCCAGCCGAAGGTGACGATGGTCAGCGCCAGCAGCGGCACGCCGATCACATTGGAGAACTTGGCGGCGGCGTCGAAGATCGCCGTTGCCATGCCGCGTTCATTGCGCGGGAACCAGTAGCCGGTGGCTTTGGCGCTGACCGGGAAGGCAGGCGCCTCGGCAATACCCAGTAGGATGCGCGCAGCGAAGATGCCGGCGAAGCCGCTGGAAAACGCGGTGATCGTGGCAGCCAGCCCCCACAGGAAAGCGCCCCAGCGGCCGACGCGGGTAGGACCGAACCGGTCCATCACCATGCCGACCGGAATCTGCAGCAGCGAATAGGACCAGGCGAAGGCGCTGAACAGCAGGCCCAGTTCGACCGGTGTCAGGTTGAATAATTCCTTGATCTGTGGCGCGGCCACGGACAGGCCGATGCGGTCGATGTAATTGATCAACACGCCTACTCCGAGCAGCGCGCCTATGCCCCAGCGCCGCTTCGGTATCTTCTTGGTGATATCGCTTTTCATTCTGTCTCCCAGTTAAATTATGGATGGCACGCTATGGCTGCGGCTCCGGATACTGCAAAATAAGACTGACCAGCTGCGATGGCGGCAGCGTCAGGTCCAGGCGCAAGCCTGATTCATCGGCCTGCAGCGGTTCAAGGTCGCGCAACTGGCTGTCGAGCAAACTTGTTGGCATGTAGTGACCGGTGCGGGATTGCATGCGGCTTTCGATGACGGCGCGTTCGCCGTCCAGATGAGCGAAACGCAGCTCGGGGTCGGCCTGGCGCAGCAGGTCGCGGTAGCGTCGCTTGAGGGACGAGCAGGACAACACCAGTCCCTCGCCACGTTGCGCCGCTTCCCGGATCTTGGCTTGCAGCGTCAGCAGCCAGCCGGCCCGGTCCTCGTCATTGAGCGGCACGCCGGCCGACATCTTGGCGACGTTCTCCGCCGGATGGAAAGTGTCGCCTTCAAGGAAAGGCACTCCGAGTTCCGTGGCCAGGCGCGACCCGATCTCGCTCTTTCCACAGCCACTGACTCCCATGACGACCCAACGATATACCGCACTTTTGTTCACAGACACTCCAAATTGTTAGCGCTAACAAGACCTGTAGTCTAGCTTGTCGTCGTTTTTTGTAAAGGATAATCCGTGCTGCATCGCACAAACTGTGGCGCGGCTTGGACGCTGGAGCCAATTCCACAATTTCGCTGACTATTCCGCTTGAAAATTTTCAGAGACAATGTTAGCGCTATCAAACAAGTGCCGATGGCCCCATGATTTATCCCCGAATTGGTCTCCCCCCGCTGCCACGTGGCGGACTACCATCGGGGCCATTATCATCGGAGGCCCATCCATGCACGCAACCGCACCAGTCATTCCCCAACGCCATGACGCCGCAAGGCCGTGGTGGCACGCATCGCCAGCCGTCTGCGCGATTTTCTATCCGTATCTGCTCAAGGGGTTTCACGCCAACGTCAATGCGGGAATGGCCTTGCCGGCGCTGCTGCTGGCGCTGTCCATGGCGATACCGCTGATCGGCTTCGTGGTGGCCTGGAAGCTCGGCAGGCTCGCCCATCCTAACGATGCGCAGATCACCGCCAAGCGCCTGGCCTGGCTAGCCGTCGCCGCTCCGCCCATCTACACGGCCGCCGGCGTACTGCTTTACATGGCAGGCGACCCGGTCGCCGACACCACGCTCTGGCTTGGAATCTGGATCGTGTTGGCCGCAGCCGGCGTCCGCTGGATATTCGCGTCCAAACCACCACTAATTCGCATCAAGCGCCGCCACTTAATCGCATGAACTACCGCCACCCATTCGCATTGATAGCCGCCACCGAGTCGCACTTAGCGCCGCCAATCGATTCCTTATGCGAACACCACGGCGGGCGTCGAAATTTCGAACAGAGCAATTATCATCTAGCAACGCGTATATCTAATACTATTTTATATACGTCCGACATTTGTGGTTGAAGGCTTGAGTTATTCACTTCTATTTTAAATTTCGGTAACTTTCCTGAGTTTAAAAATCTGCTCTAGAAGCTGATTTCCATATTTTTTATCCATTCGAACGACAAAATCTGGTTCAATGTCCTTGGCAAATCCAAGCAGCCCTTGAGTTCTGAATGCTTCATCGGGACTTAAAATCCCAATTGAGAATTTATGAATTAAAGCACTAATCTCTCGTTTTCTATCGCGCCCCAAAGAGATGTTATTTTGGCTATTAATAACAACGCCAGTCACCATTCGTTTGAATTTTTTTGATAAATGAACAGTTTTCTCACTATTAATTGAAAGCCTAGGATTCTGAACCGTTGCAATAGACGAAGCTATCATGATCTCGACCTCGGTGGATATATCTTTCTGATTGGTAGAAAACGTAAGATCGTCTGCATAACGGGTATAGGTTATATGTTTGTCATCACACCAATTCTGTATTATATTATCGAGCTCATACATTACAGTGTTGGATAAGCACGGCGATGCTGGCGAACCTACACTTAGCGCCAAATCCAATCTTCCAATATTAAGACAACTTATAATAGCCATTCTCTTAATGTCTTCAATTTCATACTGCTCTGAAAGATGGCGGCTGAAGTGTGCAACTAGGTCATTATAGGTAATAGATGGGAAGAAATTCTTAAAATCAAGTTTGACCATATATCTTGATTTTGCATGCATTTCAGCATTGTGTTTTATGCTAGCTCCGGACCTATACGCAGTGGCGGCTTTATGGATGGGGAGAGAACCAAAGGCATTTTCGACTAACCAATTTTGAATTAGCTTAGTTTCGCGGGCCGGTTGCGCTATGATTCGCTCCCCGCCTGATCTCTTCGGGATAGTATAAATCTTGTAGGTGTACGGCGCACGAACTATTAGTCGCTCAATCTGAGTGATTGGCAATCCAGTACCTGCTCGGATTTGAGTTAACAGTTTGCTACTCATATGGCGATTGCGGTAGAAAACTGTTGTATAGCGCGGAATCGATTTCTTTGTTTTGAGTTTGTTCGATAAAATGCGACGCAATCAGCTTGCGTTCTTATCGCGTCATGCCTAGTACCATCGGAAAGTGTGAGTCGCAGTCTATGGTATTGGTATTTCCCGCTTAAGTAAAAAGCCGCGTCACTATAGGTTCGCTTAGTGATCAAGTTAAATCGTTCCAGAAGAAACAACTTCCTGCGGAGCTCATCCTTATCAAGTTTAATATCTAAAAATGCTAGAAATTCAGAAATTTCACTTTCCTTCAACGCAGTAAAGAGCGATATCATTTCGCATATCAGCGTGAGTTTGTGTGAATTAGAATCATATCTAAAAACGAGCGATTTTGGAACCTTATCTAATTCTTCTTGAAGATCAGCAATAACATCTGTCACAACTTCTTGAGTGATAGAGCTTGGCACATCAATGCGCCACGGATAATTTTTTACAGCTGAACTGGATTGCTCCCGAATATATCGCAGTATCCCTAAGTTAATAAAGGAATTCGAGGCTTTAGCATTTTCAAAATCTAAAGACTTGATTGCCACCATTTTCTTATGGAGTTCGGGGAGCTGGGAAAATGCACCTAGCTCGGCAATAGCGCCGGGGCTCTCTAAAATTACTGCAACTAGAGAGCAGATGCCAGCCAGCTCTTGTTCAAAATCCATTAGATTTCGAAACATTCCATCCGCATGCCAATCAGTGATGTCTTCAGGGCGATATGTCTCGTATTGAGGAAAAGCATGCGTAATAGCATGCCGTAGTGAGGCAACCACTGGTGGCGGATCTTCTTTGCGCTCCTGATAGTTTACCTTGCCTCCGCAGAGCAAAACGATATGGTTATTGGTATATTCGACCCGACTAGCTCCCAAATTAATTTTTTGAAGCAAAATTGGACGAGGATCATCAGAAGTTATAGTACTAATATTCTTCACCTAGAAAAGCCGCAGCGTAAATTTGCGGACCGGAATGAGGCGCAAGCCGATTGTAGGGCCGCAAATTTTCGCTGCGGCTCAAGTGAGATCAATCCAATAGAGTCTGGCTAATCGCCCGACTAAGCCAACATCTCAATGAGATGAGTCTTTGTTCGCGTAAAGAATAGTTTATTGTTAATAATTGGTTGTCGCTTGTCAAGAATTTTCGATTAAAGCAAAAAAATAACAGCCGTAGCGTATGATTTCGACCAGTTATCCGTTCGCGAAACCGCGCTTCACCGAGAAGTTACTTCTAAAAAGAGGGATAGATGCTTGTATTTCTTGACACTGAATTTACAGATTCACTCGATTGCGACCTGATAAGCATCGGTATGGTCACTGAGGACGGACTGCTTGAGCTATATGAGGAGCGGGCCGACTACCGAGCGGAATGGTGCAACCAATTTGTCCATGCCGCTGTATTGCCGCAGCTTGGCAAAGCATCCCCCGCGCTTGATAGGGCGCAGTTGTCGACTCGGCTAGGGGAGTGGTTTGCAACGCTGCCTCAGCCTGTTACAGTGGCTTGCGACAGCTTCATGGACTGGGAGTTATTACTTGATGCGCTTGATGGCGTGTGTCCCGCTAACTTAACCGGTCGCTGCGCACTGCGCAGCCTTAGCGACTCGGCGGCGTTCCATCACGCGGTGGTCTCCTACCATGAACAAACAGGACCATGGCACCACGCGCTGCATGATGCGCGCGCTCATCGGCAAGGTTGGCTAGCATCGCAGCAAAACGGCCTGGCGTAAGCTGCTGCTATAGCTCACTGCCTGGCGTCAAGAGTTGCTTCAACAAACAACTCATTAATATCAACGTTCAAAACGGCCGCGATCTTGCATAGAACCAGCAAAGACGGATTGCCTACGCAGCGCTCAACTTGACTGATGTACGTCCGATCTAGCTCCGCGCCAAAGGCGAGCGCCTCTTGCGACAACCCTTTTTGGCCGCGCAACACTCGGATGTTGTACGCAAGTTGCTTGCGTATCTGGTCGTAGTCCCGTCTCATTCGTCTGAGCATGACCACTATGAGACCATCAATCCACGGACTATAGTCTACAAAATCGCAGCCACCGGGTTGCTTGTAGACTATAATCTACATATCATGGAGAATCTTGATATAGGGAGGGCTTGACATGGCTTGGCACAAGATTGGAAATAGCTACTACAACGATGGGGAGCGACAGGCTCAAGGTGCCGAATATTTAGGTTTTTTGATCGACGTCGTTTTTCCTGGCGCGATGACCTATTTCTGCACCACAGCATTATCAAAATTGCTAGATAACTATCATTTTTTCATTGTACACACCACAATAGCGAAACTGATTTACGTCATGGCTGGCGTGTTCATCTTCCTGCTGGCGTACTCGGTCAGAAAACTGGTAGTTGCGCTATCGATCCTCGGCATCATTGGATTTATCGTTTTTGGCGTGTCGATGGGCTTTTTTCATTGGCTATTCGCTTAACGCAAATTGACTGAATGCACAGCCATATACTCGAGTAAGTTAGAGTGGAAGAGAACTGTAATTAGAGGATTGTCAATGTTGTATCTAAGCAGCGAAGAATGGGAAGTTAGACAGCATCAAGCAGTGAAATTCTCGAACCAAGGTCGAGAGTGCATCATGTGTGGCGGCACAGGCGCATGGCCCTCGCATATGGGATTTGTGGCATGCCGCTCTTGCTTCAGTACGGGACTGCGGCCTTATATTGCAGTCTCTTATTTGACATCAGAATAATTCATCCTAATTTCACGCCGAATAACCTATAATTTTTCGGAATATATTTTATTGGCTTATGAGCTTATGAGCTTATGAGCTTATGAATTAATGAATTAAACTTTATAGCCTACTGCTCGCAATTCTTTTTTTATGAATTCTTGCCAGATGTTTTCGTGATCCAGGGAAATATAAATAACTCCACTGATATCATTTGGAATTTCCACCCCTCCTTTTATAACCGCAGCCACCCTAGATCTTCCAAGTTTTCCAATAAGATAACCATGCTCAAATACGACATTTTGCCTCGCCCTATACAAATAATTCAAAGCACCAGCCTTACAACCAATGTCGCAGGGCGTATATAAAACAATACCAAATCCAACATTCGAATAGTATTCAATTTTCTCTATGATAGTTCGTCCGGAGCTCGCTTGAAGGTGCAATATGATTGGCTCCAAACCTAAACTTTTAATAAATGAAGCCATTTCAAGTTTTGCGATGTCGTCGTGGCCGTGCACAATGAAAACTTGCTTTGTGTTCAATACGCCCGCTGGCGTGGGTATGACCTGCGGGTCTGGATAGTTGGTTGATCGCAGCCGTTGAAATTCCTTGACCTGATCTAACGTAATGTATCCTTTCTTGACAAGGATGTCGAAGATCGGTTCATCTTTGATAGCCCAGTGCGTACGAGAAAGCTCCCACCTGCCTAGATCGATATCTCTACGGATATTTTCTATTGTTCCCTTGGGTAGGGCCGGAAAAATAGGATCGAGTTCAAAACCGATCAAAACAGTCGATAATCTGATCTTTATCGATGTAATAATACCGATACGAGTTTCTACGGCCTCATTCTCAGTCACGAATAGTGTAGGAAACCCTTTCAGCTCATCTATTGCTGTGGAGTCAAGCAACTTATAGCGCTCACTAATTTCGTCTACCGTATACTCGATTGCAACTCGGTCACGTTCTAGCTCATACGGGCTCTGCAGCCAAGCATCAGCATTTGATGATATCAGAAGGTTGAACATAGATAACTAGTCAAAATGGGAGGATATCGATGGCGGAATTATTAAAAAAATTGAAGTATACGGGTGGCAATTGCATTGGTTTCCTCAAGGGAAATCTCAGGAACAGTACCGCGTTCCGTCCCTCCAATCTCAAGTGTTCCAGCGATATGAAAGTGCACATGAGCAATCGCTTGACCCGCCGGAATTCCATTATTCTGCCAAATGGAAATTCCAGGTCTGCCATAGGCTTGATCAATTGCTGTCGCAACCTTTCGGATCACTTTCATTAGCTCTGCTGCTTCTTCATCTTCTATATCAAGTATGGATTCTACGTGACGAATAGGGATAGCCAGAACATGCCCTAAACCACGTTGCTCGCGAGTAACAAGGATGGCTATATTTTCGTCTTTATGCAATACCGTATAAGGTCTGTTTCCAGATAGATAGTCACAAAAAGCGCATCGGGTATTTTTAGGGATATCGAGATTCGAAATTTTCTTCATGACGGTCGAAGTGAAGATATAAAAGATTGAATCTCAAGTCTGTCTAGTTTTTTATAATCATCCTCTCGTACAATTATGCGTAATTCGTCGCAAATTCGCTCTCGTCGTGACGCCATCATAAAAGATAGAGCAATAAATCGTATAGAGTCCTGAGCCGGTAAAATACTGGATAAACGCGCTTGTCCACCACCAATTACAGGTATTGAAATCGTGGAGCCGTTTCCGTGAATAGAGGCAGAGGTCCACAATGCTTGCAGGCTTTTCCACACGGTATCCGCAGTCGCTCTGGCTTCATTAAGATCGTTCATTTCACTATACGCCGAAAAAAATAATTTCCTAGGCCCCTGCACGACGACTGCAACCGTGCCAATATTGTATTTATTTTTTTTTCCTGGCTTAACAATTGTACTCACAGCCGGAATGCCGCTGAGGGCTGCATCGAGATGTTGATCCAGTAGACCGAGATTGCCACCATATAATTTATCTAGAACTTGCCCCTGCAAACTTGTGCGCGCAATTATGTTTGGAGGCTCGGTATCAAATGTATCTGATGCACCAATTACAAGGTGTCCCTTTTCATCTAACAAATCACCTTTTATTACACTAATTCTAGTTTTCGGCGCGCTATACTCGGCTGTAATTGGTCTTGGCCAGCAAAGAAATAGCCCCATGACAAGAGACATGGCTACGACGCTTGCAAAAACATAATTTCCTGTCCATAAGTTATTAGGGAAAACAGTATTATTAAATTGTATGAGTCCGGAGGCTCCACCAGCTATGGCCAACGCTTTCACAAAAAAATGCCGCCAAAACCTCAATGTTTTCAGGTCTTCTATAATCTCCATTTTTATATTCCAAGCGATTTATAAACCGAATCGCCATAAATTTGACATCCTTTTTTTATTCCCTGAGAGAACTCTAAGGTGTACTTATCCAGCGCATGTTTTATTATGGCCGGCTGGAAAGAAACGGCTACCATATAGTGATCAGAATTTATCAAAGGCTGTGGTATAAAAGTATTTTCTACTTTTCTAGATCCCCCTATATTTGCGACAATAACCGGAAGATTAAATTCCAGTATCAATTCGATTTCATATCCCAAAAAGGTGTAAGGGTCGCCTCCTTTTTTTCGGCATTCTGAAGTCCCAAGCAAAACTATTTGCTTGGCATTCTTCATCCTCTCACGTAGATTCTTTTTGATCGTATCCCGTTGACTAGAATCCCTAGAAATAAAAAGATCATGGGCATCGTAGAAATTGAAGTCGATGTGTTCACTCTCACGCCAAGCCTCCATCAGACGGTAACAATGAATGTTCTCGCTTGCGAACGCTACGTAAGTTTTGTTTCTATAACTCATCTACTCCTCCAGGAAACATTCGTTGTCTGACGAGAATAACATGCTCCATGGTATTTTTGGCATCAAAAAATTAGGTTTTTTGATTGTGTTCAACTTAGACCACATCCCATACCAAAAAAACGCGCTATTTGCGTGAGTTTTCCCTCGTAGCGGCGGAGACCTCAGGATACCAATTTTAGAATTTCTCTCTCAAAGTCAAAAATCCGAGATTGTAAAAAATTGAATAAAATCAATGACTTGCGTAAAGACCTAGACTGTTATACATTTTAACGTAATGTATAAGAAGCGAGGTTCACGTGCCTTTGACAGCCGACCAAGTGATCAGTGAGTTCAGCCAACGGGGTATTTCGATAGCTGACTGGTCCCGTAAGAATGGCTTTAAACCTAGCCTTGTTTATCAAGTTCTACGCGCGCGCACAGTCCCCGAGCGAGGAAAAAGTCACGCCATCGCGGTCGCTCTGGGTCTAAAGGACGGGCGAGTAACGCCGGACTATAGTTGGATACCAAGCAACCAATTTCCTGCGGACAAGAAAAAGGAGGCCCCATGACTTAGAGAAAATATGGGGCGAAAATGAAAAGGCCCGTGAGTGGCGACTCACAGGCCTTTGAAATGCACTGGAACAAATGTATAGGTCCAGCGCCGAGTATGCCCCCGTTCTAAACAACTGTCAATGTGCCTAGCGACTATGTCCGCTTCGGGCAGGGACAGCTATTTTTCGAGATCTTCGTCGAATCGAGGACTGCGCCGCGATGTGCAGTCGGGAGATAACTATGCGCGTTAAAAAAATTAGTATGCGAATGGCAAAAGATATTCTTTCATATGTGTTGGATCGAAATATGTCTCAGCGAGGAGCTTCTCAAGTAGTTGGCGTAGATCGTACCGTTGTGGCCAAAATTCTCACGCGGTACAAAAATTCTGGTGTCCCCTGGCCAATGCCGAGTGACATAAGCGACGACAAGCTCAAGGCCCTTTTATACCCTAAGGCCGGGCCACAAGTGGCGGATCAGCAAATTCATTTCGATAACATTCACCTTGCCTTGCAGCAACGAGGTGCCACTCTGGCGATTCTGCACCAAGAATGGGTCGACCAAGCCCCTGAGAGCAATACGCTGGGCTATCAGCAGTTTTGCAAGCGCTACAGTCAGTACCGACGGCGACTGAGGATATCCATGCGTCGCGTCGATCAATTTGGCGAAGTTGCTTACGTCGACTATTCAGGAATGACAGTGCGGTATTTCAATCCCCAAACAATGCGCCCAGTGGACTGCCAAGTATTTATTGGGGTGCTGGGCGGCTCCCTATACACGTTCTGTGAAGCAACACATACACAGCGGGTACGCGACTGGTTGGCGTCGCACGTCCGTATGTTTACGTATTTTGGAGGGGTTCCGCGAGTTATCGTTCCCGACAATCTGAAAGCGGCAGTAACTAAAGCTGACAGATTCTTTCCAACGATAAACGAATCCTACCAAGCTATGTGCCACTACTACGGCACAACACCATTTCCTGCACGGGCCCGCAAACCAAAAGACAAGCCAAAGGCTGAAGCAGGGGTCTCGCTCGCCCAGCGCTGGATACTATTCGTCCTGCGTAATCGTCGTCTCTTCTCACTCGCGGAAGTCAATCGCGAAATATCAGTGCTACTTACTCAATTGAATTCGAAGGAGTTTCAGAAAAAGTCCGGGAGTCGTTTTAGTAAATGGATCGAGCATGAACGTCCTGCGCTGTTGCCCCTACCTAGCGCGCCATACGAGTTGGCCGAATGGGGCAAGGCAAGGGCGGAAAAAGACTATCACGTGGAAGTGGAAGGTAGCTTTTACAGCGTTCCATATCAGTTTCGGCATAGCCAGATTGAATATAGGATGACGGAAAAATCTATTGAATTTCTTCATGCTAGTGAGCTAATTGCATGCCATATCCGAAGCAATGCACCAGGCAGCATTGTTACATTATCCGATCATCAGCCGCCCAATCACAAAGCAGTCTCAGGTTGGTCGGCCGAAGAGGCTCTATCTTGGGCTAGCACTGTCGGCGTGTGTACTGTAACGATGTTGGAAATGCAGATTAAAAAATCGCGTAACTTCCTGTCCGGTTATAGAACAACAGAAGGCATGAAGTGGCTTTGCAAGAAGTACGGCAACCAACGTGTGGAAGAGGCATGTACATATGCGTCGGCAAACAAAGTCAGTTCCATGGAAGCGCTCCGGACCATTTTGTCCAAGAATTTGGACACGCTCCTTCCTCAAGTTTCGCATGAAAACTCCATATTAAAGATTGATCACGAGAACATCCGTGGCGCCGATTACTATGCCCGCATACTGAATAAATCGAAGGAGCATCCCCATGATGAATAACCCTACTATCGACAAACTGAACGACTTGAGACTGCCGGGTATGGCCGCCGAGTTCGAGCGACAATTGACTAATCCATCTGCCAATGACGTCCCGTTCGAACATCGTGTACGTAGTATGGTCGATCACGAAACTACTCTTCGCGACAATAAGCGGCTTCAGTATCTACTCAAGAAGGCGCGCCTACCCATCAGTTCAGCCTGCATTGAGGACATCGACTATCGATCCCCTCGTGGCTTAGATAAGTCAGCAATGCTCAGTATCACTTCATTAGATTGGGTCCGTTCAGGCTATAACGTGGTTATGACTGGGCCCTCAGGTACTGGTAAGACTTGGCTTGCCAACGCGCTCGGTAACCATGCCTGTCGCCTGGGACTTTCATGCTTTTTTACGCGCGTTCCAGCGCTTACTGAAGACCTCTTTGCGGCGCATGCCACGGGCACGTTCAACCAAACGCTGGAAAAATTGAAAAAGTTCGATTTGCTTATTCTTGACGATTGGGGAATTCAGCCATTCCCGGAACGCGCTCAGAATGATCTACTTGAACTGATCGATAGCCGAATAGGGACAAAGTCTCTTATCATCACCAGCCAGCTTCCAATGGAACTTTGGCACGGTCTAATGGATAGCAAAACTGTTGCCGATGCCGTAATGGATCGCGTGATCCACACCTCTTATCACATGCCACTTTCAGGTGAAACTATGCGTAGGCACAACGCTCCTGGAACGAAAAAGGAGGGGCGACCGGCGGCCCGTGCTAAAAAGTAGCTCAAAGCGCTGCCGGAATAGGGTCTAAAGAGGTTGTACTTTTTCCGGTAGCCCACTTTGCCATGGCTGAGTATTCTCATCAAGCTGCTCACTCATTCTCATCATCTACTGCCAGCCGACGACACTTGAAGTCAGACACTTGTTGGCATCGCAAGTCGGATAGGGCCCCCCTTTTCACCTCCAAATTAGCGAATGGCCCAGAGGTATGCCCTTCCGTCGAATTGTGCAAAAGTGTGATATTTTCATTTAAGCAAGCTGGTATCCTGTTGTCTTACGCCTTACACCAATATTCTTATACATAAGGAGGGGGTTTGAAAAGAAACTTCACAATTAATATCAACGAAATGTTGACTGCCAGCAACTATAACCCAGCTAAAGATGATTTGAATCTTTCGTTGCAGTCCTTCGCGAAGCGATGTGATTACTCTCGCTTACATTACCACGAGCTTCAAAAATACAGTTCCGAAGAAAAACTCTTGCTGGAGCGAAGTGGCCTGTTTTTAACGGAAGCGAACGACATATTTCCTCAACGTCAATATTATGAAGCGCATACGATTGCGTTAGCTCAAAACTTACATGCTGCCTGTGACTCGATTCCATTAATGATTACGCTGGTACTTGGGCGTCCAAAGTTAAATGGCAAAGAATTTTCCGAAAGTAAAATCGGATGGAATAAAGACACACTCAATTATCTGAAGTTGACATCACCGTTTCAAAAAAAACTCTTAATAAATTTTGAGCGATTTTCAGCCAATGAGGATTTTTTAATTCTAAAATCCTTGGTAAATCAATCTAAGCATAAATTTCTAGTTAGAATTTTGAATGATGAAGGAAATATTCATTTTGAAAAAATTCGATACCATCCACAGGCATGGACTGGGGCGCTTTCCACACGAAAAAGCCTAGTGTTAGATACTTCGGGCAGGGCTGCAGTAGAGAATTTAAATGTTATTGATTTTATGAGACGTTGTCATAATAACTTGCTTCCAAGATTATACTTATTTGTTTTTCGAATGCATCAAGCAATTAACAACACGAATTTTTAATCGCAAGCGAAACAATTTTGGAAATTCTTTTTTCCATTCAGCTGTGGCAGCGCGAAGGTCCGCAACGGGGAAGAAATTTTTCTCCATGTGACTACATGCTAGATTTATCGTCCCCAAGATGATAGATTGCGAGCTCTACTAAATGATATGAGGAAACAGCATGAGCACATATGCAGAAATTAGAGCGAAAATCGCGGAACTGGAACAAAGGGCTAAGGAAGTGCGTTCTTCTGAACTGGTGGTGGCTAAAGCTCAGATTGCAGAAATCATGAAGACTTACGGACTGACGCTGAATGACCTTGGTGGCAGCGCTAAGTCAAAATCGGCAAAAGTCCGTCAACCTGTTCCTGCGAAGTATCGAAATGCTGAGACTGGTGAGACCTGGACTGGTCGAGGCCGGGCCCCACTCTGGCTTGCAGGAAAAAACAAGGATGACTTCTTGATTAAGTGATCAGCGCTGCCCGAGTTCGGCCTGTAGCCGACGGGGCCAATGGAACAGTAAAACTAGGGAGTTTTCAGAATGCAGATTTTCATTTCTTGGTCAGGTGAGAAGAGTAAACAAATTGGGGAGGCCTTTCGGCATTGGTTACCCGAAGTTATTCAGTCGGTACGCCCATACTTCACTCCAGATGACGTGGCTAAAGGACAGCGCTGGGCTGCTGATATTGCTGAAAGTTTGCATAGCAGTCAGTTCGGTCTTTTTTGTTTAACCGCAGAAAATCTAACAGCTCCTTGGTTATTGTTTGAAGCTGGTGCCGTCTCAAAGGATAGCCGTAATGGAAAGGTTTGCCCGCTTTTATTTGGAGTAGATCCAGCTCAATTGGCCGGACCGTTACTTCAGTTTCAAGCGACACCTTATTCCCGAGACGAGGTCTTTAAATTTATGAAGGCCGTGAATACAGACACAAATATTCCGTTGGATGAGATTCAACTGAGCCGGGCATTCAATCGTTGCTGGAGTGAACTTGATGAGAAGATTCAGGCGATACTCGCTACAGAAGTTACTGATCAAAGCCCGCCACTCCGCAGTATGCAAGACATGGTAGAGGAAACGCTTAGCATCGTTCGCGCAATCAGTCAAAATCCAGCTTCATCTTCCACCGATGATGGGATAAATCACTGGCTCGTTTTGCTTCAACTTACAATTGATTACGCAAAAGATACTTTAAAAATCGCTGAACAAGCCGAGCAGTTGGCCATGCTGGAGCAACTAAGAATAGCGAGCGATCATGTTAAAACGGTGGCAAATCTGATAGTGCCTAAAATAAAGTCCTCTAAAAATCTCCCTAAGTACAGCGGAGAAGTGGCAAAGATACTTGGGCAGATAGAAACCCGCGTCAAGCAACTATCGGATACCTTGGAGGATGATATACCGTTCTAATAAGATTTGATGCGCTGGGCACATACAGCCTGTATTTCGTATGATCGCAGGCTTTTTTATGTCTGACACTATTGTGTCAAGTTGCAGTAATAGAACAGACGCCGCGAGTAGGATCAAGTTCGCTGTTTTGGGACTCAGCTTTAATTTATTCGGCTATATTCTTTGAGACACACACATTGAATTTTAGAAGGCGTGGGCTTTCATAACAGCCATGTAATGCGAAGGTCGTAACGGGGCGGAAGTGGCCTTTCGTTCTCCCAAGGGGATGGCCGCAGCCCGGGTGAGCGCTGGTGGTGACCAATGAGATCAAGCGGCGGTGCTATAAGCGACTGGGCGGCGGCGGTCCGTGAGAGCAGGTGGTGGTGGCTTACGAGAATGAGTGGCGGCAGCGATGAGAATATTCAGTCCGCTCCACCGTGCGCAAACAGAGCTCCACGCCCGCCGCCGCGCAAGCGCCCTCACCCCGGTTGCGGGTGTGGCACGGGATCAGCGCGCTGGCGATCATCTTGCTGTTCCTGGCGATGCACATGACGAACCACCTGGCTGGCCTGCTTGGCGAAGCGCAGCATCGCCAGTTGATGGACATCTTCCGCACCATCTATCGCGCGCATCTGGTCGAACCGCTGATCGTCGCGCTGTTCCTGTTCCAGGTCGTCTCCGGCCTGGCGATGGTGAGGGCGCACAGCACACGGCCTGCGGACTTTTTCCGCAGCCTGCAACTGGCTTCAGGAGCCTATCTGGTGTTTTTCATTCTGGCGCATATGAACTCGGTGTTCTTCTACGCGCGCCGCTTCGCCGGCATCGAGACCGACTGGGACTTCGCCACCGGCGCTCCGGCCGGCCTGATACACGACGCATGGAATATCCGCCTCGTGCCGCACTACTACTTCGGCGTGTTCCTGGCGCTGTCGCATCTGGTGCTGGGCGCGCGGGTGGTAGCGCTGGCGCATGGCGCGCGGCGCGAGCGGGCCGACCGCTGGAGCGCGGCGGGCATCGCCGCATCCGCGCTGGCAGCGCTGCTCATCATGCTGGGCATGTGCGGGGTGCACCTGCCCATCTAGTCGCCAGGCATATCACTTTCCTTCGGGCGGCTCCCACAGCTCGACCTTGTTGCCGTCCGGGTCGATCACCCAGCCGAACTTGCCGTACTCCGATTCATCGACCTTGTCTTCGACCTGGCAGCCTTCGGCGCGCAGCGCGGCCAGCAGCGCATGCAGGTCGTCCACCCGATAGTTGAACATGAACGGCGCGGTGCTCGGAGCGAAATAGTCGGAGTCCTGCTTGAACGGGCTCCACGCCGTGGTTCCCGTGCCGGACCAGCGGAAGGCCACGCCGCCCCATTCCGACACGTCGAAACCGAGATGCACCCGATACCATTCGGTCAGCCGCTTCGGGTCCGGGGATTTGAAGAACACACCGCCAATGCCGGTGACACGTTTCATATAGGGCTCCTGAAGTGAGGAAGTAGCAGTTGATTGAACGGCTACTTTACTCCCATGCCGGAGCCCGATCAAGCGACTCAGTAAGCCGTCTGCGTGTACGGCCGCGATGCCGCGCCTTTGCCCCAATCGGTATTCGGCTTGGCGGACATGGTGAACACCAGTTCGCCGCCGGCGGTGATCTGCTCATGACGCAGGAAGCTCTGCGCCAGCGGCTTGCCGTTCAGCGTCACGCCGGCCACATACACGTTCTCCGCGCTCAGGCCCACGCTGCGGATGGTGAAGGTTTTCCCGTTCGGCAGATTCATCACAGCCTTGTCGAGGAACGGGCGGCCGATCACGTACTCATTGCTGCCCGGCGCAACCGGGTAGAAGCCCAGCGCCGTAAAGGCCAGCCACGCCGACATCTGCCCCAGGTCGTCATTGCCCGACAAGCCGGCCGGCGTGGTGTTGTACTGCGACGCCACCACCTGCGTCAGCCGCTTCTGCGTCTTCCATGGCGCACCGGCGTAGTTGTACAGGTAAGCTACATGATGCGAAGGCTCGTTGCCATGCGCGTAGTGGCCGATCAGGCCGGAGATGTCCTCCATGTGCGCATACACCTTCTCGTCCACTTTGGCGTCGAACATCATGTCGATCTTGTTCTGCAGGCCGGCGTCGCCGCCCAGCATGCGGATCAGGCCCGCGTTATCGTGCGGCATATACCACGAGTACTGCCACGCGCTGCCCTCGGTGTAGTCGCTGCCGAAGTTGGACAGCACCGGGTCGAACGGTTCGCGGAAGGTGCCGTCGGACTTCTTCGCCCGCAGGAAGCCGGTCTTCACGTCGAAGGAGTTGCGGTAGTTCTGCGCCCGCTTGTAGTAGCGCGCTGCGATGTCCTTCTTGCCCATCTTTTCAGCCATGCGGGCGATGGTCCAGTCGTCGAAGGCGTATTCCACTGTCTTGGACGCCGCTTCCGGTTCCAGGTCGATCGGCACATAGCCCAGCTTCATGTAGTGCTGAAGGCCGCCGTACGGGCCGTACTCCGCGCTGCTGGTCATGGCCTTCAAGGCCTCCTCGGCGTCGAAGCCCTTCAAGCCCTTCATGTAGGCGTCCGCGATCACCGGCACCGCGTGGTAGCCGATCATGCACCAGGTTTCAAGACCATGGAACTGCCATACCGGCAGGATGCCGTAGGGACTGGCCTTCTGCGATTCGATCAGCGAGCGCACAAAGTCCACGTTGCGCTGTTCCGGCTGGATCAGCGTCA
Source organism: Duganella sp. HH101 (assembly GCF_001758795.1). Taxonomy (NCBI): domain Bacteria; kingdom Pseudomonadati; phylum Pseudomonadota; class Betaproteobacteria; order Burkholderiales; family Oxalobacteraceae; genus Duganella; species Duganella sp. HH101. The sequence goes on along the minus strand of NZ_LRON01000007.1, from coordinate 161,181 downwards.
GTAAAGGGTGCAGCGCGCGATACGTATCCCACAGCGAGAAGGTCGAGTGGTAGCGGAAGCCCTGCGCCTGATGGACTTCGTTGTCCGGGCCGCGATAGCGTCCGTCGCGGTCCATGAACAGGCTGGGCGCCAGCATGCTGTGGTACAGCGCCGTGTAGACCATCTTGCGCATATCCGGCGCGGCTTCGATCGCCACCGCGCCCAGCGCCTCGTTCCATGCGGCCGATGCCTTGGCGCGTTCGGCGTCGAAGTCCCAGCCCGGCATCTCGGCCAGGTTGGCAATCGCGCCCTCTTCGCTGACGGCCGATATCGCCACCTTCACCTCAAGCTGGCCGTCCGCAGGTACGCCAAAATCCAGCGCGCCGACCAGCGCCTTGCCTTCGACCATGGCCTTGTCGCCCGGACCGCTGCCAGGGCCGGCGAAGCCTTTGTACTCGACGTCCGACTCCATGTTGCGCAGCGCGCGCGAGGCCAAGGGATGCGAGAACGAGATGGCGAAGTACAGCTGCCGCCCGGCCGCCCAGCCCCGCGTTTCGCGCATGCCGGTGATGAGCGTGTTGTCCCGCACCCGCAGGCGCGACCACAAATTCTTGGCCTTGTAATCGTAGATGCTGCTGCGCAGGTCCAGTATCACCTTGGCCGCCGCGCCCTTGGCGTAGCGGTAGCGGTGCATGCCCACACGCTCGCTGGCGGTCAGCTCGACATCGACCTCGTTGTCCATCAGCTTGACGGCGTAGTAGCCCGGCTCCGCATGCTCGTCCTGGTGCTTGAAGCGCGAGCGGTAGCCGCTGAAGGGGCGCTCGGGATAGCCGGGCTCCAGCTTGGTCTCGCCGCTGTATGGCATCAGCAGCAGGTCGCCCAGGTCGGAGTGGCCGGTGCCGGAGAAGTGGGTGTGCGAGAAGCCCAGTATGCTGTCGTCCTCGTAGCGGTAGCCGGCGGCCCACGGATAGCTTTGGCGGAACGGCCGCACCTGCGTATCGGGACTCAACTGGATCATGCCGAACGGCCGCGCCGCGCCGGGGAAGGTATGGCCGTCGCCGCCGGTGCCGATGAAGACATCGACCGCAGCGGCGGGCGTGGACGGCTGCGCCGCGGTGGCGGGAACAGCGAGTGCCAGCGCAAGCGCGCCGGCCGGCAGGAGTTTGATCACGGACATTCGGCTTCCAATCGTAGGGGGCGATCCAACTTTATAGCCCTGCACGCGGCACCGGTCAACCGGATGCCTTCTTGAAAGCCGCTTGTTTAGCGAATCCGCTAAACTTCCACCCTATTTGTACCACGGACGGGTAATTTGCACCGGCCGCACGTCGAGCCGCAGGTTGAGTATCGAATACCCCTCCGTCGCGGCCGACGCGTAGCCCACCGTGTCGGCCACGCGGGTGAACTTGAATTCGAAGCCCAGCTCCTGGCGCGGCTCGCCCGGCGCGGCGGTGGCGATGCCGATCGCCTCGGTCTGCACGTTGTCGATCAGCTTTTCCATCGTCACCAGGACGGTGTTGTGGCCGAGGATGTCGGACGAATACACCGGCTCCTTCAGATAGGGCTTTTGCGGATCGACCTTGCCGTCCACCTTGTCGGCCGACGGCGTGTACTGGCGCGTGGACAGGTTGTAGCGGTCGCCGCGATCCAGGTAGCTGATGCGGGCGTTCGAGATGTTGAAGTCCTTGCCGCCTTCGACCGCCGCCCGCGACAGGTCGAGCAGCAGCGCGCCCTGATAACCCAGCACCTCGACCTCGCGTGCCGCATTGATCACCATCGCCGTGTTTTCGTCGATGCCGAGTCCCAGCTTGTAGCCCTTCTTCAGCATGGCCGGCAGCATGCGGGCAAAGCGCCCGCGCGCCAGCAGGTGCTGGTCCACGAAGACGTCGTTGCCGATGAAGCCCAGGCCGGGCGCCAGCTCGCGGCCGTCGTTGACGCCCTCGCTCATTGTGGCGAACACGGTCCTGGCGTTGTAGTACATGGTGCTGCTCATGATGGCCGCGCCGGCGCTGGTGCCGGCGATCACGCCGCCGCGCCGGTAGAGATCCCAGATCGCTTCCAGCACCGCCGTGCGGCTGCCGTCCGGGCGCACCAAGGCCTGTGTAATCAAGGACTGGTCGCCGCCGGAGAAGTAGACGCCGCCGGCGGTGCGGATGGAGCTGGCCAGCGCCTCGTCTTCGGCGTCGCGCTTGTAGTCGCGGTCTCTCAATCGCACCGACAGCGGCACCACAAAGGCGGCCGCGCCATAGCGGTTCAAATTAGCCGCCAGGTTGGCGCCGGAGCGTTCCGGATTCGCTGCGGCCGTCGGCAGGACGGCGATGCGCGCCCCGGCGCCGCCGGCCAGCTGCACCACGCGCTGCCAGACCACGGCATTATCCGCCCTCAACGCGCCGCCGATGACGACCAGGGAACCTTGCGGAGCCAGCTCCGCAGCTCCAACCTGGACGCACCACACTACGGCGGCGGCCAGCACTCCTAGAAAACGAACCATACGATATTCCCAATTAAAACCGACGGCGCCGAGCTGGCGCCGCCGGCAAGGCGACATTATTTGAAAGCGTAATTCAAACTGACAAACGCGCTCCTTCCGCGTGGGTCGGTATAGGTAGGATCATACCCGGCCAGGAAGTAGTATGCCTGATTGGAGTATGGCGGCGCCGTGTCGGCCAGGTTGAGAACCCCGGCCCGCAATTTTATCTGCTTGCTCACGGTCCAGCTACCGGTCAAGTCCCACAAGGAGTACGGCTTCACGCGGCGCGACGGCAGCACGGTATCGCTGACCGGGTCGTAGGTGGTGTTCTGGTCCACATACCCGGACGAGAACTGATTCGCCAGCGTCAGGCCGAACGGGCCGCGATCCCAGCCAAAGCTGATCCTGTGGCGCCACTTCTGGATCACCTGGTCGTTCAGGAACGTCCCCAGGTTACTGCGCAAAGGCTCCAATGGCCCGAACTGGCGCTCATATTGCAGCACCAGCGTTCCGGTCATGTTGACGGTGAAGCGCCCTGCCGCGCTTGCAGCGCTCTTGTAGTCGATCCCCACATCCAGCCCGGAGGTATTGAGCTTCCCCTGGTTTTCCTTCTGCAGGATGATATTGGCGATGTAGCCGTCGGCATCGCGCTGGATGTATTTACCTTCGTATTTGGCGGCACTATCGACGATGATCTGTTCGCCCAGCGTGCTGATAACGTCGGTCTTGCGGATGTCCCAGTAATCCAGCGTGAGATTGAGTTCGCGGCTGGCCTCGAACGCCACGCCGAACGAAAACTGGCGCGACTTCTCAGGCTTGAGGTGGGGATTGGAGCGGCGTTCGACGGGATACTGGTCGGTACAGCCGTCGATGCTGTCCAGGCCTGTCTTCACGCACACCGGGTCGGTCAGGAAGCTCGACGCGCTGCCGTAGGTGGTTGGCCGCTTCAGATCCGACAGCGACGGCGCGCGGAAACCGGTGCCGGCGGAGCCGCGCAGCACCAGCTGCCTGACCGGCGCCCAGCGCACGCCCAGCTTGGGATTGGTGGTGGAACCCACTTCGCTGTAATGGTCGTAGCGCAGCGCCGCTTGCAGTTCCAGCTGCTTGGTCAACGGCGCATTGATCTCGCCGTAGACAGAGTACACGGTGCGGCTGTCGTCGGTGGCCTTCAGGTCGGTCGTCGAACCGGCAGCCAGGCCTGAATCGCGGTCGCCGGCGATGTTATTCGACAGCAGCAGCGCCGACGGCGTGAACGTCGTGTTCTCGCGCCGTCCTTCGGCGCCGATCGCCAATCCCAGGTCGCCGCCTTCCAGGCTGGCCAGCGAGGTCGACACCTTGCCGTCCACCTGGGTCGAAGTCCCCCTGGACTTGCGCGCCTCGTCGTTGACCTTGATGCCGTTGATCAGGTCCCGGCCCGCCTGCGACGAGGGGCCGAATGGGTTGATGGCGCCGGAGCGCACGCCGGCTTCGAATCTATCGTACAGCACATAGCCATCGACATACTTGTCGACCGCCTTGTTCTCCGCGCGCGACAGGCCGGCGTCGTAGTCCCACCCGGCCACGGCGCCCGTCGCGCCCAGCACGATACGCTGGGCGTCGCTGGTCACTTGGTTGGTGCGGTTGCCCGCCTCGGTCATCCGGTAGCGGATGCCGCTGAACGTGGCCGGCAAGCCCGGCGCGCTGAGCGCCGCCTTGTAGATGGACGGCAGCAGGCTGACCGGCAGGCTGCGGATGCGTTGCGGATTCGGGCTCAACACATAATCGGACTTCGCCTCCGACTGCACCAGCTCCAGGAACAGCTGATGATCGGGATGCACCTGGAACGTAGCGCGGCCGATGAAGCCGATCTTGCTCGCTTCCGGATAGATCTCCGTGTCTTCCATATAGTCGTAGCTGCAGCCCAGCGCTCCGCCCGGCCCCTTCGGCGCGTACACGGTGGCGGGCGGTGCGCAGTTCGGCGCGCTCGGGTTGATGCGGGTGGCGGTCGAGCCCTTGGGCAGCACGCCGGCGGCGATCAGCGCATTGCGCTGTGCACCGCTGATATCGATATTGGCCGGATAGGTATTGCTGGACATCAGAGCCGGCAGATTGGCCGCCAGCGGGCGGCTCTTGATGAAATCGCGCTGGCTGGAACGCAGCGCATCGAGCTGCTGCACGTCCAGCACGCCGAACACATTGAAGCGGTCCCTGGTCAGATCGCCGTGGCCGGCGCTGATGCTGGCGGTACGCTTGCCTGCGCCGCCTTCCTGCGTTCCCGCCACGGAAGCATTGAGTTCGACGCCGGTATAGTCCTTGCGGGTGATGAAGTTGATCACGCCGCCGATCGCGTCCGTCCCATAGATGGCCGAGGCGCCGTCCTTCAGCACCTCCACGCGCTGGATCGCTCCTGCCGGAATGTTGTTCAGGTCGACGCCGGCGTTATCGCCCGGCGACGCAAAGTTGGCGAGACGGCGGCCGTTCAGCAGCACCAGCGTGGACGACACGCCGATTCCGCGCAGGTTGGCGCCGTTGAAGCCGCGCTGGCCCGAGGTGCCGTCGGTGATGCTGGCGCCGTCCGACAGCGGCGCGGTATTGGCGCTGATGTTCTTCAGGAGTTCGGCGGCGGTGGTCACGCCGCTCTTGTCGATATCCTCGCGGCGTATGATCTGCACCGGCAGCGCGGTTTCCGCATCGATGCGTTTGATGGAAGAACCGGTGATCTCGACCCTCTGGATCTTCTGGCCATCGTCCGACGACTGGGCTTGCGCGAATTGCGCAGGCAATCCCACCGCCGCCGTCATGCCGAGCGCCAGCCGGATCGCTCCCGCCAGCTTGCCGTACCGTTGCGCCTGCGGCGCCGTTCCTATCTGATGCAGACTCATTCCCCACTCCCTGTTGACGTTTGATGCGGTTATGTGGCCCCGCTTTTCGCGGTGCGCTTCTTCACCTTTGTAGTACCGGCGCGGCCGGCGTTCCTGGTGTTCTTGCTGCTCGCAGGGCCATACAGGTAGGCGGATATCGCCTCCGTCAAGCGCGCGGCTTTTTCTACGTTGTCCTTGTTCGAGACCATCAGCGACACCGCCAGCGCCTCGATCACCGCGACCGCCGCCGTCGCGCTGCTAGGCAGCACGGCATGGCCGCTGTTCGCGTACAGCACATACTCCGAAACCTCCACCAGCGGCGACGCCGGCGCGTCGGTGATCGAAATCACGCAAGCCTTGTGATCGCGCGCATACTGCGCCAGGCGTATCACGTCCAGCGCATAGCGCGGGAAGGAGATCACCACCAGCACGTCATTGGCGCCGATGTTGGCCAGATGGCCCGCGGCCACCTCGGTGCCGCCCTGCCCGGCCGCCTCCACCACATGCGAGCAAAACGGCTGCAGGTGCAGCGACAGCAGACCGGCCAGATGAGACGACAGGCCGAAACCCAGCACATACACGGTGCGCGCCCGGCTCAGCTTTTGCACCACCAGCCCCATCTCCGCCTGCGACTGCGCATTGCGCGTCGCCGCGATGTTCGCCAGTGCATACTCCATGCTCTGGTCTCCGGGCCAGGCGGAGCCCTCGCGGTTCTCTATCGTGTGGCGCAGCTTATCCACCGGCTGCATCTCCGAATGCAGCGTCTCGGCCACCGCGCTGCGCATGGCGCCGTAGTTGACGAAGCCGATATCGCGCGCAAAGCGGCTGATGGTGGCCGTCGACACCTGGCAGCCCTCGGCCATCTCGTCGATCTTCAGCGCCGTCACCCGCATAGGATTGCGCAGCACGAAATCGGCGATGCTGCGGTTCGATGCCGACCCTTCGGCCAGCACCCCGGACAGCACATGGCCTATCGGAGACTGCGCAAAAGCGACATCCGCCGATGAACTCCGCGCCACCACCGTTTTATTTGCTGATTTCCTGTTCGTCATGCATGTCTCCTTTTTCCGAAAGATCGTAAGCATACTTACATTTTCGGAAAATTTGGAATCCTATTTTCAGGCAACTGTAGCAACGGCGAACCCAAAATTCAACAAGTTTTTGTAAATTGGCTTACATTTATTTACTTTGTGAAAATTGCGATACATAATCGAACGCAATCCAACAACCCGCCCCGCAACGGGGCGCACCATCGCCATGAGAGTGCAAACACACGCCATATCCGCGCCTTACAGCAGCGCTACCTTCGAGCTTCACAGCTTCCACTTCGGTATCGCTGGATGTAAGCGCGCTTACATCCAGGCTTCATTGCACGCCGACGAAGTACCGGGAATGCTGGTGGCGCAGCACTTGCGCCGGCGGCTGAAAACCCTGGAGGACGACGGCAAGCTGCGCGGCGAGGTGGTGCTGGTCCCCGCCGCCAATCCGATCGGCCTGTCGCAGGCCATCCACGGGATTCCCTTCGGCCGCTTCGACCTCGCCACCGGCGCCAATTTCAACCGCGCCTGCAAGCACGTGGCGGACGACCTGAAGCTGACACTGGAGGGCCAACTGGGCCGGGACGCCCAGGAAAATGTGCGCGTCATCCGCCGGCACGCGGCCGCCGCCCTGGCCGGCTGGCTGCCGGCCAACGACAGCGAGAGCCTGAAGAAGACGCTGCTGCAACTGGCGATCGACGCCGACATCGTGCTCGATCTGCATTGCGACAACGAGGCGGTCATGCACGTCTACACGGGCACGCCGCTGGCCGGCGCCGTCGCTCCGCTGGCCTCCCTGCTCGGCGCCCGCGCGACGCTGCTGGCGATGGCCGCCGGCGGCGAGCCGTTCGACGAGGCGTGCAGCCGGCTTTGGTGGGATCTGGCGGCGCATTTCGGCGAGCGCTATCCGATCCCGCCGGCCTGCATTGCGGCCACCGTCGAATTGCGGGGCGAGATGGACGTCGACCACGAGTTGGCACAATCCGACGCCGAGGCATTGCTGCGCTTCCTTGCGCTGAACGGCGTCATCGACTGCCCGCACCTGAAGGAGGCGCCGCTGCCGCCGCCGCTCTGCGCGCCGACCCCGCTCGAAGCCGTGGAACCCATCCTGGCGCCGCATGCCGGCATACTGGTCTACCGGCAGCCCTTGGGCGCGCATCTCGAAGCAGGCGTCGTGGTGGCGGATCTGATCGACCCGATCACCGGCGACACGACCGAATTGCGCTGCACCGTCGCCGGGGTGTTCTTCGGCCGCAGCGTGCACCGCCACGTCCTGCGCGGCATGAATGTCGGCAAAGTCGCCGGCCGGACGGCCTTCCGCGCCGGAACCCTACTGAGCCTGTGACGATGAAACTCAAACTACCGCACACCTTCGTCCTGCTATCGGCAATCCTGGTGCTGATCGCCGCCGCGACCTGGCTGGTGCCGGGAGGCCAATACAACACGCACACTGTCGACGGCAGGCAGCTGGTCGACGCGTCCAGCTTCCATCTGGTACCCGGCAGGCCGCAAGGCTTGACGCAGTTGTTGATGGCCCCGATCAAGGGATTCACCGAAGCGGCGCTGATCATCGGCTTCGTATTGATCGTCGGCGGCGCCTTCGCCGTTCTGCAGAAGACTGCGGCGATCGATGCCCTGATCGAGTCCATCGCGCGGGCTCACGCCCGCTCGCCCGTGGTCAGGGCGGCGCTGATACCGATGTTTGTGACATTGTTCTCGCTGGGCGGTGCGACCTTCGGCATGAACGAGGAGGCGATCCCGTTCATCCTGATCTTCGTCCCGCTGGCGCTGGCGCTGGGCTACGACTCCATCGTCGGCGTGGCCATTCCGTTCGTCGGCTCGCAGGTCGGTTTCGCGGCGGCGTTTCTCAATCCTTTCAATGTCGGCATCGCGCAGGGCATCGCCGGGGTGCCGATCTTCTCGGGCATGGCTTATCGCCTGCTGGCATGGGCGATCGCCACCGGCGTCACCATCGCATTTCTGATGTGGTACGCGGCCAGGATCAAGGCTGAACCGGCGAAAAGCCCGACCTACCAGCTCGACCTGCAAAAGCGCCGCGAGCTGGCGCCGACGACGGAGGCGGAGCGCGCCCTCCGCATGAGCGGCCGACACAAGGCCGTGCTGTGGATCTTCGCCGCCACGCTGGCCGTGATGGTGCTGGGCGTGGTGCGCTATGGCTGGTTCATCGAAGAGATCGCGGCGCTGTTCCTGGGGATGTCCATCCTGGTCGGACTGGCGGGACGCCTGGATTCGGACCAGTTGACCGAGGCGTTCATCCATGGCGCGCGCGACCTTGTGGGAACGGCGCTGGTGATCGCATTGGCGCGCGGCGCCATGATACTGGCGCGGGACGCCCACATCATCGACACCATGCTGCATGCGCTGATGCCGCTGGTGTCGTCGGCCAGTCCGGTGTTCGCAGCCCAGAAAATGTTCGTCATGCAGAGCGTGATTAACTTCTTCATCCACTCCGGCAGCGGCCAGGCCGCGCTGACCATGCCCGTCATGGCGCCGCTGGCGGACCTGGTGGGCATCTCCCGCCAGACCGCGGTACTGGCTTATCAGTTCGGAGAATTCACTACCCCCATGATACCGACGTCGGGCATCACGGTCGGCGTGCTGGCGCTGGCCCGTATTCCGTGGATCACCTGGGCCAGGTGGATGATCCCCTTGCAGCTGGCCTACGCGGTGTTGGCGCTGCTGCTCCTGATACCTCCCTGCCTGAATGGCTGGCAGTAGACGGGAAATTCGACTACCATGTACAAAAAGTCAATCAGGAGAATACTCATGGTATCGAGCGTTTTATCGGGCAGCGCGCGCAGGATGGAGTTAAGCGTCAACGCTCAGGACCAGATCAGCATGATCCTGAAGTCGATCAAGGGCTTGCGCAAGAAAGTCGCGCTGCTTCAAAAGCAGCTTATGGAGGAGCCAGACCCGCAGGCCCGCCTGCTGTTAAGCAAACAGATTAAAGACCTGCAGGACACCATCGCCTTGCTGGAGCGGCAGATCACGCAGATCGAGGAAGCCGAAAGACGTCGCGCGCAGATGCGCCAGCAGGCGCACCGCGACATGGAGGCTGAACAAAAACAACGAGGACAATAGCGGCATCATTCACCTGGAGAAAGCCTTGACACGTGCATACCTGAAGAAGTTCGCCTGCCTGCTTGCCTTGTTTGCCGCCGGCGGCGCCTCGGCCATCGACTACTACAACAAGGGCAACGAACCTGGGCGGCCGTTCTCGCTGGCGGTACGGGCCGGCGACTATGTGTTCGTGTCCGGCCAGCTGGGCACCGGCCCGGCCGGCCTGGTCAAAGGCTTCGAAGCCCAGTCGCGCCAGGCCATGGACAACATCGCCACCATCCTCAAGGGCGTGAACCTCGGCATGGACGATGTGGTCAAGTGCACCATCATGATGGCCGACATGGCCAAGTGGGAGGACTTCAACAAGGTGTACGTCACTTACTTCAAGCCGCAGCGCCTGCCCGCGCGCAGCGCGATGGGCGTCAACGGCCTCGCCCTGGGCGGCGAAGTGGAAGTCGAATGCATGGCCTACGCGCCGCGCCGGTAAGACCGGGACTTACGGGGACAAGATGAAAAGAACACTGGCGATCGTCGCCATGACGGCATTGAGCGGCGTCGCGCAGCACGCGCAGGCGGGCGAAGCGGATACGCAGCAGGATCACCTGAACAAGATGGCGGGCAAAGCATCCGGCCGCGTGATCTACAGGGACGTCACGCTGATCGACGGCACCGATGCGGCTCCGCGCGCCGGCATGAGCATCGTGGTCAACGACGACCGCATCGAGGCCATTGTGCCGACCGGCCAACTGCCCGCCGACAGCGGCGAGAAGACACGCATCGTCGATGTCGCCGGCCTGTACGCCCTGCCAGGCCTGATCGACTCCCACGTCCACTACGCCACCAATCCCGACCGCCCCTACGCCGAAGCGGAGCTGAAACGCAGCCTGTACGGCGGCGTCACCGGGGTGCGCGACATGGCGGGCGATGTCCGCGAACTGGCCGGCCTGTCCCGCGCCGCGCTTCTGAACCAGATTCCGTCGCCGGATATCTTCTATGCTTCGCTGGTCGCAGGCCCCAGCTTCTTCAAGGATCCGCGCACCGTGGCTGCCGCCCTGGGCACCCAGCCGGGCCAGGTGCCCTGGCTGTACGCCGTCGACGAACATACCAGGCTGCCGCTGGCGGTAGCGCAGGCGCGCGGCACCGGCGCCACCGGCATGAAGATCTACGCCAACCTGCCCGGCACCCTGGTGCGCAAGCTGATCGCGGAATCGAACAGCCAGCACTTCCCCGTCTGGACGCACCTGCAGGTCTACCCCGCCACGCCGTACGACTCGCTGGGCGCCACCGCCGTCTCGCACGCCTGCATGATCGCCCGCTACGTTCGCGAATCGGGCAAAACGGCCTATGGCCACGGCGGCGAACCGTCCTACGCCGGCCTGACGGCGGACGATCCCGGCATCAAACGCTACATCGCGGCGCTCGCCAAGTCCGGCACCATCATGGACGCCACGCTGAGCGTCTACAAGGCCGACGGCCCGCACTGCCACATCGACCTGGCGGGCGATATCACGCGCGCCATGCATGCCGCCGGCGTCCGCATCATAGCCGGCACCGACACCGACAACACCGGCGACGATCCCTGGCCTGCGCTGGACGGCGAACTGGAAAAACTGGTGAACTACGCAGGCTTGACGCCGCAGCAGGCGATACGCGCCGCCACCGCCAACGCCGCCATGGCGCTGGGCAGGCAGCGCGAGTTCGGCACGCTGGAAGTGGGCAAGTACGCCAACATGGCGTTCCTCAAGCGCGACCCGTTGCAGGACATCGCCAACGTGCGCAGCGTGGTGCTGACCGTGAAGCGCGGCCACCAGTACGCCCGCGACGAGTACCAATTCAAGCCGCTGCCGCGGCACGTGGATTGAGCCATCTCCGGCGCATCCTGATTTTCTATTCCACCGGCGGTCTTTTGCATTAGAATCGTCCTCTTTGCTTACCACTCAGGGGACCAGATGGCAGATGGGAAGAATGAACTCAAGCGAGGCCTGAAGAGCCGGCACATCCAGCTGATCGCGCTGGGCGGAGCCATCGGCACCGGCCTGTTCCTCGGCATTGCGCAGACCATCCAGATGGCCGGGCCGTCCGTGCTGCTCGGCTACGGCGTGGCCGGGCTGATCGCCTTCTTCATCATGCGCCAGTTGGGCGAGATGGTGGTCGACGAGCCGGTCGCCGGTTCGTTCAGCTACTTCGCCGACAAATACTGCGGCCACCTGGCCGGCTTCATGTCGGGCTGGAATTACTGGGTGCTGTATGTACTGGTCAGCATGGCCGAGCTGTCCGCGGTCGGCATCTATGTCCAGTACTGGTGGCCGGCGATACCGACCTGGGTGTCGGCGCTGGCCTTCTTCGTCATCATCAACGCCATCAGCCTTTCCAACGTCAAGGCCTTCGGCGAAATGGAGTTCTGGTTCGCCATCATCAAGGTGGTCGCCATCGTCGGCATGATCGTCTTCGGCGCCTACCTGCTGATCTCCGGCGACGCCGGCCCGCAAGCCACCGTGGCCAACCTGTGGCAGCACGGCGGCTTCTTCCCGAACGGGATCGGCGGACTGGTGATGGCCATGGCCGTCATCATGTTCTCCTTCGGCGGACTGGAACTGATCGGCATCACCGCCGCCGAGGCGGACGACCCGTCGCGCACCATCCCCAAGGCCACCAACCAGGCCATCTACCGCATCCTGATCTTCTACATCGGCGCGCTGGGCATCCTGTTGTCGCTGTACCCGTGGCAGAAAGTCGTCACCGGCGGCAGCCCCTTCGTGCTGATCTTCCACGCCTTGAACAGCAACCTGGTGGCGCACGCGCTCAACGCCGTGGTGCTGACGGCGGCGCTGTCCGTTTACAACAGCGGCGTCTATTCCAATACCCGCATGCTGTACGGCCTGGCCAAGCAAGGCAATGCGCCGCGACTGCTGCTGAAGGTGAACCAGCGCGGCGTGCCGCTGGCGGCGCTGGGCGTTTCGGCGCTGGCGACCGGCATCTGCGTGGCCGTCAACTACTTCATGCCCGGCAAAGCCTTTGGCTTCCTGATGGGCCTTGTGGTGTCGGCGCTGATTATCAACTGGGGCATGATCAGCTGGATCCACCTGCGCTTCCGCGCACAGAAGAAGGCCGACGGCCAGGCTACCGCGTTCCGCAGCCTGGGCTACCCGCTGACCAACTACCTGTGCCTGGCCTTCCTGGCCGGCATCCTGGCGGTGATGTACCTGACGCCGGACCTGCAATTGTCGGTCTACCTGATTCCCGTGTGGCTGGCGGCGCTCGGCGCCGGCTACGTGGTGCGCCGGCGGAACGCCGTGCCGGCCTAACGCAGCCGGCCCCGCTGCAACAGGTTGACGATCGCCAGCAAGATCAGCGCGCCGACAAAGGAAACCGCCAGCGATTCGACGCTGAAGTCCTCCGTGTTGATGGTGCCGGTGCCGAGCATCGGCGCCAGCAACCATCCGCTCAGCAGCGCGCCGACCACGCCCACCACCACGTTCAGCACCAGCCCTTGCTGGGCGTCGGTCTTCATCACCAGGCTGGCCAGCCAGCCCAGTATGCCGCCTATGACTATCCACAGTATCACGTTCATCGCATCCCCCTTTTAAACACGGCCTTGTGCCGTCGTGACGATTATCCGAAGCCGTTACCGCCGCGGCTATCGGCTCGGACGCCGCCCCGCCGTCGGACTAATCCTGCCCGCCAGCCGGCGAGCAACTCACAGCGGGGCGTTGCGGGTGGCCGCATGGATCTGCTCCAGCGGAACCTTGGGGCTGCGGTCGGCCCGCAGCAGGCCGTTGGTTTCCTGGAAGGTGTCGGCGAACTGGGTATAGCAAAAGCCGCTGAACATCGAGGTCTCCGACACCGCCTTCAGCATGGCCCGATAATGCGCGATGAACGAGGCGGCGTCGGCCGCGCGCCCGTAGCCCCAGGTGGCGCGCTCGCCGGCCTCCGGATCGTAGGCCACGCCGCCGAATTCGGTCAGCACGATGGGCTGGCCGCGATGGGGGAAACCGTCCAGCGTCAGGATGCGGCCGCCCGGACGGCGCTGGTCGAACAGCGTGCGCACCTCATCGTTGACCTGGTAGCGCTGCCGCAGCCGGTCGGGATCGGCCTCGTAGTCGTGGATGCCCAGGATGTCGGTGGCCGACGCCTCCCAGCCGTCGTTGCCGATCACCGGCCGGGTCGAGTCGAGCATGCGGGTCAGGTGGTACAGCGCCTCGACGGCGTTGCGGTGCGCCTGCATCGCCGTCAGATTCGGCACGCCCCACGACTCGTTGAACGCCACCCACACGATCAGGCACGGATGGCTGTAGTCGCGTTCGATCGCCTCGGTCCACTCCTTCAGCAGCCGCGTGATGGCGCGGGCGCTGAAGGCGTAGGCCGACGGCATCTCTTCCCACACCAGCAGGCCGAGCCGGTCGGCCCAGTACAGATAGCGCGGATCCTCGATCTTCTGGTGCTTGCGCACGCCGTTGAAACCCATCTGCCGGGCCAGTTCGACGTCGCGCCGCAGCGCCTCGTCGGACGGCGCCGTCATCAGCGTGTCCGGCCAGTAGCCCTGGTCCAGCACCAGTCGCAGCGGATACGGCCGGCCATTGAGCATGAAGCGGTCGCGGTTGATCGCCACCGAGCGCATCGCCGTGTAGGAGCGCACGCGGTCGATCACCTGGTCGCCGCAATACAGCGTCAGCTCGGCGTCGAGCAGCGTCGGGCTTTCCGGGCTCCACAGCAGGTCGTTGCGCGAGTCGTCGATGCCGGGATCGGACAGCACGATCTTGCGGTTGGCCTCCTGTCCGACCATCAGGTAGCGGTCGGCCGCCAGCAGCGTGCCGTCGTGCAGCACCCGGACCTCGACCGAAAGGTCGCCGCGCACGTCGCCGCCGGCCAGCACCTCGCAGCCGATCTCGAAGCCGTCGAACACCGGGGTCCAGCGCAACGCGGCGATATAGGTCGACGGCAGCGGCTCCAGCCACACGCTTTGCCAGATGCCCGTGGTGCGGGGATACCAGATCGAATGCGGCGCCAGCTGCCAGTCCTGCTTGCCGCGCGGCTTGGCCAGGTCGGCCGGATCGTCCTCCGCCTGCACCACCACGGTCTGCTCCGGGCCGTCCAGCAGCGCATCGCTGATGTCGGCCGAAAACGGCGTATGCCCGCCCTCGTGCTCCGCCACCAGCATGCAGTTGACCCAGACCCGCGCCCGGTAGTCGACGGCGCCGAAGTGCAAGCGGGTGCGCGGCGCGCGCGCGGCCAGTGCGAACCTGCGGCGATACCAGCAGACCGTGTGGAACGACTGGTCGCCCAGCCCGCTGGCGGCCGCCTCCGGCGCGAACGGCACCTCGATCGTCCGCGCCCAGTCGATCGGGTCGCCGGGCTGGCTGTAGCGGCGCTCGTCGTCGTAGGCGAATTCCCAGGCGCCGTTCAAGGACTGCCATGCATCGCGCACCAGTTGCGGGCGCGGATATTCAAACCTGTTCATATGGCGGCTCCATCTGCACCGAAATGTCACGGCTATGGTAGCAAGCTTGCCATGGCGATGGCGGTTCAATTCCATCCGGAATTGAACTGAAGCGAAACCAAATCGTTGATAGCATGGCGGGACTTTTTTGCGCTTCGCCAGCGACGGCGGGGATCGCTTCAATTCCAACGGAGGCAACGCGATGAATTCCGCCGCAACGCTGTTCGCCAGCTACTGGCAGGCCGGCTACGAAGGCGCCGACCATGTCAACCACGCCGGCGTCGCGCTGGACATGAACCGGGCCACGGACCACCTGCGGCGCGTGCGCGACGACTACCGCCGGCTCGCGCAATTCGGCATCCGCACGGTGCGCGAGTCGGCCGGCTGGCGCCTGTGCGAGCGCGACGGCCGCTACGACTTCCGCAGCGTGGGCCGCCGCGCCGCCGTCGCGCAAGAGCTGGGCCTGCAGATCAGCTGGACATTCTTCCACTACGGCTGGCCGCCGGACATCGACCTGTTCGGGCCGGATTTCGTGCCGCGCTTCGCCCGCTATTGCCGCGCCCTGGCGGAGTTCCTCGCGCGCTACGCCGGCGCGGCGCCGGTGTATTCGCTGGTCAACGAGATTTCGTTCACCAGCTGGGGATTGTCGACCCATATGTTCCGCTTCCGCGGCATGCACCATCCGGATCCCGGCGGCGCCGGCAAGCGCCAGCTGGTGCGCGCGCAAATCGCCGGCTGCGACGCCGTACGCGAGGTGACGCCGGGCGCCCGCTTCCTGGCCTGCGACCCGCTGATCCACGTGACCGCGCCGGCGCACCGGCCCGATTGGGCGGCGCAGGCGGCCGGCTGGCGCGCCTCGCAGTTCGAGGCGTGGGACATGCTGTGCGGGCGCAGCGAGCCGCAGCTGGGCGGCGCCCCCGCCTACCTGGACCTGGTCGGCGCCAACTACTACCACAGCAACCAGTGGGAGAGCGGCAGCAACCTGCGGCTGTGGTGGCACCTGGGCGAGCCGCGCCGCATGCCCCTGCACCGGCTGCTGCTCGAACTGGGGCAGCGCTACGGCCGGCCGCTGCTGCTGGCCGAAACCAGCCATGTCGGCAGCGGGCGCGGCGCCTGGATACGCGAGGTCGCCGCGCAGGCGGCGCTGGCGACGCAGCACGGCGCCGACCTGCGCGGCGTTTGCATCTACCCGGCCGTCGACCGCCCGGACTGGGACCAGCCGGACCACTGGCATCGCAGCGGCCTGTGGGACCTCGACCGCGAGGGCCCCGATCCGCTGGCGCGGCGGCTGGTGGCGCCGTACGCGACGGCCGTGCGCCAGGCCGTGCGGCTGACCGACCACCTGTGCGGCGCCGCCGGCGCCGGCGCCGAACAAACGCAAACAACAAAGGAGACCGCCATGCCCACCATCGTCGTTTTCAGTCACCTCCGCTGGGATTTCGTCTATCAACGCCCGCAGCATCTGATGTCGCTGCTGGCCGAGCACTACCATATCCTGTTCGTCGAGGAGCCCATGCGCGACGACGGCGCCAGCCATCTGCGCACATCGGCGCCCGCGCCCAACGTCACCGTATGTCAGCCGCACACGCCGCTGGCGGCGCCCGGCTTCCACGACGACCAGATCCGCCTGGTGCAGCCGCTGCTGGCCGCGCACCTGCCGGCCGGCGAGGCGCCGATCGTGTGGTTCTACACACCGATGGCGCTGCCGCTGCTGCAAGCGCTGCGCCCCAGCCTGGTGGTGTACGACTGCATGGACGAACTGTCCGCCTTCCACAACCCGCCGCGCCAGCTGCTGCAACGCGAGACGGCGCTGCTGAAGATCGCCGACCTGGTGTTCACCGGCGGTCCCAGCCTGCACGAGGCCAAGCGCCAGCGGCACGCCAGCGTCCACTGCTTCCCCAGCAGCGTCGACGCGGTGCACTTCCAGCAGGCGCTCGACCGCGGCAACGGCCACCCGCTGCACGCCGACATCCCCCGCCCGCGCCTGGGCTACTACGGCGTGGTCGACGAACGCTTCGACGCCGGGCTGCTGGCGGCGCTGGCCGACGCCCGGCCGCAGTGGCAGCTGGTGATCGTCGGGCCGGTGCTGAAGATCGATCCGGCCTCGCTGCCGCAGCGCGCCAACATCCACTACCTTGGCATGCAGCCCTACCAGGCCCTGCCGCACTTCCTGGCCGGCTGGGACGTGTGCCTGCTGCCGTTCGCGCTGAACGACTCCACCCGCTACATCAGCCCGACCAAGGTGCTCGAATACATGGCGGCCGAGCTGCCCATCGTCAGCACGGCGATACGCGACGTCGAACAGCCCTACGGCGACGTCGTGGCCATCGGCCGCGACCACGCCGGCTTCATCGCCGCCTGCGCCGACGCGCTGGCGCAGACGCCGGCGCAGCACGCCGCCATGGCGCGGCGCATGCGCGACATCGTCGGCCTAACCTCGTGGCACGCCACCGCCGACCGGATGCGCGCGCTGATGGACGCCGCTCCGCGCGGCGGCGGCAGGATGAGCGTGGCCGCCACGGCGGCGCCGTGCGGCGCCAGCGTCAACCCGCTGCGGCCGTCGCCGCCGGTCAGCTGCGTGATCGTCGGCGCCGGCCCGACCGGCCTGTCCGCCGCCTACCACCTCGGCGCCGACACGGTGCTGCTGGAGCGGCACGCCAGCGTCGGCGGCTGGTGCCGCTCGATCGAGGACCGCGGCTTCACCTTCGATCACGCCGGCCACATCATGTTTTCCAACGACGCCTACGTGCTCAAGCTGTACGACACGCTGTTGGGCGACAACCAGCACTGGCAGATGCGCGAAGCCTGGATCTACAGCAAGCAGGTCTACACCCGCTACCCCTTCCAGGGCGCGCTGTACGGCCTGCCGCCGGACGTGATCAAGGAGTGCCTGCTCGGCGCCTTCGAGGCGCGGCGCACCAGTCGTCGGGCGGCCGCGAACGACGCGCCGCCGCCCGACGACTGCTGTGCCGACGGCGCCGCCGACGTCGCCGGCGCGGCCTGCGCGGCGCCGGCGGCGCCGCCGTCCAATTTCGAGGAGTTCATCTACCGCGTCTGGGGCGCCGGCATCGCCCGCCATTTCGCCATCCCCTACAACCGCAAGCTATGGACCGTGCCGCTGAACGAGATGGAGACCTCTTGGCTCGGCGGGCGCGTGCCGTTGCCGGACCTGGGCGAGATCATCGACGGCGCGCTGCGGCCGGTGCCGCGGCCGATGGGACCCAACGCGCGCTTCGGCTATCCGCTGCGCGGCGGCTTCCAGGCGATGATGACCGGCTTCCTGCCGCATATCCGCGGCAAGGTCGAGCTCGATGCCGACGTGGTCGAACTGCTGCCGCAGCAGCACGCGCTGGTGCTGGCCGACGGCCGGCGGATATGCTACGAACAGCTGATCAGCACCATGCCGCTGCCGGAGCTGGTGCGGCTGGCCGGCAGCGCCGCGCCGGACGAGGTGCGCCAGGCGGCGGCGCGGCTGCGCCACGTATCGGTGCGCTGCGTCAACCTTGGCGTCGACCGCCCTGGCCTGACCAACAAGCACTGGATCTACTATCCGGAGGAGACCGTCTTCCACCGCATTTTCGTGCAGGGGAACGCCAGCCCGCACTGCAACCCGCCGGGCGGCTTCGGCTTCACCTGCGAAATCTCATACTCGCCGACGAAGCCGCTGCCCGCCGAGGGCGATGCGCTGGTCGACCGTTGCGTGGCCGACTGCGTCCGCACCGGCTTCCTGACGCCGCAGGATCGCGTGCTGGCGGCCAACCAACTTGACCTGCCCTACGCCTACGTGGTGTACGACCACGCGCGGACGCCCAGCGTGGCGACCATCCGCGCCTGGCTGACGCAGTACGACATCGTGCTGGCCGGACGCTACAGCGAGTGGGAATACTACAATTCGGACCATGCCTTCCTCGCGGGCAAAGCCGCTGCGGAGACCGTCCGCGCACGCGGCGGACGGGCACTGCGCGCGGCCGACGCCTGACCCGGCCGCCGCGCGCGCTCAGCTTCGGCCCAGCGCCTCGATGGCTTGCGCCAGCCGGTCGAGCTGGCGCGGCGGCGTGAACAGGGCCGGCGTCACGCGCACGCAGCTGCCGCCTATCGGCCCGTTGCGCGACACGGTGAAGATGCCGTGTTCATCCATCAGCCGCCGGGCCAGGCGCTGGTTATCCTCCTTGCTGGTCTTGCCGGCGAAACGGAAGGAGGTGCTGGCGCCGTACATGGATGGATCGTCCGGCGTCAGTATCTGCAAGCCCTTGACGCCGCGCACCCGTTCCACCCAATAGTTGCGCAGGTATTTGAGCCGCGCCGACTTGTTCGCCACGCCGATCTGCTCGTGGAAGCGAAACGCCGCAGGCACCGTCATGATGTTGGCCGTATTGACCGTGCCGGAATGCACGCGCGCGCGGATGTCGGTGGCCGCATAATCCTGGTCCGACATATGCACCGCGATGTCCGCCAGCCGCGCCTTGCGGATGTACATAAACCCCACGCCCAGCGGCGCCCCCAGCCACTTGTGCAGGTTGAAGCCGATGAAGTCGGCCTTCAGATCGGCCACCGTGAAATCCGTCTGCCCCCATGACTGCGCCGCGTCGGCGATGACGTCGATGCCGCGCTGGCGCGCCATCTGCGTCAGCTCGGCCACCGGCAGCGTCAGGCCGGTGCGGTGGCTGATATGGGTGAGCAGCAGCAAACGTGTGCGCGGGTGGCGCCGCATGGCTTGCGCGTACGCATCCAGGATGGCCTGGCGGCCGGGCGGTTCGGGAATGCGCACCACGGCGACCTCGGCGCCGCGCCGCAGCGCCAGCTCGTTCATCGCATACTGGGTGGCGTCGTAATCGAGGTCGGCATACATGATCGTATCGCCGGCCTTGAGCGGCTTGTAGTTGACGATCAGGTTCTGCAGCGATTCGGTGGCGCCGCGCGTGATGGCGACCTCCGAGATATCCGCGTCGACCGCCATCGCAATCTGGGCGCGTATCGCCTCGATGCCCGAGCTGTCGAACTCCTGGCGCAGGAAGCGCGAGCTGTGCGCGTTCAGGTAGTCGATATTGCGCTTGTACTCCTCAGCCACCGGCCGCGCCATCATGCCGAAGTAGCCCTGCTCCAGATTGATGAAATCCGGTGCGGGGTCGTACTGGGCGGCGACCTTGGCCCAGTAGCTTTCGTTCTGCGGCAGCGCCTCGGCGGCGGGCGGCAAATCGGCCAGGGCTGGCGGCACTATGAGCGAACCGCCGGCGACTCCGGCTGCAACATGAAAAAAACTGCGGCGATTGAGCATGCAAACTCCTGTCGACGAATTGGAGCGCCCAATATATCAGATGGTTTCGCCCTCCCGCACCGTCAAGGGGCTGCCCAGGGCGTAGCGGGCGATATCGTCCTTGCGCATGAAAGCCACGCCGGCCTTGCTGCGGGCATAAGTCAGGAACTCATCCCACACCCGCACCATCTGCGGCGTGCCGCTGATGCGATCGTGCGCGCTGATCGACATCATGCGGCGGCGCGTTCCGGCTTCTTCGTACAGCTGGTCGAATTCGCCCTTGATCTGCGCCAGGAAGGCTTGCGGCGAATAATTTCGCCCCTCAATCAGCAGGATATCGTTGTTACGCAGCGTGTACGGCACCACGACAAAATCGCGGCCATTCACCTGTTCGATAAACGGCTCGTCGCGGCTGACGTCATCGATATGGTAGAGGAAGCCCAGCTCCTGCAACAGCGACAAGGTATTGGGACCACGGCGCAGCCAGTTGCAGTTGTAGCCGACGGTCTGCTCGCCCGTCGCCTGTCGCACCATCTCGCGGCCGGCGACGAGGAATGCCCGCTCGTCCTTGCGGTTCATCGCATACTGCGAACTCCAGCGCGGCCCGTGGCCGGACGCTTCATGCCCGCGCTTGACGATTTCCCGCGCCAGCTCCGGATGCCGGCGCGCGGCCTCGCCTATCATGTGCGACGTCACCTTCACGCCGTGCTTGTCCCACAGGTCCAGCATGCGCGGCACGCCCTCGCGGTAGCCGTAGGCAAACCAGGTATTGGCCGCCACGTCCGACGGCACGCCGGCCGGGAAGTCCACCCTGGGGAAAGGGCTGTCGGCGCCCTTGGCCGGCTGGCCGCCCGCTTCGAACTGCATGGAGATCGAGATCACGAGTCGCGCACCGTTCGGCCAGAACGCCCCGGGCGCAGCGGCACCCGTAGTTGGAGCCGGAGTACTGTGCGCCAGGCCGGCGGCCAGCAAGGCCGCACCACCGGCAGCCTGCGTCAAGAACTGGCGACGCCGCGGCGTCGGCGTAGAGCTGTTTTTCATAATTCATTCCCTGATGATGATGATGAAGTGGTCCATTCTCCCGCGCTGAACGCCAATTGAGAATTGGCCCGGCTATTGAAAGACCTTCAATGCAGGATTGAAGATGCGCCGCGATCCCCGGCCTTGGGCTAGAATGACGCGCATGAATTCTCCAAACAACACCTCGCTGTATTGTTATCCGTGGGACGTCACGGATGTGGACCGCTTTGTAGACCAGGCCCGCAGCCTGGGCATGAACGGCGCGACGCTCGCCGTCAGCTACCATGCCGGCAAATTCCTGCGCCCGCATGCGTCCAGCGGGCCGCGTGTCGTCTTCCCCGAAGACGGCGTGGTCTACTTCGAGCCGGACATGGCGCGCTACGGCGACATCAAGCCGCAAGCCCACTCCGACCCGGCGCTGCGCGAAGTGCTGCCCAAGCTGGTCGCCAACGGCGGCGTCGCAGTACACGCGTGGACTGTACTGCTGCACAACAGCCGCCTCGGCGCGGCAAATCCGCAATACACTGCCCGCAACGCCTATGGCGACGGCTACCTGTACAGCCTTTGTCCCATGCAGCAGCCGGTGTTCGACTACGCCGTCGCGCTCAGCGCCGACGTGGCCGCGCGCGGCGTCGCCAGCGTGGTGGTCGAGACGCCGGGCTGGCTGCCCTACGCCCACGGCTACCATCACGAGTTCGCGCAAGTGCGCAGCAACCTGTGGCTGGACTCCATGCTCGGCCTGTGCTTCTGCGATGCCTGCATGGCCGCAGGCCTGGCCGTGGACATCGACATGGACGGCCTGCGCCAGCGCGTCCGACGCAGCATCGACAGCTATCTCGATGCGCCGGTTGACGCCACGCCGGCGCAGGCAGCCGCCTGGCTGAGCGCCGACCTGCTGGAAGACCGCGCCCTGGCCGCCTTGAACCGCCTGCGGCAGGACCGCGTCACGCAACTAGTCGCCGCCATCCGCGCCGCCATGCCGCCGCAGGTGCAGCTGTCCGTGGTGGCGACGGTGCAGCGCCCTACCGCCCAAAGCTGGCTGGAGGGCAGCGACCTGCACGCGCTGTCCAGGGTCGCGGACTGGCTGGAGATTCCGTTCTACGAATCCGATGCCGCCGCCGTCCGCAGCGACGCCTGGGACTGTATCCGCCGCATCGGCGCAGCGGACCGCATCCGCGCCATCCTGCGTCCCGGTCCGCCGGACCTGGGCGACGGCGCACAGCTGCCGCAGGCGCTGCAAGGCCTGTGGGAACTGGGCATCCGCCATATCGGCTTCTACAACTACGGCATGCTGCGCCGCGGTCGCCTCCAGATGCTGGGCGCAGCACTCCACTCTTTTGACCGCAGGAGCACCACTTGACACGCACCGCCCCCATGATGGAACTGGACAAGCAACTACTGCAACCCGGCGTCAAAGGCTTGCCGATCACCGCGCCGCTGCGCCAGGGCGACATCGGCGCCCGGCGATGGAACGTACTGAACGCCGACACCAGCTTCCCGGTCGCACTGCTGAAATCCTCGGCGCTGGAGCACAATCTGCAATGGATGCGCGGCTTCTGCGAACGCTACGGCGTACAACTCGCCCCGCACGGCAAGACCACCATGAGCCCGCAGCTGTTCGACGCCCAACTGTCCAACGGCGCCTGGGGCATGACGCTGGCGACGGTGTCGCAGACGCAAATCGCCCACCGCTACGGCGTGCGGCGCGTGCTGCTGGCGAACCAGCTGGTGGCGCCGGCCGACATCGGCGCCGTACTGACGCTGATGCGCGACGATCCATCGTTTGAATTTTTCGCGCTTGCCGATTCCAGCGCCGGCGTTGCGCGCTTGTCGCAAATGGCGCAGCAGTCCGGCATCGAGCGGCCCTTGCCGCTGCTGGTGGAACTGGGCCTGGCCGGCAAGCGCGCCGGTTGCCGCGGCATGGAGGAAGCACTGGCGCTGGCGCGTGAAATCGCCGCCGCGCCCGGCCTGGAGCTGGCAGGCATCGAGGGCTACGAAGGCCTGCTGGTCAGCCCCGACCGCGACAAGGACCATGAGCAAGTACGCCATTTCGTCGCGCAGCTGTCCAACCTGCTGCGCCAGGCCGATGCAGAGCGTCTGTTCAAGCGCAGCGAGATCCTGCTGACCGCGGGCGGATCGGCGTATTTCGATTTCGTCGCCAGCGGCTTCGCGCAAGTCCAGGATTTGTCACGCCCCGTGCTGCCGGTACTGCGCAGCGGCTGCTACCTGACCAACGACCACGGCTTCTATCACGACCTGATCGAACAGCTGAACGCACGCGAGGGCTACGCGCCCGGCCAAGGCCTGCGGCCGGCGCTGGAGGTGTGGAGCATGGTGCTGTCGCGGCCCGAGCCAACGTTGGCTATCCTCGGCATGGGCAAGCGCGACGCCTCCTATGACATGGAGCTGCCGCGCGCCCTGGTTTCGCACCGCCCCGGCGCCGGCCTGCCGTCCGCGCTGCCAGAAGGCTGCCGCATCGAAAAGATGAACGACCAGCACGCGTACCTGCGCCTGCCCGAAGGTCACGCCATCGTTGGCGAGTTGGCGGTGGGCGACCTGATAGGCTGCGGCATCTCGCACCCCTGCACCACCTTCGACAAGTGGCCGCTGCTGCTGGCCGTGGACGACGACTACACCGTGCAACGCGCCATCAACACCTTCTTCTAGGCCGCCACCCAGCGCAGATGCTTGGCGATGGTGGCGAACATCTGATCGACGTCGACCGGCTTGCCGATGAAATCATCCATGCCGGCGGCGATGCATTGTTCGCGTTCCGATTCCATCACGCCGGCCGTCATGGCGATCACCGGCAGCGTCATGCGCAGCTCACCGCGTATCGCGCGCGTCGCCGTGAAGCCGTCCATCACCGGCATCTGCACATCCATCAGCACCAGGTCGCATTGCAGGCCGTCGCGCAGCAGCTTGAGCGCTTCCTCGCCGTTTTCACCCACGGCCACCACGGCGCCCGCCTGCTCCAGTATGCCCTTGGCCACCTGCTGGTTGATCGGATTATCCTCCACCAGCAGCACGCGCACGCCGGACAGCACCTTCGGCCCCGGCGCGGCAGGACCGGCGGCGGCCTCGCCATGGCGGTGCGCCAATGCGGTCTGCACCGCGTCGTACAGGCTGGACGCCGTCACCGGCTTGGTCAGGAACACCGGCGCGGCGACGGCCTCCATGTCCTGAACCAGCTTGCTGCGGCCGTAGGCGTTGACCATGCAGATCACCGGCGTGCCGGATTCCTGCTGCACCGCGCGCATGGTGGCCGGTCCATCCATGTCCGGCATCTGCCAGTCGACCAGCGCGGCGTCGTAGGCGCGGCCGGAGCGCAGCAGCGCCAGCGCCTCCGCCCCGGTGGCGACGATGTCGCAGGTCCAACCCCAGGCCTGGATGGTCTTGCCGAGGTAGGAGCGGCTGGTCGGATTGTCGTCCACCACCAGCAGGTGGCGGCGGTGGGCCGGCTTCGGCGCCCCGGCGCCATCGCCCAGCTTCATCGGCAGCGTGAAGGAGAAGGCGCTGCCCAGTCCCACGGTGCTGCTCACTTCTATCGCGCCGCCCAGCAGCTCGATCAAGCCCTTGGAGATGGTCAGGCCCAGGCCCGTGCCGCCGAAGCGCCGCGTGGTGGACAGGTCGCCCTGGGTGAACGGCGAGAACAGGCGCGCCAGCTGCTCTTCGCTCATGCCGATACCGGTGTCGCGCACGGTGAAGCGCAACAGCACCGCGCCCTCGCCGGCCGCGCGCTCCACCAGCACCGAGACTTCGCCCTGTTCGGTGAACTTGATGGCGTTGCCGGTCAGGTTGACCAGGATCTGCTGCAGCCGCAACGCGTCGCCGACCAGCGCGCGCGGCACGTCCAGCTCCACGCCCAGGCACAGTTCCAGGTTTTTCTCGCCGACGCTGATGCTCATGATGCTGGCCAGCGAATGCAGCACATCGTCCAACTGGAAGCGCACCGGATGCATTTCGATCTTCCCGGCGTTCATCTTGGAGAAATCGAGGATGTCGTTGAGGATGCCGAGCAGCGATTGCCCGGACGCCCGTATCATCTCCAGGTAACGGCCCTGCTCGGGCGACAGCCCGGTGGTGTTGAGCAGGTGGGCCATGCCCAGCACCGCGTTCATCGGCGTGCGCAGTTCGTGGCTCATATTGGCGACGAAGACATCCTTGGCGGCGCTGGCGATCTGCGCCTGCTCCATGGCCTGCCGCAGCTCCCGCTCTCCCCGTTTGCGCTCCGTGACATCGCGCACGATGCCGACGAACAGATGATGGCCTTCGACGAACAGCGCCCGTATCGACAGCTCCAGCACGAAAGTGCTGCCGTCCTTGCGCAGTCCTTGCAGCTCCACGTTGTTCTTGCCGACCACCGTGGGAGCGCCGCCCGCCAGGTAGCGCGCCATGCCGGCGTGGTGGGCGCCGCGCATGGATTCCGGCATCAGCCGCATGATGTTGGAGCCTATCGCCTCCTCCGGCGTGTAGCCGAAAATGCCGCAGGCGGCGCGGTTGAAGGATTCGATCACGCCTTCCGCGTTGATGGCGATGATGCCGTCGCCGACGTTATCCATCACGGTGCGGGTGCGCAGCTCCCGGTCGCTCGCCTCGCGCTGCGCCGATTGCAGCTGCAAGGTGCGTTCCTCGATCGCGCTTTCCAGGCGGTGGCGGTAGCGCTGCAGTTCCGACTCCACCGCCTGCAAGGTGTGGATGGCGTCGTCGGCTTCGCGGAATACCGGCCGCACGCGGTCCAGCCGCAGGTCGGTGTCCTTGCCCAGGGCGCTGGCGGCATAGGACAGCGCCTGGACCGAATGGCCCATGCGGCGCGCGAAGTACCAGGCCGACGCCACGCCGAAGACCAGCAGGCCGGCCACGATCAGCGTGATCCAGCGTATCGATGCCACCATCTCGGCCAGCACGGTGCTGCGCGGTACGCCGATCACCACCGCCCAACCGGATATGCGGGAATGGCTGTACATCGAATACACCGCCGTGCCTTCCAGCGTGTCCGTTTCGATGGCCGCCTCGCCGCTGCTGCCCATCCTGGCCAGCAGTGACGGCGAGCCGCGCTTGCCGACGTATTTTTCCGGCTCGCGCGTGCGCGCCACGATCACGCCTTGCGAATCGAAGATGCCGGCCACGCGGTCCGTCGGCAGGCGCTGCTCGCGCAGCACCATGCCCAGCCGTTCCGGCACGAAGCCCACGGACAGGCAGTAGATCACCTTGCCGTTCCTCAGCACCGGCACATGCACGGCCACCAGCGGCCGCTTCAGGGCGCCGCCGATGAAGACGTCGGAAATCACGGCGCGGCCGGTGTCGAACACTTTCCTGATCCGTTCCAGGCTGCCGGGGTCGGGCATGGGGGCGCCGAAGGGGCGCACGGTATTCAGCAGCTGCACCGAGTCGCGGTCGCTGAGCACGAAATTAAATCCCGGGAACTCGGGCCGCAGGGCCTTGCTCGCCAGCGCGTGGAAGGCCGCCAGGTCGTTGTTGTCGAGGCTGGGCGAATTGGCCAGCGCCAGCGCCATCGTGATGCCGGTGTTGAGGTCGCGGTCCACCGCCTGGATCAGCGCGCGCGCGGTGATCAGCGATTCCAGCTGGATCTGGTCGCGTTCGCGTTCGTAGAAATTATTGGCCAGCAGCGCAAAGCCGACGATGGCCGGCAGCGCGCAGGCCCACACCAGCGTGTAAATGTGCGCTCGTATCGATGGTAGCGGGCGATGTGCGGCGGACTTCATTCATCCTCGTGGTCATTTACTTACACGAGAACAACTCTAGCACAGAAGCGGCGCAACCAGCGCCGATGCTACAGGCGCGCGCCCAGGCTGAGCACGGCCGCCACATTGCGCGCGGCACTGCGCACATTCTGCGCCGCCTCGGCCAGCGCCTGCTCGACCGTGCACGGCCGGCTGACCGCGCTGAACACGGCGGCTATGCCGTGCCCGTGCACGACGGCCGCGCCCGGCGCCAGGCAGCCGGCGATGGCGATCACCGGTTTGCCGTGCCGCTGCGCCACCCGGGCCACGCCGACCGGCGTCTTGCCGTGGATGGTCTGGCTGTCGATGCGGCCCTCGCCGGTGATGACCAGGTCGGCGTCGGCCACGGCCGCGTCAAGGCCGACCGCCGCCGTCACGATCTCGCTACCGGGACGCAAGCTGCCGCCCAGGAACACCAGCATGGCCGCGCCGATGCCGCCGCCCGCGCCGGCGCCGGGCACGTTGGCCACCTGTTGGCCGAGCTCGCGTTCGATGACGCCGGCGTAATGGCGCAGATTGGCGTCCAGCTGCTCGACCATGGCCGGCGTGGCGCCCTTCTGCGGGCCGAAGATGTGCGACGCGCCCTGCGGCCCCACCAGCGGATTGCTGACATCGCAGGCGATGTCGAACACGCAGTCCTTGATGCGCCCGTCCAGGCCGGACAGGTCGATGCCTTGCAAACGGTCCAGCGCGCCGCCGCCGGGCGGCAACTCAACGCCGTCGGCATCGAGCAGCCGTCCGCCCAGCGCCTGCACCATGCCGGCGCCGCCGTCGTTGGTGGCGCTGCCGCCCACACCCAGCACGAAGCGGCGGGCGCCGGCGTCCAGCGCGTTGCGGATCAGCTGGCCCGTGCCGTAGCTGCTGGTGCGCAGCGGGTCGCGCAGCGCCGTGGGCACCAGCTCCAGGCCGCTGGCGGCGGCCATCTCGATCACCGCCGTCGCGCCGTCGCCCATCAGGCCGTAGAACGCGTCCACCGGCTCGCCCAGCGGGCCGGACACCGACAGGTTCACGCGGCGGCCGCCGCTGGCGTCTATCATCGCCTGCACCGTGCCTTCGCCGCCGTCGGCCACCGGCAGCTTGACGTACTCGGCATCGGGATAGAACTCGCGGAAGCCGGCCTCGATTTCGTTGGCGACCGCCATGGCGGTCAGGCTTTCCTTAAACGAATCGGGCGCTATGACTATTTTCATCGAAGAACTCTATCAACGGTTGACCAGCTTGGCGGGTACGCGCAGCACCAGTATCGCACCAAGCAGCAGCACGCTGGACAAAATATACAGGGCGGTATCGGTGCTCTGGGTGGCGTCCTTGATCCAACCGACCAGGAAGGGGCTGACGAAGCCGGCGATCTGGCCCAGCGAGTTGATCAGCGCCAGCCCGGCAGCCGCCGCCGCGCTGCCCAGGAAGGCCGACGGCAAGGACCAGAACATCGCCAGCGCCGCCAGCGCGCCCATGGTCGCCATGCTCAGGCCGACCATCACGACCACCACATTGCTGGAGAAGTTGGCAGCCATCATCAGGCCGGTAAAGCCCATCAGCATCGGCAGGCTGACGTGCCAGCGGCGTTCGCGGCGGCGGTCGGCCGAGCGGCCGGCCCAGACCATGAAGATGGCGGCGCACAGATAAGGGATGGCGCTCAGCCAGCCCACCGCGACCGAGCTCTGGAAGCCCAGCGACTTGATGATGGACGGCAGCCAGAAGTTGATCGCATACACGCCCATCTGGATGCAGAAGTACAGCACGCCCAGCATCCACACGTTGCCGTTGCGCACCACATCCGAGAACGCCTGGCCGACAGTGCTGTTGGCCTGGCGCTGCTTTTCATCGCTGGCCAGCGCGGCCTGCATCGCGGCTTTTTCCTCGGTGCTCAGCCACTTGGCCTGCGCGATGCCGTCGTTCAGGTAGAAGTACACGCCCACGCCCAGCAGCACGGTAGGCAAGCCTTGCAGCAGGAACAGCCACTGCCAGCCCGCCATGCCGGCCTGCCCGGCCGAAAAGTGCTGCAGCATCCAGCCCGACAGCGGGCCGCCGACCAGGCCGGAAATCGGTATCGCCGACATGAACAGCGCCATCACCTGCCCGCGCTTCTGCGCCGGGAACCAGTGGGTGAAGTACAGCACCATGCCCGGGAAGAAGCCTGCCTCGGCCACGCCGGTGAAGAAGCGCAGCACGTAGAACGACACCGGGTTGTGCACGAACAGCATGCAGGCCGACAGGCTGCCCCAGGCCACCATCATCACCGCGATCCAGCGCCGGGCGCCGATCTTGTGGAGGATCAGGTTGCTGGGCACGCCGCTGAGCACGTAGCCGATGAAGAAGATGCCGGCGCCCAGGCCGTAGACGGTATTGCTCAACTGGAGAGCATCGAGCATCTCCAGTTTGGCGAAGCCGACATTGACGCGGTCCAGGTAGTTGAAGAAGTAGCAGACGAAGATAAACGGTATCAGGTGCCAGCTTGCCTTCCTGTAGGCGCCGTCCAGGACGGACGCCGCCGGCCACAGTGTGGCGGTGGTGGTGGTGTTCATGCTTGTCTCCTTGGTTTTTTTAGGGGCTTGTGCAGACGATTATCTGGAATCGCCGCTGAAAAAACATCGGCCAAATGCACCATAAAGCCGACGGCGTGCGGCCGCTTATTGGGCATATGCACAACAGAAGCCATGAAAACATCCATATCTTTTTGATTTCTTTGTTCTTTGGCACAATGGCGGGCAAGGAGAACCTTCCATGTACATACTCAGCACCGAGCTGGCGCAGGACATCGTCAGCCGGACGATGAAGATCATTCCCTACAACGTCAACGTGATGGACGCCCACGGCACCATCCTGGCCAGCGGCAATCCGGCGCGCATCGGCGAGCTGCATGCGGGCGCGATGCTGGCCTTGGCCAAGCGGCTGACGGTGGAGGTCGACGCCGCCGGCGCGCGCAATATGCACGGCGCCCAGCCCGGCATCAACCTGCCGTTGACGGTCAACGGCCAGGTCTGCGGCGCGGTCGGCCTGAGCGGCGTGCCGGACCAGGTGCGCCAGTTCGGCGAGCTGGTGCGGCTGACGGCGGAGATGATCCTCGAACAGGCCCACCTGGCCGGCGAACTCCAGCGCGACTCGCGCTACCGCGAAGCCTTCGTGCTCAACCTGATCCGCTACGAACCGGCGCGCGAGGCCGACCTGGCCGCCTGGGCCCGCCGGCTGGGCGTCAATTTCGAGCGCAGCCACCTGGTGTTCCTGCTGGAACTGGACGACAAGGCGGCCGGCACCGACCAGGCGTTGAGCGAGCTCCAGCGCCTGCAACTGCGCATGCTGGCGCGGCAGCCATCGGTGCTGACGGCTTCGGCCGCCGCACACCAGATGGTGCTGCTGGACTTCCACGAGGCCCCGGGCGCGCACGACGCGCACTGGCCGCAACGCCGCCTGCAGGCGCTGGCCGCCATGCTGCGCGAGGAATGCCAGCAGCCGCACACGCTGACCATGGGCATCGCCCAGTCCGGCATGGCCGGGGTGGCGATTTCCTGGCAGAGCGCGCAGACGGCGGCGCGCATCGGCCGCGCCCGCCATCCGCGCCGTTCGCGCTTCAGCTATTACGAGCAAGCCTTGCCGGTGCTGCTGTCCGGGCTGGGTTCCGGCTGGGAGGCGGAGCAGTTGCGCCGGCCCATGGCCCGGCTCCAAGCCGTGGACAAAAGCAAGGATTTGTTGCGGCGCACGCTGGAAGTGTGGTTTGAACACGACGGTCATCCCGCCGCCACCGCCGCCGCCCTGCACATCCACCGCAACACGCTCGATTACAGGCTGCGCCGCATCGGCGAAGCGACCGGGCTGGACCTGGGCAAGCTGGAAGACCGATTCTTGATCTACGTATCATCGTTATTAACAACTTAACTTCTCGGCATCACCTCGAAGTTACTGTATTATTTGCCGTCGCCCGGCCGCCCACAAGGCACCAATCCGGGGACGGAGACCACCAAAATAAAACTGGAGCCATTTTGAGCCTATTTCGCACTAAGAACCTGGACGATATGATCGCCAACAGCCGCAAACCTGGCGGCCTGGCGAAAGTACTCGGACCCTTCGACCTCATACTCATGGGTATCGGCGCCATCGTCGGCACCGGTATTTTCGTACTGACCGGCACCGGCGCCGTCACCGCCGGCCCGGCGCTGACGCTGTCCTTCGTCGTCGCCGCCATCGCCTGCGGTTTCGCCGCGCTCTGCTACGCCGAATTCGCCTCCACCGTGCCGGTGGCCGGCTCCATCTACACCTACACCTACGCCACGCTGGGCGAACTGGCCGCGTGGATGATAGGCTGGGACTTGCTGCTGGAATACGGCCTGGCCACCTCGGCCGTGTCGGTCGGCTGGTCCGGCTACTTCCAGTCGCTGATCTCCGGCTTCGGCATCAACCTGCCGGTCGAGCTCACGGCCGCGCCCGGCGCCATCCCCGGCGTGCACACGCTGATCAACCTGCCCGCGCTGTGCATCATGCTGGTGCTGACCGCGATGCTGAGCTGGGGCGTGCGCGAATCTGCCCGCCTGAACAACATCATGGTGGCGATCAAGGTCGGCGTGGTGCTGCTGTTCATCTTCGTCGGCGCGCGCCACGTCGAGCCCGCGAACTGGAAACCGTTTATGCCGTTTGGCTACAACGGCATGCTGAGCGCCGCCGCGCTGGTGTTCTTCGCCTTCATCGGTTTCGACGCGGTGACGTCGGCGGCCGAGGAAGTCAAGCGTCCCGAGCGCGACCTGCCGATCGGCATCATCGGCTCGCTGGCCGCCTGCACCGTGCTGTACGTGGTGGTATCGGCCATCATGACCGGCATCGTGCCTTACCAGCAGTACCTGGGCGTCGACCATCCGGTATCGCTGGCCCTGAAGCACGCCGGTGAGAACTGGTTCGCCGGCTTCGTCGACCTGGGCGCGATCCTGGGCATGACCACCGTCATCCTGGTGATGGCCTACGGCCAGACCCGCATCATCTTCGCCATGTCGCGCGACGGCCTGCTGCCGAAGGCGCTGTCGACCGTTCACCCGCGCTTCCACACGCCGTTCCTGGCCACGTGGATGGTTGGCATCGTGTTCGGCCTGATCGCCGCCGTGGTGCCGCTGAACGTGCTGACCGAGCTGATCAACATCGGCACGCTGGCCGCCTTCAGCCTGGTGTCGATCGCCGTGGTCATCATGCGCAAGAAGCGCCCTGACCTGAAGCGCGCCTTCCGCTGCCCTGGCGTGCCGGTGATCCCGGCGCTGGCCGTGATCTTCTGCGTCATGCTGATGACCTACCTGAGCTGGTTCACCTGGGTGGCCTTCGCCGTCTGGCTGGTGCTGGGCCTGGGCATCTACTTCGGCTACGCCCGCAGCCGCTCGCAGCTGAACAAGGCTTAATGCACATCCCGTCCCCCGGCCACCGCTGCCGGGGGACGCTTCGAACGATCAAGGCGAGTAGCTCGATATCAGGCTGTCGGCGATGTCCTTGATGCAGATCCCCAGCGCATAATCGCGCACCTCCGATTCCCTGAAGCCGTACACAAACCGCTTCACGCCGACCAGATGGGCCAGCGTGCCGCCCGCGTCCAACTGCGACAATACGCGCGAATGCACCTCCGCGATTTCGCGCGTGTACCACTGATAGCGCTGCTGCAGGATGAAGAAGTCCACCGAAGCCTGGGCTGTACCTGTGCCAAGCACTTCGATCTTGATCTGCTTTGCAGCCACCTTCTCCGCATTGGGCTGCAAGCGCGTCCCATCCGCCAGCCGCAGACGGAACTTGACCGATTTTTTCCCGATCTCGAACGGGTGCGTCAACGCCTTGAGCAGGGGATTCTCAGCGCCTTTGATACTTGAATTGCATTGGTAACAGCTCGGTATCAGGTTGTACAAGCTGGTGCCAAGGTAGGGATAACGCGACCGTGGATAGAAGTGATCGAGCGGCGGACGCATGTCCTTCGAACCGTGTACGTGGTAGTTCAGATGCGAGGTGTGGCAGTAGGGACAAATCCTCAGCTTGTGCTCGTCCACCAGCTGGTATGCATTCCATCCTGAGTGCGCCCAACCGCTGAAGGCATCGTAGTCGAACACCCATAGCAAGCCGGCCACGATATCCTGCTCCCATTCATCGCGGTCTTTCGCATCCTTGGACAGGATGGCCTCCAGCCACGCAAGGGTCTTGTTTTTACTGGTCTTGGCGATGAATTTCCTTAGTTGGGCAGGCTGAGCCACCAATATCTGCTGGAGATTGGACCGGAAGTAAACGACCATATCGTCCAAATCGGACTTGGACACATGCTTGCGCGTTTTGGCATCCAGCTGCTTCAGGACCAGATCGTCGAGGCGTCCCCCGGCATGCTTGCCAAGCCGGTCGAAATGCATGTCCACCAAGGCCTGATCGAAATATTCGAGTTTGATCATGCGCGGCACCGCTCCAACGCCTCGGCGACCTGCTGTTCGAGGAATCGCCTGACATTCGGGTCGGCGAGCGCCGCTGTCAGCTTCATGATCGGCTCATGGTCCTGACGTCGGGGATCCCTGATAAACGCCTCAATACGCTTGAACTCGGCCTCCGAACTCTGCCCCTGGAAGACCGCGACCTTGTAGACGTCGGCCAGCGTACTGCGGGGACCCAGGCCGAAACCGTTGACCTGTTCGCCGGAAGTGACGTTGACCAGGCTATACGGCGGAGCATCCGCCGCAACGATCAGCGAGTGCGTGGCCAGCACCAGGTATAGGCGGCCCTTGAGTCTTCGCATATGCCGTACAAAGTCCAGCAGCCTCTCGATGTAGGCGCGCTGCCAGCTTGGATGCAGGAACATTTCGCCTTCATCCAACAGCAGGAAAACCGGATGCCGCCCACCTTCCCGGCTCATCCGCTCCAATCCGCCGTGGAGCGAGGCAAAGATGATCGCATGCGCCGTCTCGCCCGAGCTCAGGCCGGACAAAGAAAACTCCAGCAAACCCAGTTCCGTACACTGCCGCAAGCTTTCGTTGCGGCCGGCAAGGTGCAGCGCGAGCATCGCCTGCAATTCCCCAGGGGTGTAGCGCGCCGCCAGCCGCTTGGAAAAATCGGGCTGCGACAGCAGTTGCAACAGCTCCATTACCTGCACCACGTCATCCTTTTTCATGCAACTGAAAGTGGCGCGGATCACCGTCTTCCAAAGCCCGTACAAGTCCGCCTGCGTATCAGCCGACTTCAGGAACAGATCGAGCTGCCTGACAAATTTGACAGGAAACGGCCGCGCCTTGCGTTCATGGGCCGCAACAAATAAACTCAGCCAGCAGCGCAACTGCATTTGTTCATGTTCCGGCAGCTCGTCCGCAGCCGCCATCACCGCGCGGCGGATTTTCGGCACAAGCGGATTGCGGTTGTTGCCGATCAGGTTGGAGATCGCGATCATCGAATTCGACACACTCCTGACCAATAACCGGATGCTGATACCGGCGTGGTCAAGAAACGGCATCTGCAACTGATCGCGGACCTTCAACAAGGACAAGCCGTCGAATGTATTGCGCTCTCCATATGCCGGCGAGACATCGCGGACCCAATGGTTGTTGCCGAGCCGCCGACGGCGATCCGCATCGAAAGGCGAAGTCGTATAGAACACCGACAGGCAACGCAGCTGCTCGTCGCTTTTTTTGACGGCAAACCCCTTGCCAACAATCGCGTATCCCTGGAGCGCTTTGCCGGGGCGCACGAACAACTCGCCGTCTTTTTCATACAAACCGCCGGCAGTTTTAAATTTCCGATTGTCGCCAAACACGGTGGCCATATCGATCATTGCGCTCGTCTTGCCCGCGCCGTTCTCGCCGTACAAAACCGCCATGCCTGCCACGCCGGCTGCCTTCATGCCATTCGTCACATAGCGCTTGGTATTGCGGGCGACGGTCAACGTCTCCGGCGCCGAAAACGTCACGGTATAGGTCTTGGTCAGATTGACGACCAGCGCAGGCTTACCCTTCCGCGCGATAAACAGACAATGCACAACTTCGGTCATCTATGCCCTCTCCATTAGCAATAAATCATTCTTGCAGGCTATTGTAGGAGGACGCCTACACAATGTATAGCCCTTGAGCCGCCGACCGTGGGTTATGCCACAGACAAAAGTCCCGGCACGGCGGAGACTATGTCGAAAGTCAGCGTCCCGCTGCAAAGGAGGCCTGTGAACACCACGCAATGGTTCCTGCTCGTTGGCTGCCTGATGCTGGCGCGCGGCTTGGCGGCCACCACGATCTCGAAGTCGCCCTTCACGTCCGCCATCGTCTACCTGGGCGTGGGCATCCTGCTGGGCCCGACCTTCCTCAACATCTTCGGCTTCGACCCCAAGCTGCAATCCGCGCTGCTGGAGGTGCTGACCGAGATCGCCCTGCTGATTTCGCTGTTCTCGGCCGGGATCAAGATGCCCGTGCCGTTCAAGCGCCAGCGCTGGAACGCGCCGCTGCGCCTGGCCTGGCTGTCGATGACGCTGACGGTGGGGCTGGTGGCGCTGTTCGGCTACTACGTGCTGCACTTGCCGCCGGGCGGAGCGGTCCTGCTGGGCGGCATCCTGGCGCCCACCGATCCGGTGCTGGCCACCGATGTCCAGGTGCGCCACGCCGGCGACAAGGACCAGCTGCGCTTCACGCTGACCTGCGAGGCCGGCATGAACGACGGCAGCGCCTTCCCCTTCGTCATCCTCGGCCTCGGCATGTTGGGGCTGGGCGATACCGGTGGCCGCCACCTGCGCTGGCTGCTGGTGGATGTCTTGTGGGGCACGGCGGGCGCGGTGCTGATCGGCGTGGCGGCCGGGGCCTGCGTCGCCCGGCTGGGCTGGAAGCTGCGCGGCAGCGAACCCAAGCACGAGATCATGGACGACCTCGTGGGGCTGGGCATGATCGCCGTCGTCTACGGCGTCGCCACCCTGGCCAAGACGTCCGGCTTCCTGGCGGTGTTCTTCGCCGCCGTCGCGCTGCGCCAGACCGAGCTGGTCCTGGCCGGCGCCCCCAAGGACAGGCACGGCATGATGGAGCCGGACACGGCGAAGTCCGAAGCGGCCATGAGCAGCGCAACGCACGAGGCGCCGCTGATCGTCAGCGCCGGATCGCTGGTATTCAAGGAGCACCTGGAGCGACTGTCCGAGCTGACGCTGGTGTTGCTGTTGGGCGGCATGATTTCGCTGAAAAGCATGCAGTGGGATGCGTTGTGGATGGCCTTGTTCCTGTTCGTGATCGCCCGCCCGCTCAGCGTCTTCACCGGCCTGCTCGGCAGCGACACCAGCCTGCGCATGCGCGGCATGACCGCCTGGTTCGGCGTGCGCGGCATAGGCTCGATCTATTACCTGATGTTCGCCATCGAGGCGGGACTGGCGCCGGAACTGGCGGCGCAGCTGACGCGCACCACACTGTTCGTCATCATGCTGTCGATACTGGTGCACGGCTTCAGCGTCAAGCCGCTGATGGATACGGTGTGGCGCCGACGCCGCTGATGGCCTCGTTTCGACCTGCATCAACAAGCGCCAGCGCGGGATATGGGATCGTCTGGCGACCATGTCCAACCATACCTACCTCATTGAAGACGCCAGCACGCAGGTCGGCGACCACGCCCTGATCGCCCGCTGGCGCGCACTGCTGGCCGATAGCGACAGCCATGGCCGCGTCTACCAGAGTCCGGAATTCTTCGACTATCTGCTCTCCACGGCGACGCTGCATGCGCCCCCGCAGCTGTTCACCGTGAAGGAGCGCGCGAGTGGCGTCGTGGTCGGCATGGTGCCGCTGACGCTGCGGTGTCACGACATGGATTTTTCCGCCGGCCGGCTGCGCCTCGGCTCACTGCCGGTGCCAAGCGTGGTCCTGCTCGGCAGCGCGCCGCTGATGCCGGCCGAGCCGGCGCTGCTGGACTTGCTGCTGGATTTTCTGTTGAAGCACTTCCCGCAATGTCAGGCGATCTCGCTGACATCGCTGCCGTCGGACAGCGGCCTGTGGCGTTACATCGCCCGCAGCCGGCGCAGCTATCGGACGCACGTACTGAACGACTGGCGCGACTGCCACCAGATCCCCCTGCCCGCCAGCTTCGACGCCTTCATGGCGCAGTTCAACTCCAAGCGCCGCTACAATCTGAAGCGGCAACAACGCCAGCTAAGCGAGCGCGGCGGCGGGCAGTTGACGCTGCACTGCATCGAGCAGCCCGGGCAGCTAGCGGCCATGGGCGAGGCCTTGTCGCGGCTGAGCACCCCGGAGCACCGGGCACAGTTGTGGACTCCGCAGGAGATGCACGAGTTGGCGCGGCACGGCATGCTGCTGTGCTACCAGATCGACAGCGGCGGCCGGCCCTGCGCGCTGATGCTCGGCTTGCAGTCCAGCGACACGCTGCATCTGTTCAACATCTTCCACGACAGCACGCTGGACCATCTGTCGGTCGGCACCACGATGCTGCATATGGCCATCGAAGACATGTGCAAGCGGCGCCATTTCAAGCGCATCGACCTCGGCTACGGCAAACCGGGCCACAGCTACACCTCTACCAACGTCACGGTGCAACGCGCCCACGTGTTGCTGATGCGCGCGAGTTTGAGGAATCGCCTGGTCTGCCATATGCACCGCTGCTTCAGCGCCGGCGTCGCGTGGGTCAGGCGGCGCCTCAGGTAAGGCGGCCGCTGGCTATTCCCTGTGCGGCGCCCTGGGAATAGCGAGCCACGGTGTTGGCGCGATCGTCATAGTTTCTTCCGCTCTCGCCTTCGAACAGATCGAGGTCGTACACCACACTCCATACCAGCCTGAGTTTGGAGGGCGCACGGAGATGTTTGTCCCGCATAAGGCAGCAATAACTGTGACAATAAACTTCATGACGGATTCCGTTAGACCTGCCATTTACCCAGGCTGGCGTGACGCTGCGAGCTGCAACCCTCGTGGTGAAAATTGCGGGTAATTTTTCGAATAGATGAGTTCAACGGTGTTATCCGGATAGATATGCACGGAGAGATAGTGTTCACCTGCCGTAGGCGGTGCAAGTTCGGGATGGTTTTGC
This sequence comes from Duganella sp. HH101, assembly GCF_001758795.1. NCBI lineage: Bacteria > Pseudomonadati > Pseudomonadota > Betaproteobacteria > Burkholderiales > Oxalobacteraceae > Duganella > Duganella sp. HH101. The sequence continues at coordinate 123,339 of NZ_LRON01000007.1, read as the reverse complement.
GCGTGCACGACCTCGCCGTTGCGCGGCGTGCCCTGAAGCCCATCAAGCGTCCAACGCACGGCTTGCGCGCCGCCGGAGAACCTTGCACCCGAAATGGTTCCACCGCCCGTATTTGGATATACGCCAGATACGCCGACGTCGGTGTCGCCAACGACTACGTCAAAAATAGGCCGGTCCAGATAACTAAACAGCACTGCCTCGGCAACGATGGTCAATGATTTCGCCTTACAAGCAGACAAGAAACAAAACATCAGACCGGCGGCACAAAGGACGCGTCGGCGGCTTGACAGGAGGATGAGTTCACTATTGGTATGCACGGAGTCTTGGCACCTCAAAGGCAACGCTGCATCGTCAAAGTGGATGTAGCGACTCGATAATTAGTCTAATGCTCGATACGTAATATTGATGTTATTGATCATTCCGGTCATCACTGGCTTATCGAGATCGAAATATATAAGGGATTGCCTTCCAAATATTCCACCGGGAACAATACAGTCGCGCAGACCACAATGGATATTACGTTTACTATCTGCCTTCTTCAAAACCTCCCAAAACATAATATTCCTGTCGATGCCATAACCATCAATTTCAAGATAACCCGGAAACGCAGACTTAGGATAGAAGCGATCAAAAGCAGGAAACGGTGCGCCAGTCACCGACATAAGTTTTACCCCGTCATCCACTTCCACCTCAGGAAGGCGTAGATAAACTGTTACATCCTTGATTCTTGTTGGAAGCTTGTGAGCAAAAACGATCATAATGCCAAGTTCATCCCAAGCACAGGCGCTGGGCTTGGCAGGGCGATCGCAGCGTCTCTCACCAGGCAATATCGCATCCCATTGCGCTGCCGTCTTTCCTAGTTCCAATATCTGACCGTTATAAATTATTTTGTCTTTCTGAAGAATAATTTCTGGTTGACCACCTCTAGAGACTTTTCTTGGTTCGCCGTAATCCCTTTCCTTGGATTCGGTCCCAGTAGCTTCGGCGGCTTTTTTTACTGCATTATTCCATTTTTCAATAAATGTGCTCTTGACCGAAGGTCCGGGTGCATCCTGAACCGGAGCTGCGAATGCCTCCCCTTTGCCTAAGGACATCAAGGCGATGGTCAATCTGATGAGATAGTGTTTCATTTTTCTGTTTTTCTTTATCAAATCAACGATGCTCAATGATTTCGCCTAACAAGCAGACAAGAAACAAAACATCAGACCGGCGGCACAGACGCGTCGGCGGCTTGAACGAGGGAGAAGTTCGTTATCGGTATGCACGGAGTCCTGGCATCTCAAAAGGCAACTCGGCATCTTAAAAGCTGAGGCAGAGTTTTTCCGGTTATTTGACTGCTCTAGAACTGATATTTATGTTGTTTACGGCGCCGGTCTCTACCGGCGTATCAAGATCAAAATACATAACCGTGTTACTTCCAAACGTACCGCCCGGAGCGACGCAATCGCGCAGACCGCAATGTATATTTCGCTTTTTTTCCGCGCGCTTCAGTACTTCCCAAAACATGGTGTGCCTGTCCATGCCGTAACCATCGAGCTCAAGATAGCCAGGAAATGGAGACTTGGGATAAAACCGCACCAGCGGCGGCAACACTGTCCCGTCAGCCGACATAGTCACCAAGCCGTCATTTGGATCGACTTCCGGCAAGCGGAGATATATGGTGACATATGATATTTTTTTGGGTTTTTTATCAGTGAATCCAACCAGGATGCCAAGATCATCCCAATTGCACCAGCTCGGGCTTGAGAGGTCATCACAGCGCCGTTCGCCAGGAAGTATCGAATCCCATTGAGAAGCCGTCCTGCCTAGTTCCAGCATTTTCCCGTTATAGAGTATTTTGTCCTGCCGGAGAATAATTTCAGGCCGAGCACCACGCGAGACCGTTCTTGGCTCACCGTAACTATGTTCCTGAGTCTCGGTGCCCGTAGCTTGAGCAGCCTTCCGTACCGCGTTATTCCACAGATCGGCCATCGATTTCTTAACCGAAGAATCCGCTGGCTTCTGCTCGGAAGCAGTGTGCGCCGGCCCGCTTAAGATCAGCAGGATAAACAAGAATATAGTTAAAAAATAGTTCATTTCCCTGCTTTACCCTTACCAAACAATTCGTCAAAATTCTTGTTGATATAGTCCCAGCGTTTCTTGGAATCGCTGTTCATCTTCTCCAGCATATCAAGCACTTCCTTTTTGTGCGCTTTTTCCAGAGCTGCCCATTCAGTAGACGACTCACCCCGGATCAGTTCACGCGCGTGGGTTTCAGCCCATTTCTTGACGAGTTCATCTTGCCAGCCCGTGTCCTCTGGGTGAACCAGATAGGCGGCAGCGACAGCAGATGGCGATCTCGCCACGCCAGGCTCGTTCCACCAACGCTGCGCCATTGCTCGCCCCACGTCCTGTACCGCCTTCATTGCCAGTTGCGCTGCAAGCGTATGGAAAGGATGATTATCGTGGTCTTTCGCCAGCTGTGAGTGGGATGGATCTGTCGATCCGCTAGTATTGGGATCCCCAACGCGCACGACCTGCTCATCATCGACACTATTGCCCATCAACTGGATCAGCGTAGAAAACACCATATTAGTGGAATTACCAACCATCCCCAAGGTGTAGTGCATCGCGCCCTCCGGATATTGATGGCCCGGCAAGGATGACCATTTATCACCCACACCCAGGAAAAATTTATATGCCGTCAGATATCTTGAGTCCCTTTGTTCTTCGAGTAAAATCAAGGCAATTTTTTGAGCCTTCGTCCGCTTGAATGGTTCGCTGGCCTTAAACTCCCACTCCACTTTAAACAGCGTTTCAGCAATCATGCCTGCCGTACTCGCGATAACATCATCCTTGTCAAACATCCCCGTCACTACCGGATACTTGTGCTTCCCCGGCGCCGCCGATGTCCAGGGTAATACCTTCGAATACCCGAGCTTTCGAAGGCTCAGTTCGACAAAATTACTGTGCGCAAAATAGTCCTCTAACACGTGCAGTGCAGCCCCGAAAGACATAAAGCCGGCTAGCACAGGACCAGCGGCAACAGCTTTGTCTATCTCCGCCTTCATAAAATCGCGCGATGCAGCAATATACCGCTTCATCGATACCGCAGGATCAACAGACAGGTACGCCTTGTCAGGCAATGGCTGAAAATCCTTATCGATCGTCTGCGGATTCGGTGCGTGTGGATCGTTGTTGGTTGGGTTGTCGATATGCTCGACTGGGCGATACACGCCGAGATTTTTTTCAGTAACCTTATAGAGTTCTTTGTCTTTAGCGTTAGCAACGAACTCGGACTCCGCCAGAACCGCAACGACTCTTGTCAAGTGAGCGCGCGATATCTTTTCGGGGAAACTCTTTTCCTCGGTTGGCTTTCGGACGATCGCAGGATCTAAAATCTGCGAAAAATCCCTTAGCCAGTTGCCAAAATAAATCTGCTTCAGAACATTGGGGCCGAAGTTGGCGGAGGCCGGGCCTAGCGCTCGTTCAATCGACTGGTGGCCAAAAGAGCTTGACGGATGCTTGTCGTGGTGCTCCCCCATGCCCGCGCCGAAGTATTCGACATCGCCGTCTTTACCCTCTTTAGCTTGTGCATCAGCTCCTTGTGATTTTCGAATAGCATCGCGAACCTGGACATAATTTACCTTCAGGTCGCCGCTAAACCTCGGGGAAGTATACGTGGCATAGGTAGTCTCCTTGCTGCCTTCGAAGTCATAGAAAGCGATTTGATAGGCAAATTTCGCCCCCTCTTCACCCTCGGCATCTTCAGCTAAAGTGGACTGGCCATGTTCATCTTTCGGTGCCAGGTCTTTACGCAGAACCACATCAATATAGTGCCCAAACTCGTGCAGCAGCGCAGTCAGCAACTCCCAGGATTCGTCACGGTTTGTAGCCGCCCTGTCCGCTGCGGCCTTATGCACATGAATCTCGCGCTTCTTGTTATCGAATTCCGCTGGATAGTGGCACCCCGTCATTAACACAAGTTTTGGTTGAGGAATGGAACCGGCTCGCAGCCCCTCATATAATTTGATGTACGTCTCGGCCGGGATGTCGTACCCAAAAATCGGCACCAGTAAAAATACAAACTCGACTTTAGAGAAGCGTTGCGCAACCTGTGTCAACTGGTCGAACGCAAAAGTACTCTCCAGACGGCTATCCTGAACGATCGCAGGAATGAACACCGGCATTACAGGCAGCGAATAGGTCTTGCTTGTGGCGCCACTGAACGACTTAGTCCCAGCACGGACTGTAATTTTCCCAGGGCACTGAACAGTAATATTTCCGCCGTCAATGGTGATGTTGGCGCCGCCTGCGGTCGACAGCGTAATGCTCTTGGCGGCGGCCCAATCGACAAACGCATTGGCACTAACGAGGTTGACCTCATCCCGCGCCTGCACCTTCAACACATCGGCTTGCGCCTGGACATCGATGGCATCCTTGGCGGCGATGATTTGCAGGCCGATATTGTTCTCGCCCGCTTTGACCGCCCCGCCCAGCACGCCGATCGCCTGGCGGCTGTGCGCGCGCAACTGCCCGCCACTGGCGAACTGCGTATCGGCGCCGCTCATCAAGGCGATCGTTTCGCCGTTGGACAGCTGCATACCCTGACCTGCAGTGACGCTCAGCCCGCCCTTGCCACTGACGGCGATGATCGGTGAACTGGCATGCGGCAACTGATCATCACCCGGAGCGGTTTTCTTTTCCTCGGTGTCGGCCCTGGCTGCGTTCAAGCTGGCATTACCCACCATGCCCGACACCGCAGTCAACATCGCCTTCAACGGCGCGGACTTGTCGTCCATCACGCTCGCATCGGCCTTGGCCGCGCCGATGTGCGTTGCCAACGCAACCGTCTCATGCGTCTTGGCCGCCTCGCTGAAGGTCTGCCCCAACTGCACGGCCTGCTTCAGCAACGCGATTCCGGCCGTGTTGTCGCCCATCGGCTCGCGCTCGCTGGCGCTATGATCGATTTTGTAGCTCGACACCAGCAACCCGCCGCCGGCACGCAAGGCGCCATAAGCATCGGTGCGCAGCTCGGCGCCCTGCCCGCGCAGACTGCCGCGATAATTGTCCGCGCTGTGGATCAGATGGCCCAGCGTCAGCTCACTGGCTGCGTGCGTCGAGCGCAGTTGCACGCGGCCCTGCGCATCGGTGTCGTCGAACATCAACTGGTTGTAACCGGAGCCGCCGAACTCCTTGCTGCGCAAACCCCACTGCGCGGCCGCATTGCCATGACCGGCCGTATCGGCGGAAGCGCCATGCCACAAGGGACTATTGCCCGCCGCCAGATTACCCTGCGCCGAAGGTGCATGATCGCTGGCCGGATTGAACAGCGCAGCCTGGCTGTCGCCTCCCGCCTGTCCCGCCGGGGTCGGCGCCACGCCACCCTCGCCCTGGCCGTTGTACAAAGCGCCGAGGATGATGGGCCGGTCGATATCGTTCTCGATGAACTGCACCAGCACCTCCTGCCCCACGCGCGGCAGGAACTGGCTGCCCATGCCGCCGCCGGCCGAACGCTGCGCAACGCGCACCCAGCAGGTCGCGTCGCCGTTGTCCTGCCAGTGGTAGCGGATGCGCACGCGGCCCAGCGCGTCGCAATGAAGTTCGTCCGATCCGGCCGGCTGGTCCGATCCGTCGGCACCGACGACGATGGCGCTTTGCGCGCCCGACGCGGTGGGCTTGTGATGGTTGCGGCCATCGCTGTCCGGCCGTTGAGGACGCCAGATCACATCGGCGGCGACCGCTTCGAAGCTGTTGGCGTAGCCGGTCTTGCGCGCCTGCTCGATCACCAGCGCGAAGTCGTCGTCGTAAGCCGGCGCCAGTTCCTCCAGCAATTCCGGAATCGGCCCGAACAGTTCAGCCAGCCCATGCGATGCCGGCGACGGCAGGTTGTTGACGCCGACGCTGGTGACGCGCAGCACCGTGTAAGCCGGGGTCTCCGCGCCGTCGGCCGCGGCCAGCGGCCCCTGCGTGACGTTGATGCGGCGGCCGGCCGCCAGGGTGCGCACCGTCGAACGCCCGCGCCACTGCTGGCTGCGCGCCTCGCGTGCCTGCATCTGCAGCTCGGCATAGTGCTGTGCCTGCGCGCCGCTCGCATAGGCATATTGTCCCGGCACATCGTAGCTTTCCAGCGGCGGCAGTTTCTTGTATTGCTGCTGGGCCGGCGCACTGGCGGCGACGGCTTTCCTGGCTTTGTAATCGTAGCTGAGCAAGGTGGTCAGCGTCGCCGTCACGCTGCGCCTCGCCTGCAAGGCCTGGATCGTGTCCTGCTGCTCGCCGGCGCGCACGCCATGGAAGCGGATGCCGCCGCCCGCTGCGCTGCTGGCATCCTCGGGCACCGCGCCCAGCTGGCTGCTGTCGGCGAACAGCACCAGGCACAGGCCGTCTTCGGTTTCCTCGAAGCGCCAGGCCAGGCCTTCCTCGGTCAGCAGGCGCAGCACGAAGTCGTAGTCGGACTCGCGGTACTGGCAGCAATAGCTGCGCGCGCAGACATCGGCCAGGAAGCTGTCGACCTCTTCGCTCCAGCGCCATTGCGCCAGCGGTTGATAGGCGGCGAACACCGATTCGACGATCTCGATCACCGTCTTGTCCTGCCATACGCGACTGTTGCGGACCTGGCTCAGGCGCCACAGCCACGGCGTCAGCCGCAGGCGGAAGCGCGCCAGGCCGCCTTCGCTGCCCAGCATGGCTGCCTGCGTGATATCGCCGCTGAAGGTGGTGCGGCTGCCGTCCACCAGGCTGACTTCGAGGCTGGCCGGCTTGCCCAGCAAGGGCGCCAGCGCGATATGGGCGTCGGTCGACAGCACGATGATGTCGCGCGCGCCGCTGCCCTGCACGATGTCGTCGGCGCAGAAAGCCTCCACCAGCAGGCCGCCGGAGCCGGGCTCGTCACCGTCATCGCCCAGCTTCAGCGCATACAAACGCGTGGCGCTTGAGAACTGCGCCAATGCCGTGGTGATTTGCTGAAGCAAGGCGACGCTCATGAGTTCGATGCTGTCTTCGCGGCAGGCGCCGGTTTGCATTCGGGCTCTTTCTTGGCGTCGGCCGCGCACAGGCGGGCGCGGCACTGCTCTTCGCCGGCGGCGTTGTACTGCTTGCAGGTCTTGAGCTGGTCGGCCGGCGTACTGGTCTTCTTGACCGGCGGACGGGTCTGCAAATGCGCCATCAGCGCGCTGATCAGCGTGACATCGTTATCGGCCGGCTTGCCCGGCGCCTTGTCCTTGGCCGGCGCGGTCTTCTGCGCCAGCTTGACGTTGTCGGACTTGCGCTCCGGCTTGCTCTCGGCCTTGCGTTCGGGCTTGTGCTCAGGCTTATGCTCGGGCTTGCGCTCCACCTTGGCCAGCTGCGCGGCCTTCGGCTGCGGCCGCTCCAGCGCCTGCGTCAACTCGTCATGGCCGGACTTGGACTTGGGCGGCTCGGCCAGCATTTCCTTCAGCGACGGCAGTTTGCCTTCCGCCGGCGGGCTGACGGCGGCCGTCGTCTCTTCCAGGATCGCGGCGGTGGACACTTCCGCCTCGGCCGGCGCGGCTGCCGGCGCGGCCGCAGCCACAGCCGGTTTGGCCGGCGCGGCGTCGGCCACCACCGGCAAGCTGTCGACGTCGGGCGTGTTGCTCATCCAGGCAAGCACGCCGCCGACCGCCGCCAATGCCCCCAAGCCTACGACACCCCACACCACCAGCCGGCCCGAACCTTTGGCCTGGCCGGGCACGCCGGCAGCGGCCGGCGCGGCCGGTTTGCTGTCCAGCGTGCTCAGGATGCGGCTGCGTTCGGCTTCCGCCTGCTGTTCCGAAGAAAGAAGACTGGGCCTGCCCCCTTTCGAAGGGCGATCGTCTTGACGTTGCAAAATGTACTCCTTGTTAATTTCACATTACTTTACGCGATTCAAGAAAAACACGACGCATAGTACGAAGTCAACAGTGCGCACCTCATATTTCCGTGCTTTGCCAGAGGGATTTCAATCGTGCGCTGGATTGTCATAACTGTAAGATATACTCAAAGCAATGCTTTAAGGACACTAATGATGCACCGTTACGCTGGGGAGATGCTGTCGTGCTGATACTGGCAATCGCACTATATTTCGTCATTGCCTGCCTGATCAGCTGGATGGTCTTGTTCCCGGCCGGCCGCGAATTCGTGCTGAACGCGCTGGCCGGCGCCGGCCAGCGGCTGCAACAACGGGTCGGCCGCCTGGCCGCGCGCGGGCAGCAGGACGCCGGCGCATTGGGCCGCACGGGCCGCGCGTCGGCCGGCGAGATCGGCGCGTTCCTGCGTCAGCACTATGTGTTGTGCCTGGGCGGCGCGGCGCTGATCTGCATCCCGCCGCTGCTGGCGCTGATGATGAGTACCAGGAGCACGCTGAGCGGCTTCGAAACCTCGACCCGGGAAGTCAACACCCAGGTCGCCGATCTGCTGCAGGGCGAGCAGCTGGTGCCGCCGCCTACGCTGCCGCCGCTGGTATTCGCCTCGGCAGAAGTGGCGCTGGAACGACCGATGCTGGTGTCGGCCAGCCGAGACTGGGCGCTGATGGATGCGGCTTACGCCCAGCGCCTGCTGATGGCCTTCAAGATCATGAAGGAGAAGCACGGCTACGACATGGCGATCCTGGAAGGCTACCGCAGCCCGGAACGCCAGAACGCGCTGGCCGCGATGGGACCGAACGTCACCAACGCGGCGGCGTTCCAGAGCTGGCACCAATACGGCCTGGCCGCCGACTGCGCGTTTCTGCGCGACGGCAAGCTGGTGATCTCGGAAAAAGATCCGTGGGCCATGCGCGGCTACCAGCTGTACGGCGAAGTGGCCGAGTCGCTGGGCCTCACCTGGGGCGGGCGCTGGAAGATGATGGATTTCGGGCACACGGAACTGCGTGTGGCCGGTGTGATGAAACGATAAGGTACGGGCAAAATGGCGGCATGGGTTAAAACTCTGATGATGGCGATACTGGCGTTCGGCGGCAGTTGGCTGGGCGCCGTCTGGTACTGGCGCGCGAACAACCGCATGCCGGCCACCGACGACCTGGTGCTGTGCCTGCTGGTGCTGCCGTTGGCGTTGCTGGCCGTATTCTGGCTGGGCCGCAAAATCTATCGCGGCATCAGCGCGCCCGCCGCCTCTGCCTCGGGCGGCGCCGCGGCCCAGGCCGAGGTTCCCGCCGAGCCGGCGCGCGGACCGGCGCTGTCGCTGGTGGCGGCCGCCGTGCGCGCACCGCACGGCATGTCCGCTGCCGAACTTGGCGCGGCGCTGGCAGGCGCCCAGGCCCGCCCTGCGCTGGACTCCGAACTGAACGACGACCAGGGTTATCCGATCATGAGCGCGCGCATCGCCGACATCGATCCCGATCCGCTGCGCGAGGAAGTGTCGGAATGGCTGGCCGCGCACGATCTGGAGCCGCACTTCAGCGACGAACAATGGCGTGCGCTCAGCGCGGGCAGCGAAGTGGTGAGCGAACTGTCCTCGCCTCTGAGCGGCCATCCGCAACTGGCAGCGCATGCCGAACGCCTGGCGCGGCGCGAGCCGTCGCCGCTGCCGGTGCTGCAATTGCAGCCCGTATGGCAGGCCGAATGGAAGCCGGAGCAGCGCCAGGCCGCCGCCCTGTGGCTGCGCCACATGCTGACGCAAGCCGGCTGGCCCGAAGAACGCATCGCCGTCGCGCCGGAACGCGGCGCGGCCGATACCGAAGTCAGCACCGCCCTGGCGCGTCTGCTGTCCGACGAACCGCCTGCGCTGACGCTGGTGGTGGCCTGCGGCTCGCACATCGGCGCCGACAGCGTCGAGCGCCTGGGCAGCGCCGCCGCATTGTTCAATGCCAGCCATCCGCAAGGCCAGATCCCGGGCGAAGGCGCGGCCGGCCTGCTGCTGGCGGATGCGGCCCAAGCCGCGATGCTGGCGCCCGGCGCGCAACTGCCGCAGCTGCTGGCCGTGAACAGCGGCCGCCTGGCCCACTCCGCCGACGAATCCAAACGCGCCAGCGCCGAACTGCTGCTGGAACTGAGCACCAAGGCGCTGCACAGCGCGGGCCGCGAAGCATCGGCCATCGCCCTGATCACCGCCGACACCGACCACCGCACCAGCCGCGTCATGGAGCTGATGGGCGTAATGTCGGAAACGACGCCGCAGCTCGATCCCGGCGCCGACGTCTTCAGCGTCGGCGCCGGATGCGGCAGCTGCGGCGCCGTCACGTATTTGACCGCGCTGGCATTGGCGCGGCAGGAAGCGGAGAGCCGCAACGCCGCCATCCTGTGCATCAGCAATCTGGACCCGTTCCGGCGCGACGTCGCCGTGATCGGCCCCGCAGCACCCGTAGTAGTTTGATTTTCCCGAATTTTTCTAGAGCCCTCAATCATGATGCAAAAAACCTGGCAATTCCTGACGACCCGCAACAGCCTGATCGTGATCGGCTGGGTGGCCTTCGCCGCCTTGTTGCTGATCGCCGCAGCCATCTTCGAATGGCCGGCCAGCGTCGCCTGGACGGTGCTGGCGATCGCGCTGCTGTTCGGCGCCGTCGTCTGGCTATGGCGCCGCCATCGCCGCCAGCGCGCCGCCGCCCAACTGGGCGACATGCTGGAACAGCAGGTCAACAAGACGCCCGCCAAGCCTGACCCGGCCCAGCGCCAGGAGACGGACGTGATCCGCAAGCGCCTGCTGGACGCCATCGCCACCATCAAGGGATCGAAGATCGGCCAGTTCTCCGGCAACGCCGCGCTGTACGAGCTGCCGTGGTATATGGTGATCGGCAATCCGGCGGCGGGCAAGAGCACGGCCATCGCCAGCTCCGGCCTGCAGTTCCCGTTCGCCGACACCAAGATCGTGCAAGGCGTGGGCGGCACCCGCAACTGCGACTGGTTCTTCACCACCGACGGCATCCTGCTCGATACGGCGGGCCGCTATTCCGTCGTCGACGAAGACCGCGGCGAATGGTTCGGCTTCCTCGACCTGCTGAAAAAATACCGCAAGAAGGCGCCGATCAACGGCGTCATCATCGCCGTCAGCGTCGCCGAACTGACGCGCAACCGTCCCGAATTCGCCATCAACCTGGCCAAGAACCTGCGCCAGCGCGTGCAGGAACTGACCGAACGCCTGGAAGTGCACGCGCCGGTGTACGTGGTCTTCACCAAGGCCGACCTGATCACCGGCTTCAACGAATTCTTCCAGGACGCCGAGCGCGGCGAGCGCGATAAGATCTGGGGCGCCACCCTGCCCTACAGCCAGTCCACCACCAGCGAGCAGATACTCGACCAGTTCGACGCCCGCTTCGATGAGCTGTACGACGGCCTCAAAGACCTCAGCCAGGCCAATATGGCGCTGCAATGGCGCGAGACCATGCCGCCCGGCGTGTTCACCTTCCCGCTGGAATTCAGCTCGGTCAAGCCGTCGCTGCGCGCCTTCATCGCCACGCTGTTCGAAGAAAACCCCTTCCAGTTCAAGCCCGTCTTCCGTGGCTTCTACTTCACCAGCGCGCTGCAGGAAGGCGAATCCGTTTCCGCCTCGTCGCACCGCGTGGCCCAGCGTTTCGACCTGAAGCTGCAACCGCAGGAACACGAAGAAACCCATCAACAACAAGGCTACTTCCTGCTTAACCTGTTCCGCAAAGTGATCTTCGCGGACAAGGATCTCGTCGCCCAATACGCCAGCCCGGCCAAGACGCGCGTGCGCTACGCCGCCTTCTTCGCCGCCACCGCCTTCGTCGGCCTGGCGCTGGCCGGCTGGAGCTGGTCCTATATGAACAACCGCCAGCTGGTCGCCAACGTCCAGGCGGACCTGGACCAGGCCATCAAGGTCCAGCAGAACCGCATGGACCTGCAATCGCGCTTCCAGGCGCTGGAAATCCTGCAGGACCGCATCGAACAACTGGACAACTACCGCGAACACCGTCCGCTGTCGCTGGGCCTGGGCCTGTACCAGGGCGACCTGCTGGACCGCAAGCTGCGCGAGGAATACTTCGCCGGCGTGCGCGAGGTGATGCTGAAACCTGTCGGCCAGTCGCTGGAGTCCTTCCTGGCGGAAGTCAACAGCGGCGCGTCGCAGTTGCAGCCTATGGCCAAGCCGGTGACGGCGGCTGCCGACGCCGCGCCGGCCGCCGTCGCCGACGCCACCGCGGCAGCCCCGGTCAACAACGGCGCCACGCAGTTCAAGGACGCCTCGCCCGCCAACGCGGAGGACGCCTACAACGCGCTGAAAACCTACCTGATGCTGAGCGATAAATCGCGCGCCGAAGCCGGCCACCTGAACGACCAGCTGACCCGCTTCTGGCGCGTTTGGCTGGACGGGAACCGTGGCGCCATGCCGCGCGAGCAGATGATACGCAGCGCCGAACGCATGATCTCCTTCTACCTGGCGCAGGTCAACGACACCTCGTGGCCGCAGCTCGACGGCAAACTGGCGCTGGTCGACCAGACCCGCGACAACCTGCGCCGCGTGGTGCGCGGCATGCCGGCCCGCGAACGCGTCTACGCCGACGTCAAGGCCCGCGCCGCGACCCGCTTCCCATCGATGACCGTGGCCCGCATCGTCGGCGACCAGGACAAGGAACTGGTACTGGGCAGCTACGCCATTCCGGGCAGCTTCACGCGCCAGGCGTGGGAAGGCTTTGTGCAGGACGCCTTCCGCGAAGCGGCCAACCGCGAAATGCAGAGCGCGGACTGGGTGCTGAAAACCTCGTCCAAGGATGACCTGACGCTGGAAGGCAGCCCTGAGCAAATCCAGAAATCGCTGGTGGAGCTGTACAAGAACGACTACGCCAAGGAATGGGAGAAGTTCGTACAAGGCGTGACCATCCGCGAACTGGAAGGCTTCGACACCGCCGCCGCCGCGATGAATCGTCTGGGCGATCCGCAAACCTCGCCGATCAACAAGCTGGTGACAACCGTCTACGAGCAAACCTCGTGGGACAACCCGTCGCTGCTGGACGCCGGCCTGCAACGCGCGCAGCGCGGCGTCAGCGGCTGGTTCCGCGAAACCATCCTGCGCCAGAAACCTTCGCAGATCAACGTCAACCTCGGTTCCGCCAACGGCAGCAACGTGCAGAACGCCGCCCTGCCGCTGGGCCCCGTGGGCCGCGAGTTCTCCGGCGTGGCCCGCCTGGTTGTCGCCAAGGACAAGGATGCCTCGCTGATGCGCGGCTATATCGACCAGATGTCCAAGCTGCGCACGCGCTTCAACCAGATCAAGAACCAGGGCGATCCAGGCCCGGGCGCCAAGCAACTGATGCAGCAAACGCTGGACGGCACCGGTTCCGAACTGGCCGACGCGCTGAAATACGTCGACGAGCAAATGCTGACCGGGATGACCGACGCGCAGAAAGCGGCGATCCGACCTATCCTCGTTCGTCCGTTGATGCAGACCTTCGCCGTCATCGTCAAGCCGACCGAGACCGAAATCAACAAGGTCTGGTCCGCGCAGGTACTGCAACCGTTCAACAAGAACCTGGCGCTGAAATACCCGTTCGCCACCGAGTCCCGTGCTGAAGCCACCAACGCGGAAATCGGCGAGATCTTCGGCCCGGACGGCGCCATCGCCAAGTTCTTCAACACCACCATCGGTCCGTTGGTGGTGCGTCGCGGCGATTCCTTGAGCGCCAAGACCTGGGCCAACATGGGCGTCAACCTGGCGCCGCCTGTGGTGGCGGCCTTCCCTAACTGGATCGCTCCATTGTCGGCGGCCGGTGTCGCCAACACGGCGGCGTCCAACGGCGGCGAAGCGCAGACCATGTTCGACCTGCAGGCGCTGAGCGCCACCGGCGCGACCGAGTTCACCATCGAGATCGACGGCCAGTCGCTGCGCTGGCGCGGCCAGCCGCAGCCATGGGTACACATGGCCTGGCCGAACCCGCAGGGCGTGCCTGGATCGAAGATCACCGCCATCACGCCGGAAGGCCGTAACGTTGTGCTGCTCAATGAACCGGGCCACTTCGGCCTGAAGAAAATGATCGACGCCGCCAAACGCAAGCGCAAGGACAACGGCGCGTTTGAACTGAGCTGGGACAACGCCGGCGTGATCGTCACCGCCAACCTGAAGATCGTCGCCACCACGCAGGCCCCCGCGCCGCAACCGGTGCAAGCCGCACAAGGCTTCAAGCGCCTGCGCCTGCCGGAATCGATCATCGCCGCCGCACCTGCCGCACCGGCGCCTGCGGCCACGCCGGCTGCACCGCCGGCGCCAAGCGCTCCGGCGGCTCCGGCGGCAGCGCCTGCGGCCACACCCGCGCCCAAGCCGCCTGTCGCGCCGGCGCGTACCGCAGCAGCCACCGTCACCTCGGGAGCCATGCAATGAGCCGCGGCGCAACCCCGATCAGCGTCGGCTACTTCGGCAAGATTCCTACCCGTGGCGACTTCGTCAAGGGCAGCGACAGTCCGGCACTGATCAAGGTGCTGGATGACTGGCTGTCGCAGGCGATGGAACTGATGAGCACCGACGCCCGCTGGAAGCTGAACTACGACGCCGTCGCGCCGCTGCACTTCGCCTTCGTCGGGCCTCGCCGCCGGCACGCCATCGCCGGCCACATCGTCGCCAGCAGCGACCAGTCCAGCCGCCGCTATCCCTTCCTGATGATGGGCGCGATGGAGGTCAATGAGCCGGCCGCCTTCGTGCCGAACTCCCCGCTGGTGCTCACGCGCCTGTGGAATCGGCTGGAAGCGCTGACCACCAGCGTGCGCGAAGCCGGCGACCCCGCGCTGCCGCTGCAAAGCGCCGCCAGCCACCTGGTCGAACTCGATCTGCGTTCGGCCGCCTATGACGCCGCCTTCGAGGACTTCCTCGAACTGCAGACCATCGGCGCGCTCGACGCGATGCTCGCGCAGACCGGATTCAAAGGCTCGGCGCGGCAAATCCTGCTGGCGCTGGGCATGCTGCTGCAACCCGTTATGGCCAGCAGCTCCAGCCGCCTGGAGAAAAGCCTGCTGCTGCCGCTGCCGACCGATCCCATGTACCGCAACCTGGTGGCCGCCTTCTGGATGCACCTGATTACGCCATTCCTGGCGCGCGCCGATTTCGAACTGGCGCTGTTCGTCACCCGCATCGAACAGCGGCCGGCGCTGGTGCTCGGTTTCAGCGGCGCCTCGGCGCAGACGCTGCGCGCGATCATGGATCCGCAAACGGCGCTGGACCATCACATCGACTTCGAACAGCTGGACTGGGTGGAAGAACAGATCGATTCCGACTACGGAATCAAGAAGCTGTCCACCTATCTGGCGCAAGCCAACCTGTCACTCAAGTCCGCGCTGGATTCTGTCGGCGCGGCGTTTATCGGAACCTGACCATGCGCTCTAACCAATTGATAGCCCAAGCCCTGCTGGCCGGCCTGTGCGCGATCGCCACCGGCGCCAACGCCCAGAACCCCGGCCTGGCCCCCGCCGCGCCGGAACCGGGCCAGGTACTCGCCAGCGGCACCGTGCCGGACGAAGGCAGCAAGGCCGCCGTGCTGGCCAAGCTGCGCGAAGTCTACGGCGCCGACAAGGTGGTCGACCAGATCGCCATCGGCCCGGTCGCCATGCCGGCGAACTGGAACGGCTACGTACAAAAGCTGATTACCTCCGATTTGAAGCAGATCAGCCGCGGACAGCTGAAAATCGACGGCAGCAACGTCAGCCTGCGCGGCGAAGTCGCCAACGAGGCGCTGCGCCAGCGCATCGCCAGCACCGTCGCCACCAGCCTCAATCCGACCTACACCGTCAACAACGGCCTGCGCGTATCGGCGGCAGACCAGAGCATCCTGGACACCACGCTGGCCAACCGCACCGTCGAATTCGAAAGCGGCAAGGCCACGCTGACGCCGGCAGGCAAAGCCATCCTCGACGAGATGCTGGCCGCGCTGCTCAAGCTCAAAGGCCGCAAGGTCGAGATCATCGGCCACACCGACAGCGCCGGCCTGCGCGCCACCAACCTTGGCCTGAGCCAGGCGCGCGCGGAGACCGTCAAGGCCTACTTCTCCAGCCACGGCCTGAACGGCGACCTGCTGACCGCCAGCGGCCAGGGCCCGGACCGGCCTATCGCCAGCAACGACAGTGCCGACGGACGCGCGCGCAACCGCCGCATCGAATTCCGCATGGCCCAATAATCAACAAGAGGACATCATGTTTTCAGCAGAGCAGTTACTCATCCCCATCAGCGACAGCCGCCCTTCCGGCGAGGACCTGTCCTTCTCGTCCGACCTGGACGCGATCGCGCAGGCGCGCAAGTTCGACGACCCTTCGCTCGATCAAGGCGAATGGGTGACGGAGTTGAAGGAAGCGGATTGGGACTTCGTCGTCAAGCGCAGCGCAGCGCTGTTGACGGAAAAGAGCAAGGACTTGCGATTGGCGGTATGGCTGACCGAAGCCGCCGCCAAGCAGCATCACCTGCGCGGCCTGGGCGAAGGTTATCGCCTGCTGGCAGGCCTGTTTGAACAATACTGGGACATGGGCTTGTATCCGGAAGCGGACGGCGGCGACAACGACCAGCGCATCGGCAATCTAAGCTGGATATTGGCGCGCACCAAGACGCTGATCCGCGAGCTGCCGCTGACGGAGGGCCGCAACACGGCCTATTCCACCATCGACTTCGAAACGGCGCGCAAGCGGGCCAACGGCGGCAGCGACAACGACCAATCCGGCGCACCGAAGCTGGCGGACATGGAGGCGGCCAAGCGTTCCAACTCGGCGCAGTTCGTCGCCAAGTTCTCGGCGGACGCGCAATACTGCATGGACGCGCTGCTGCAACTGGAGAAAGTAGCGGATGCCAAGCTGGGCCAGGACAGCCCCGGCTTCTCCGCCGCGCGCGACGCCGTGCAGTCGATGCTGCACGTGATGCCGGCGGCGGCCAAATCCAACGGCGCCGAGGCGCATGCGGACGACCATGCCGGCGAGCAGCCGTCCCACACAGATACGGGCGTAGCGGCGCCGCAGCAGCGCGAAGGCGTGTCCGGCCCGATCCGCAACCGCACCCAGGCCATCGCACAGTTGCGCGCCGTGGCGAAGTTCTTCCGCGATACCGAGCCACACAGCCCGGTATCCTACTTCGCGGAGAAAGCCGCCAACGCCGGCGAACAGGATCTGCACACCTGGCTGCGTTCCGTCATCAAGGACGAAAGCTCGCTATCCCATATCGAAGAGATGCTGGGCGTGCAGCCGCCAAACTAAAAAAGGGGGGAAGCCCCCCTTTTTTTTATTCGCCGATCAGTTGAACCGCGTCTATCCGCTTGTAACCATGCTGCACGTTGTTAGCGATGGTGATCTTGACGCCTTTGACTTTGTAAGCAGTCTTCTCGAAGCTGCGCACGAACCAGGTGCGGTTGCCGCGCCGGTCCTGCTTGACGTCGCTGATGCCGGTCCAGATGGTGTTCCACTTGCCGTCGGTATCCTGCAACTCCACCTTGTTCACCGCTTCCACGCCATCGCCGCCAGGGATGATCACTCGCACTTCGGTCGCGTTGACCGGTTTGGCATAGCCCACTTCCAACCAGTCGAAACCCTTGTTCTGATTGTTGTTGGTCCAATCGCGGTCATCCGAGGTACCGACGACGTTCTTCGCCACGTTGACCTCCGATGGCTCCTTCCCATCCTCGTCGCCGAAGGTTGAACTGGCTTTCGCAGTCGCCGCCCATTGCCCCTTCGGGTCGTTCAGATACTTGTCTTCCATCGTGCCGTAGTCGAGCAGCGCCTGTTTCTTGGCCATTTCCTGCTGGTCCGCAGTCTGCTCCGCTGCCGGCGCGGCAGCAACTGGCGCGGCCGCCGGCGCCGGCGTGGCGGCCGCCGGTGCGACCTCCGGCTGCTCCTTCTTGTGGCATGCGGTCAGTATCAGCGCGGACATCAGCAGCGCAATAGTGGCTGGGCGTTTCATCATCGTGTATCTCCTTATTTAACGGTGTACTTGAACTGGCCCTGCTTGTTGGCGCTGACCTTGATCTTGCTGATCACGGCGCCTTCGGCCATCTTGGTCAGCACGGATTCGGCCACTTCCGGCAGCAGCGTGCCATTGAGGATATTGTCGACATTGCGCGCGCCGGAATCGACTTCCGTGCAGCGCGCCAGCACTGCTTCCACCAGCGCCTCGTCGTAGCTGAACTCCGCTTTGTGATTGACGCTGATGCGCTGCTGGATCTTGCCCAGTTTGAGCTTGATGATCTCCACCAGCACGTCGTCGGGAATCGGATAGTATGGAATCACCTTCAGGCGGCCCAGGAAGGCCGGCTTGAACTGCTTCATCAGATGCGGGCGGATCAACTCTTCCAGCGCGGTCGGATCGGGCAATTCATCGCCGGTCTTGTTCAGGCAAGCCTGCATCATCGCGGCCGAAGCCACGTTCGAGGTGAGGATGATGATGGTGTTCTTGAAGTCGATCTCGCGGCCTTCCGCATCGTCCATCACGCCCTTGTCGAACACCTGGAAGAACAGCTCCATCACATCCGGGTGTGCTTTTTCCACTTCATCCAGCAGCACCACGCTGTATGGATTGCGGCGCACGGCCTCGGTCAGCACGCCGCCCTCGCCATAGCCCACATAACCCGGTGGCGAACCCTTCAACCCCGAGACGCTGTGCGCCTCCTGGTACTCGCTCATGTTGATGGTGATGAGTTTGCGCTCGCCGCCGTACAGCACATCGGCCAGCGCCAGCGCGGTCTCGGTCTTGCCGATGCCGGATGGTCCGACGAACAGGAACACGCCCTTCGGCTTGTTCGGATCGTCCAGGTTGGCGCGCGAGGTACGCACGCGCTGCGCCACCGCTTCGATCGCATGCGGCTGGCCCAGCACGCGCTGTTCCAGCATCGGCTTCAGGTTCAACACCGTCTTGATCTCGTCCTTGACCATCTTCCCGAGCGGGATACCGGTCCAGCCGGCGACGATCTCCGCCACCACGTGGCCGTCCACCTGCACCGGCACCATCGGCGTTTCGCCTTGCAGCGACTTCAATTCCGCTTGCAGCGCCTGCAGATCCTTGCTCTGGCTTGCACCGCCCTCGCCGCCCGCCTCCAGCACCACGCGGCCGGCCTTGATCTGCTCCGTCAGCGCTTTCTCTTTCTCCCAGCGTGCGGATAACTCGGCATGCTGCGCGGCGGCGGCCACGCGGCCGGCTTCCAGTTCCGCCAGTCGAGCAACGTGCGCGGCGCCGCCGGTGCTCTGCTCGCGTTGCAGCGACGTCGATTCGGCTGCGATGCGTTCCAGCTTGCGCGCCAGGTTCTCGATCAAGGCCGGCGTGGCGTTCTGGCCCAGCGCGACCTTGGCGCAGGCGGTATCGAGCACGCTGATCGCCTTGTCCGGCAGCTGGCGCCCCATGATGTAGCGATGGGACAAACGCACCGCCTCGGTGATCGCCTCGTCGTACACGCGTACGCCGAAATGTTTTTCCATCAGCGGCGCCATGCCGCGCAACATGGCGCAGGCCAGTTCCTCGCTCGGCTCTTCGACCTTGACGACCTGGAAGCGGCGCGCCAGCGCGGCGTCTTTTTCAAAGTACTTCTTGTACTCGCCCCAGGTGGTAGCGGCGATGGTGCGCAGTTCGCCGCGCGCCAGCGCAGGCTTGAGCAGATTGGCCGCGTCGTTCTGGCCAGCCTGGCCACCCGCGCCGATCATGGTGTGCGCTTCGTCGATGAACAGGATGATAGCGTGCGGGCTTTTCTTCACTTCATCGATGACGTTCTTCAGGCGGTTCTCGAACTCGCCCTTGACGCTGGCGCCGGCTTGCAGCAGGCCCATATCCAGCGTATGAATCTCCACGCCTTTCAGCACATCCGGCACGTCGTTCAAGGCGATGCGCAGCGCCAGGCCTTCCACCACGGCGGTCTTGCCGACGCCGGCCTCGCCGGTCAGGATGGGATTGTTCTGGCGGCGGCGCATCAGGATGTCGATGGCCTGGCGGATTTCCATGTCGCGGCCGATCACCGGATCGACCTTGCCGTCGCGGGCGCGCTGCGTCAGGTTGGTGGTGAACTGGTCCAATGCCGGCGTTTTCGATGCGGCCTTGGCCGACAGGTCGCCGACCGGATCGCCGCCCAGCTCTTCGCGCTCGCCGGTCGCGGCGGCGTTGGCGGCGACCGCCTCGTCCGAGCCTGCGGTCAGCTTGTCCAGGTTGTGCTTGATCTGATCGACTTCGAATTTGGCGAACAGCTTGGAACCACGATACGCCAGCTGCGCCAGCTCGGGCTCCGTCAACAGCGCCTGCAACAGATGGCCGCTGCGTATCTGCGCCTGCTGGCCCGCTTGCAGGTCCAGCGACGCGATCAGCCACGCATGCTCGAACAGCTTGGGCAGCCGCTCGGAAAACACCGGCGTGCGCGAGTTGCCTGTCTTCAGACGCGCGATCTCGGCCTGCAAGTCCGCCTCCAGCATGCTGACACTGATGCCGCTCTGGCGCGCGATGACGACGAAATCGCTCTTGGGCTGCTCCAGCAGCGCCAGGAACAGGTGTTCGATATCCACCTCGTACTGGCCCAGCGAGACGCACAGGCTGGCGGCGCGGGTGGCTGCCGTGCGGCTGGTGTCGTTCAGTTTTCCGATCAAAGTCTTCAGGTTGATGCTCATGATGGTTCCTTATTATTTATACTGTTTTTATACCGTATGAATCTCATAGCGCACATCGGCGCGGTCCTGCGTCTGGGCGTCGGTGACGAGGAAGCTGTCCCACCCCAGGCGTCCGCCCACGCGGTTGTCCTCAAGCCGCGCGCCCTGCACGTCGGCAGCGCGCAGCACCAGCTGCACTTCATACTCCAGCGACAGCCCTGTGAACATGGTCAACATGCTCTTCAACGCCTTCGCCGCTTTACCGCCGGGCAGGAAGGATTCGTAGCCTTCCAGGTCCAGCGGGCCTATCACCAGCCGCAGTCGCAAATCGCGCTGCCACACGCGCGAGCCGGCCATCGCGCCCGCGCCCAGCATGGCGTTGCCCATGCCGAGCACCGTCTGCTGCTCTTGCGGCACGTCGTACCAGCAGCCGATGAACTGTTCGGCCTTGATCTGCTGGTTGAAGTACTCCGACAGCACCTTCGCGATCTGCACCGCCGACGCCGGACGCTGGCGCATGGCCGTGGCGAAATAGCCGATCGACTCGTCAAGCACGCCGTCGCCGTGGTCGGACAGCCGGCGCCGCAGCGACTCGTTGCCCATGCCGGCCAGCGACAGCAGCAGCGGCAGGAAGGTATCCTTGCCGTCGACCTGGTACTTCAGCTCCAGCCGGTACTTGCGCCAGGCTTCGTAGAACAGGGCCAGCGCACGGTTGGAGAAGGTGTCGAGAAAGGCGCGCGGCCCCTCGTCCTTCTCGTACAGCGCGTGCGCGGCGATGCGCTCCGTGTAGTGCGCGGGCAGCGTGCCGTTACTGCCCAAAAATCCCATGAAGGCCGGCGTGATGCGGATGTACTTCAGCTGCGTCGATTGCAGCGCCGCCGCCAACGCGCGCGAGTCGGTCGGCACATCGCGCGGCTCCGGCTGCATCGCTTCCAGCTGGCTGGCCGGGAAGTTCAGCGACGTCGAATTCTGGAAGCGCAGGTAGTTCGCCACCGCGCCCTCGCCCGGCGCACCATGGCGCTTGAGCCACAGCTCCAGCATGCGCACGGCCTGGAAATATTCGAACCGGTACGGCTGCGCAAACAGCCGCTCGATTACAGCAGGCTCAAATCGCCGCTTCGTGGCGTGCATCGCAACAGCTCCTCTCCGGTTTTATTCGATACGATCACCAGTTGGGTGAAACTATTGGCGTGCACATACAAGCCCAGGAAGCGCTCGATGATGTGGGCGAACGCGTGGATGCCGCTGCCGACGAAGGCTTCCTCGTCGATGGTCAGCCTGACCTCGATGCCGCGCACCAGGCAGGCGAACGGATTCCCGGGCAGCCAGGTGTTGGCCGCCTTGTGCGACACCGCCAGCACTCCGCCGATCTGCCGCTGCGACGACGGTGAGCGCGGCAGGTCGTACAGCGTCAGCATCTCGCGGAACGCATCCAGGCCACCGTCGCTCAGCGACAGGTGGTTCAGCGACAGGTGCGAGATCAGGCGCCAGTGCGCGCCGCGTCCGCGTTCGAAGCGGTGCGAGGACGTCGGCTTGCGCAGGAAGCTGATGGCGCGCACGCTGGAGCCGCCTTCCAGGAACAGATCGCCGCCACGCTGGCCGTAGCTCAGCGAGGCTGGCAGGTCGCGGTTGGTGCAGCTCAGTTCCAGGCTCAGGGTGTCGGTTTCCACCTCCGCCGGATCGAAATCGATATCGACAATGGAAATCTGCGTCTCATAGCCGGGGCTCTTCTCGGCGATGATGTCGTCGCGCCGCATGACCCAGTAATGGCCGTTCTTTTCCGGTGTCTGGCCGTGGCGCAGCGAGTAGAACGGGCGGAACTCCAGCACCGATTCGCCCTGCGGCGTCTGCCGCACCAGCTTCACGGAGTCGATGGATTGCACCTCGTAGGCGAACGCGCGGCGCGCGTCGGCCAGCACCGGATAGCTGGCGGTGGTATGCGTCAGGCGTATCGGCTCGCCGCGCTGGCGGAACAGGTTGACCACCGGCGTACAGCCCAGCAGCACGTTGTTGGTGTTCAGCGTGCCGAGCATGCGGGCCGTGTTCGAATCGGTGCGCATGCCGGACAAGGCCAGGTGCAGCGTGACCGACTTGCAGCCTGACGGCAGCACGCCGGCCAGCGCATGCAGGTCGATGTCGAAGAAGTTGAACTTCTCGGGGAAACAGAAATACTCGGTCAACAGCCGGTAGGCGGCGTGCGAGCGGGCGGAGAAATCGATCAGCGATTCCTCTTCCTCGAAGCCGGCCGGAGTGACGGGGATTTTATGCAGCGGTATCCAGCGGCCATTGCCGTCCGCTTCCACATAGGCGCATACGCCGCGCATGAACAGCGCGTCGCGCAGCGCGGCGCAGAAGGACGGTTCGCCGTCGATGAACACGCGCAGCTTCGACAGGCCAAGCTGCGGCACACCAACCTGGGGCGAAGTGCTGGAGATGGTCAGGCTGATGCTGGACGTCGCATTCGGCGGCGTGCGCGTCGCTTCCGGCGCGTCGATGATGGCGGCGAAAGCCGCATGCGTCAGCGCCAGCGGCGCGATCGTCACCGGATACGCGGTGCGGAAAGTGCACACGGCGCCGCGCACCGGGCGCGTGGTCAGCTGCGTGCCGCGCGGGATTTCGCTGGCGGTGGTCAGCTGCGCGGCGGCGCCGCTGAAGTCCATGCGCGCGATCGAGCACGATGGGAACGGCCGCAGATAATGCGGATACAGCACCTCGAACAGTGCTTCGGTAAATTCCGGATAGTCGTCGTCGAGCCGTTTGGCGATGCGCGAATTGAGCAGCGCGAACGATTCGATCATGCGTTCGATGTGCGGATCTTCGCACACCTCGCCGCCGATTAGCAGCCGGCCGGCGATCTTGGGGTAGCGTTCGGAGAATTCGCGCGAATAGCGGCGCAGGAATCCCAGCTCCCTCTCGTAATACGGTAATAATTGGTCCAACTCAGGCTCCCGATTGCGCCACGCGGCGTGCCTTGCTTATGGTGTAGTGCAGGCTGGACGGCTGCAACACAGCGTCAAAATTGACCGGCTCATGTGCCGAACTGACCACCAGCAGCGCCGTGATGGCGAAGTTGAGGCGGTTGATCGCATCGGCGCGCAGTTCCAGCGAAGCCTGCACATTGCGCAGGCGCGGCTCATGGCGCGCGATGGCTTTTTCAAGGCATCGGCAGATAAAAGCACGGTCGTCGGTGCTCGACAGCGACAAGCCGGCAAAGTCGTTCAAGCCGTATGTCACGATCGAGCGTCCGCATTCGGGATACCGCTTCAGCAGTTCCTCCGGGATCACAGTGCGCGTGTTCAGCAGCGCTTCCAGATCGCGCGCGACCGAGTCCTTCAAGTCCTCGATCGACAAACGCGATACCGTGCCGCTGGAGGCGCCATTGACAGGCATATCCATCAGCCGGTCGAATAGTCCCGGCGTAAAACCCTTCATCGGTATCCCATCAAACAGTCAGTCGATTACGCGGTTTTGTTAGCCGACAGATCCCAGCCGCCCGAGGTGTTACCGCCCGAACCACCGCCAACTTTTTGTTGGGTGTACTTCCACTTCACTTTCGAATACTTGATCGCCACGTCTTCAGTCAGGATGTTGCCCTGCTTGACGGTTGGTGCAACGCTGGAGATCAGAACATTTTCCAGTTCGATTTCGAAGTACTTGATACGCTCGCCATTGCCGTCGGCGCGCAGGAATTCCAGCTTGGCCTTAGGGATGGTTTTGCCCGACGAGCAGGTTTGCAGCAGCAGAGGAGTAGCCAGGTCAGCCAGCTTCGAGACAACGATATCTTTGTGCTCGGTGCGCTCGGCGGTGTGGCCGCCGCCGGTCGATGCGGTAGCCGACTTAGGCTGCAGCACTTCCCATTGAACGGTCGATACCTCGATCCAATCCTTGTGGGTAGCATCGGCGGATTCGCCTTTGATACCGTCGATTTGCAGATAGACGTCGATTGCCATTGTGATTCCTTTCAGTTGTTAAAGTAAGTACTGCTTAGTTCTTGGTCGATGCAGGGAGCTCCGCGACCAAACGGAGTGAAACGGACAGCTCGTCGAGCTGGAAGTGCGGGCGCAGGAACGACACGGCGCGGTACACACCCGGACGGCCCGGCACTTCGGATACTTGAACCGACGCTTCGCGCAGCGGGAACTGGGCTTTCTGTTCCTGGCTGGCGTTATCGTCCAGCAGCACGTACTGGGTCAGCCAGCGGTTCAGGAAGTCTTCCACGTTCGAAGCGGCGGCGAAGCTGCCGATTTTGTCGCGCATCATCGCCTTCATGTAGTGGGCGATGCGCGAGACGGCAAAGATGTACTGCAGCTGCGCCGACAGCACGGCATTGGCGTTGGCGGCATCGTTGGCGTACTTGCGCGCCTTCTGCGCCGATTGCGCGCCGAAGAAGGCGGCGTAGTCGGTATTCTTGCAGTGGACCAGCGAGATGAAACCGAGGTCGCTCAGTTCCTTTTCGCGGCGGTCGGTGATGGCGATCTCGGTCGGGCACTTGAGCGCGACTTCGCCTTCGTCGGTCTTGAAGGTGTGGGTCGGCAGGTCTTCCACCAGGCCGCCGCCTTCCACGCCGCGGATCGCCGCGCACCAGCCGTAATCCTCGAAGGCCGCGGTCAGCTTGGTGCCGAAGGCGTAGGCGGCGTTACACCACAGGTATTTCTGGTGATCGGTGCCGTCGACATCCTC
The DNA here is from genome assembly GCF_001758795.1 of Duganella sp. HH101. Taxonomy (NCBI): domain Bacteria; kingdom Pseudomonadati; phylum Pseudomonadota; class Betaproteobacteria; order Burkholderiales; family Oxalobacteraceae; genus Duganella; species Duganella sp. HH101. Next base: position 98,218 of record NZ_LRON01000007.1, on the reverse strand, counting down.
GACGAAGTTGAAGCCTTCGGTGGTGGCGCCATCGGCCGGATTGAACGGCAGGCGGCCCAGGAAGCGCGGCAGCGTCAGGCCGACGTAGCGCGAGTCTTCCGATTCGCGGAACGACTTCCACTTCGCGTATTCGACGGTGTCGAACACCTTCGACAGGTCGCGCGGCTTACCCAGGTCGCTGTAGCTCTCCAGGCCGAACAACTCCGGCGACGCGGCCGAGATGAACGGCGCGTGCGCGGCGGCGGCCACGTGCGACATCTGCTCGATGAAGTACATGTCTTCCGGCTGGCGGGTGATCTCGTAATCGCCCAGCAGCGCGCCGAACGGCGCACCGCCGAAGGTGCCGAATTCTTCTTCGTAGACCTTCTTGAACATGGTGCTCTGGTCGAATTCCAGCGCGGACTGGAAGTCCTTGACCAATTCCTTCTTGGTCGCGTTGAGCATCTTGATCTTCAGGTTCTGGCCCGTGGCGCTGTTGCGCACCAGGTAGTTCAAGCCGGTCCAGCTGCTTTCCAGCTTCTGGAATTCCGGCGCGTGCATCACGGCCGACAGCTGCGCCGAGATCATGCGGTCCAGCTCAGCGACGCGGGCGTCGATGGTGGCGGCCAGGTTGTCGGAGACGACCACGGTGCCGTCCATGACCTGGTTCACCAGTTCGGAAATCAAATCCTTGGCGCGCGCATGTTCAGCGCTGGATTTGGCGACCTTGCTCTGCTCGACGATCTGGTCAAGCAAGGCCAATTCGGTGGCGGCGGCGGGAGCGCCGCCTGGAGTCAGTTGAGCGGACATGATCAGGCTTTCGTGGTTTGCTGGCCCAGTTCGGCCAATTTCTCGGTGCTGTTCAAGACGTCGTTGAGGATGTCTTCCAGCTTGTCGTTGCCGGCCAGCTTGTTACGCAGGTCGGCCAGCTTGGTGCGCGCTTCGAGCAGCTTGCGCAGCGGTTCCACCTGCTGCACCACGGCTTCGGGACGGAAGTCGTCCATCGATTTGAATTTCAGGTCGACCGCGAACTGGCCGCCTTCGTCGCTCAATTCGTTGGCGACGCGGTAGGCCGCGCGCGGCTCGACGCCCTTCAACACTTCGTCGAAGTTATCGCGGTCGATGCCGACGAAGCTGCGATCCTTCAGGCGCTTCTGCTCGACTTCCGAATTGCCACCGAAATCGCCGACCACGCCCATCACGAAAGGCAGTTCCTTGTTTTCGATGGCGTCGCCGATTTCAACGTCATAGGTCATCTGGACCCGCGGTGGGCGAATTTTCTGCAGTTTTTTCTGGACACTGGTATTTTTTGACATGGGATTCCCCTATCGTTGGGTTAAATACGGATTGCTTACTTCAGCGCGTTGAATGGATTGGCGCTCGAATCGTCGTCGGCCTTGGCCTTGCCTTTTTTGGTCTTGGCGGCCGTGGCGTTGCTGCGCGCCGGCGTGACGGCTTGCGCAGGTTGCGGCGGCACCAGCACGGTCTCGCCCAGGCTCTCGCGCAGCAGCTTGGCCAGATCCTGCGACTCGGTGCGCAGCGATCCGGACAGATTGTTCTGGCGGCTCAGGTCCGACAGCGCGCGCGTCGACAGGCGCAGGCCGCTGATGGCGATGATGCTGTTGGCCAGGCGGTCGTTGGGATCGCGTACCAGCACTTCCTGTGCGCTGACGATGGCGTCGCCGTACTGGCCGGCTTCGTAGCGGGTCTGCGCGATATTGGTCCACGGCGCCTTGTCCGCCGGGTAGGCGACTGCGGCCTCTTTCCACAGCGTGATGGCTTGTTCCTTCTGGCCGGAGCTGCTGACCTGGCTGGCCTTGGCCAACATATCTTCCATGCTCGGCATGGCAGTTTTCTGGGAGATGGGCGCGGTCACGCAAGCGCTGAGCGATGCGGCGCAGACAGCGGCGCCAATGAAGCGGCCGATGCGGCCGAGGGAGATAACGGTATTCATGCTGTCCTCAAACTAAATATCAAAAAAGAATGCTTAATCACTAATTGTTTCCAACAGGCGCCACGTTATCAGAAATCTATTATTGACCGCGTTCAATTGAATTTTTTGTGTTTGAGGGGAACTTTTTGGTACTTTAAAGGTCTTGTTGCTTATTTTTTAAGCATGCGCACGATAGAAACCAAGCGGGCGCGGCAATTGCGCAAGGAATGTTATTGTTCTGCTACTTAACAAATGGCATCAATGCGCCACACTCACAAGGACGCACGCATGAGCAGCAAAATTTTATGGGGCGAAGGCTTGTTCCTGCGCCCGCAGCACTTCCAGCAACAGGACCAGTACCATGAGCAGCGCCTGCATCACAGCATGCAGGCGCTGCACCCCTACGCCTGGGGCGTGAACCAGATCCAGATCGACCGCGATGCGCTGGCCAACAACACGCTGCGCATCCTGGAGCTGTCGCTGCGCTTCCAGGACGGCGAGCTGTATAGCGCGCCCGGCGACGACGAGCTGCCGGATACCGTGGACCTGAGCCAGATGCTGCAATCGCAGCAAAGCGTGACCTTCTACGCCGCCCTGCCCGCGTTCAAGCCATTCGGCGGCAATTTCGGCGACGCCGCCAACGGCGCCAACGGCAATGCGGTGCGCTTCCTGCAATCGAACCGCGAGACGCCGGACCTGTACACGCAGGCGGCGTCGGCGCAGCTGAGCTACCTGAAAAAAACCGTGCGCCTCGTATCGGAATTCGAACCGCGCGATTCGTACACGCACTTCCCGCTGCTGCGCCTGCGCCGCGCGGCCACCGGCGGCTTCGAACTGGATGCGTCCTTCGTCGCTCCCAGCCTGTCGGTCCGCAGCTCGCCGCTGCTGTTCCTGCAACTGCGCCGCCTGATCGACGCGCTGCAGGCCAAGGTCAGCGCGCTGTACGGCCACCACCGCGAGCCAAGCAAACATGTGATCGAATTCCGCTCCGGCGACATGTCGTCCTTCTGGCTGCTGCACACCGCCAGCTCGGCCTTCGCCTCGCTGTCGCACTACTTCCACCATCCGGCGCTGCACCCGGAACGGCTGTACGAACAGCTGCTGTCGCTGGCCGGCGCGTTGATGACCTTCTCGAAAAGCTGGACCCTGGCCGACCTGCCGCCCTACCAGCACAACGATCCCGGCCCGGCCTTCGCCACGCTGCACCAGATCATCCGCGAGCTGCTCGACACGGTGATCTCATCCAAGTACTTCGCCATCGCGCTCAAGGAAGTCAAGCCCTCGTACCACCACGGCATGCTGGACTCGCAGAAGATCGACGACAAGACCACCTTCTACATCGCCGTCTCGGCCGACCTGCCGGCCAGCGAACTGGTGGACATCGTGCCGCTGCGCTTCAAGATCGGCGCGCCCGACGACGTCGAAAAATTCGTGCTGTCGGCCATGCCCGGCGTGCGCCTGTCGCATTCGCCGCAGGTGCCGGCCGCCGTGCCGGTGCGTCCGGACGCCTGCTACTTCGCGCTCGAAGCCAAGGGCCAGATGTACGAGCGCATGCTGCAAGCCCAATCGATTTCCATCTACGTCCCCGGCGGCATCCACGACCTGAAGCTGGACCTGGTGGCCGTTACTTCCTGAACTGAGGACCAACCATGAATACCGTTACCGCACCTTCCCTGATGGGCGCAGGCGCCCCGCCCAGCGCCGCCAGCGCACCGCAAACGCTGCTCGACCTGATGTACGACGGCTTCTACGCCCTGTTCATGCTCAGGAACGGCAACGGCCCGCAGGACGACGGCGAGTTCGCCCGCAAGATGGCGGCCTTCCTCGACGATTTCGGCCGCGGCGCCAAGAAGCAGAACGCCTCGCCGGACGATGTCGACAACGCCAAATATGCGTTCTGCGCGGCCGTGGACGAGATCATCCTGCGCTCCAGCTTCAGCATCCGCGACGCGTGGGAGCGCCGGCCGCTGCAACTGGTGCTGTTCGGCGACCAGCTGGCCGGCGAGAACTTCTACAACCGCCTGGAGAACCTGCGCGCGCGCGGCAGCGCCCACCTGCAGGCGCTGGAGGTGTTCCATATGTGTCTGTTGCTGGGCTTCCAGGGCAAGTACATCCTCGAAGGCTCGGAAAAACTGAACTACCTGACCTCGCGCCTGGGCGACGAGATCGCCCACATGAAGGGCAAGCGCGGCGGCTTCGCGCCGCACGCCGAGCGGCCGGACCAGATCAAGCACAAGCTGCGCAGCGACCTGCCGGTGTGGGTGCTGTGCTCCGTGTTCGGCCTGATTTGCGTGCTGGGTTACATCGGCCTGCGCACTTCGCTGAACCACAATGCCGAGAGCCGCATGAACGCGTATAACGACGTGGTCAAACTGGCTCCGCGCGCCGCCAACCTGACCATCACACTGCCCTAATGGACCTGCAGTCACAACTTCCCTCGGCGCTAGGCCTGTTCGGCACGGGCCTGAGCCAGCACGCCCGCCTGCTCACGCTGGCCAGCGCGCAGGATTCGGGCCTGCCCGAATCGCTGATGGCCGAACACTTCAGCGGCCGCGAAGACGTCAACGAACTGTATGCGTTCGATGTCGACGCGCTGAGCGTATCGACCGATCTGGATCTGACCATCTTCATCGGTGAAGAACTGACGGTCACGTTGCTGCAACCGGACGGCGGCAAGCGCGCCTGGCACGGCATCTGCACCGAAGCCGCATGGCTGGGCGCCGATGGCGGCGTGGCGCGCTACCGCCTGCACCTGGAACCTGCGCTGGCGCTGCTGCGGCTGCGCCGCGACAGCTATATTTTCCAGGACAAGAATGCGCAGGACATCATCACCGAACTGCTGGCCGACTATCCGCAACTGCGCTTCGAATTCGACGTCACGCAAACGCTGGAACCACGCGCCATCTACACGCAGTACCGCGAAAGCGACCTGGAATTCTTCACGCGCCTGCTGGCCTCCGAAGGCCTGAGCTGGCGCTTCGAGCACGACCAGGCGGACGACGAAAGCCAGGACGGACAGGCCAAACACAAGCTGGTCATCTTCGACAGCAAGGCGCGCGCACCTGATACGCCGGGCAACGCCGAGATCCGCTTCCACGGCGTGCGCGCCACCGACACCGACGACGCCATCGACCACTTCTCGGCGCGGCGCCAGGTGCAGGCCAACGCCATCAGCATCAGTAGCTGGGACCCGGCGCAGTTGCTGGCGCCGTCCGCCGAACAGGCATCGAGCCTGGATGCGGGCGAGCTGCCGGTGCTGGCCGTGTACGACGGCAGCGGCGAACGCATCGCCAGCGGCGCCGACAACGGCATCGCGGCCGATCCGCACAGCCAGTTGATGTTGCAGGCGCTGGAGCTGGACAACAAGGTCTTCGAAGGCAAAGGCGCCGTGCGCCGCCTGGCTGCGGGCCACGGCTTCCAGCTGACGCAGCATGAACGCTACGCCGACGGCGACAACCGCTTCGTGGTGCTATGGGTGCGCCACGAGGCGCGCAACAACTTCCAGGCGCAGATCAAGACATTGACGTCGCTGGTCGGCGGCGACATCGAAAACGGCACCTACCGCAACAGCTTCGGCTGCGTGCGCGACAGCGTGGCCGTGGTGCCGCGCGCCACCGCCGCGCCGCATGCCAGCACCGCGCTGGGGCCGCAGACGGCGGTGGTGGTCGGCCTCGCCGGCGCGGTCGCCACCACCGACCGCGATCACCAGATCAAGATCCAGTTCAGCTGGCAGCGCGGGCAAGGCGCCAATGCCGGCGGCATGGGCCACAATACCGACAGCAAGGGCAACGCGCCCGGCGACGAAAGCTCCGGCACCTGGGTACGGGTGGCCGAAGCGCTGGCCGGCCCGAACTGGGGCTCGCAGTTCACGCCGCGTATCGGCACCGAGGTGCTGGTTGATTTTATCGATGGCGACATGGACCGGCCTATGGTCGTCGCGCAGCTGTACACCGGCGCCGACATGCCGCCGTTTTCGGCGGGCGTGGACTCGGGCGCGAATCATGCGGGTACGCTGTCGGGCATCCATAGCCACAATTTCGACGGTGGCGGCTACAACCAGTGGCAGCTGGACGACACGCCCGGCCAGGTGCGCACGCGGCTTGCCACCAGCAGCGCCGCCACGCAGCTGAACCTGGGCTACCTGGTCCAGCAATCGCCCGGTGCGGCGCAGCGCGGCAGCTATCGCGGCAGCGGCTTCGAACTGCGCACCGATGCGTGGGCCACCGTGCGCGGCGCCGAAGGCGTGCTGCTGACCACCAGCGCGCGCGCCGCGCAAGGCAGCGGCGTGACCTCGACGCAGATGGATGCGGACGAGGCGCTGGGTTCATTGAAGTCGTCGAAGGAATTGGCGGAGCGGCTCAGCGACGCGGCCACGCAGCAGCTGGCCTTGTCCAGCAAGCCCGCCGCAGAGGCGCACAAGGATTTCATCGCGCAGCTCGATCCCAAGGATAAAGGCAAGCATGCGGGCGCGGTCAACGGCCAGCAGGCCGCCAAGGCCAAGGAAGGCGCGCGCGATCTCGATGCGGCCAAGCCGGTGGAAAAATTCGGCGCGCCGCTGGTGCTGATGGACGCTCCATCGAGCATCAACTGGGCCACGCCGGCATCGACCGTGCTGTTCGCGGGCCAGCAGCTGCACTGGGTAACGCAGGGCGACGTGCACATGACGGCCGGGTACACGGTATCGTCGGTGGCGGCCAACGCGGCGAGCTATTTCTCGCACGCGGGCGGCATCCAGGCCATCGCCGGCAATGGGCCAGTATCGCTGGAGTCGCACACCGACCAGTTGGAGATCCTGGCTGATAAATCGATCACCGTCATCTCGGTCAACGACAGCATCGAGATCAAGGCCAATCAGAAGATCGTGCTGCAAGCTGGCCAGTCGTCGATCACGCTGGAAGGTGGCGACATTACGTTTGCCTGCCCCGGCAACTTTACCGTCAAGGGTGGTCAACATGTATTTGAAGCCGGCGCCTCGAAGGCGGCAGTGCTGCCGAACCAGCCAACGCTGCTCAGCACCTTCCAGAAAATGCCGGCCGATGTACCGGGTCCGCACGAAATTACGATCATGGGTTTCAGCGCCGAAGGAGAGGGTTTGAAAGATGCCCTGGTGACGTTCTACGACAAGAAGAACAATCAGGTAATCGCCAAACGCACCCTGCCGGATAGCGGCACTGCACCGGTGCTGACCGCACCGACTAACCAGGAATACCTTGCGCTGGTCGGCTATGAGGGCTGGTCCGCCGAGTTCGAGGAAGTCGGCGATCACGACGAAGACGAAGAGTCCTCATTCGAGCCGGGTGAGCTGGACGAAGATCGCGACACCGAACACCTTTAGAGATCTAATATGGAACAATACACCGTAGCCAAACACGATACGTTATGGAAGATCGCCAGGGAACACGGCGTGACGGTCCAGGCCTTGGCCTCGGCCAACCATTTGAAAGGCAAGCAGCTGCACCTGATACACGAAGGACAGCTGCTGCTCATACCGGGAGCCGAAGGGGCAGCCACGCCGGACACGCAGGTCAAGTTGAAGTTTCGCGGACTTGACTTCAAAGGCGTCACGCCCAAACGCGTCAAGGTGGCCTATGACGGCCGCGAGGAGGAACATGCGCTCAACGGCAATTCCCTCTCGCTGGGCATACTGGACCATGCACGCGGGCTAAAGGTCTGGGTCGAGGATCTATGCAAGAAGATGGAGCCGGTGCTGGACCTTGAAATCCTGCCGATCGGCCAATGGAATCTGCACTTGGATTCGCGCCAGGTCAAAGTAGACGGGGCCTTGCAGAACAAACGCGGCACGCCTACCTCAAGCGCAGATGCGGTCAGGCAAAGCACCACCAACAACGCCCAGCTGGCGAAAGGTCAGACCGCGCAAGAGCAAACCCGCGTGGAAGCGGGCAAGCCGGTTCAAGGCGTTGCGACCATCTACACCGAAGCCAATCTACGGCTTCAAGCAGGCAACGAACCCTTCCGCCGCTATCTGATCGATGCCGCCAAAGCCCATGACCTGACGCCGCAGTCGCTGGCGGCGATGATACATGCGGAAGCCGCCAAGATCGAAGGCGTGTGGCAGGAAAAATCGAACCAGTCTTCTCCCAGCAAGGCGCAAGGTCTGACGCAGTTTTTCGGCGCGGCCTGGAAGGACGTATATGCCGACCCAAGCTCGCTGCTCTACAAGGACGGCCAGAAGTGGAGCGAAACACAGCTGCTGGCCAAGCGCCTGGAAGCACGTTACGCCATCGATGCCGCAGCCACCTACGCCAAGCTGAATCTGAAGAATTTCGCCAAAAAGACCAAGTTCAACGTCGACGGCTTGCCGCCCGAGGATAAGGCCAAGCTCGCCTACCTGCTGCATCACGAGGGTTTGAAAGGTGCGCTGCGTCTGGTCGGCATAGGCGATCAGCTGTCACGGGACGATGCGCAGGATCTGCTGGAGCAGCAACTGGGCACGTCCAAGGCGAGCAAGAAAAAAGTGGCCGAGCTGCTGGAACAATATAATGACGATCCGCGAGCAGCTTACAAGGGATGGCTATTGGGCTATACGGACGCCAAAATCAACGTCAACAATTTTGTGGTGCAGGACAAGGAAAAATTCCTGAAAGCGCCGCGTACTGCGGCAGCTATCCTATCTGCGCTGGCGTCGCAACCGATGCCAGCGCAGCCAAAACCGAAGGCTACGGCGGCTGCCACGACCAAGAACCCGCCGGCGACCAAACAGGGCACGGCGACGACCAAGCAAGTACCTGCGGGGGCCAGTCCGCCTGCCTCGGCGGCAGGAGCGCCGGCTACCGGTGCGTCCGCGACGACCACGACTGGCGCCACTGCCGGCAATGGTGCAAAATGGCATGATCCGCTGGCCGTCTGCACACTGCGCACCGCCCACCTGGCCAGCAAAACCGGCGCCAAGTTCGGCTGGACGCGGGAGGGCGGCAAGCGTTGTCATCAGGGTATCGACCTGCTTGCCGATCCGGGCACGGAGATTTTTGCAGTGGCCAATGGCGTCGTGCATACCAGCAAAGCGCCGAACGCCAGCTATGCATATGGAGATACGCTGGTGTTGGAAGTAGGCATCGACGACCTGCCACCGGCGCAAGCCGCAGTGTTCCGCAAGGTCAATCCGGGCGCCAAGACCATCGGTTTCTTCTACGCCCACCTCAGCGAGATGCCAAAAAAAACGAAGACCAAGGTTTACGCCGGCGACCCCATCGGAAGATCGGGTTGCAGCGGCAATGCGAAAGCAATGAAGTCAATCGCCTTGGGAGCGCACCTGCATTTCGAAGTCCGGAAAGACGCGCTCAAAAAATGCGGAGGCCTCGACAACCGCGTCGATCCGCTGCTGTTCATTCAAAATTGCACCAACAATCCATAGACCATGAAGAAATTACTGCTTTGCCTGCCGTTGATCATCAGTTCCGCGCTCCTGCCGGCGTGCGCCCAGGACGCGCGCTCGCCCGTCAAGACGCAAAATTGTACCAGCACTCCTTGCGGCAACACCGCGACCGGCGAGGATCCTCAAGAGCAGCGCCTTCGCGAAGGGGCCGCGCGCTCGAACGAAATCCGTGAAGGAGACGACGACCAGCGCCGCTGGGCATCGATTCGTCTGAACTCGGATTCGACCAAACCCGAACGGCTCAAGATGCCGGTTGTGAAAGCGGCTGGACTGGAAATGCGTCTTGATCCGAAGTTGGGACAACTGAGTTTCAGCAAGGCTGGCCTGCAACATACGTTCGGCATCGCTTCGCCGCTCGGAGACAAGAGTTCGGTCTGTCCGGAATATTCGATCCAGATCGTCGAGGCATCGGCGGCGCATGCGTTGGTGCGGATGGCCTGCCTGCAAGCGGAAATAGCACCCGGCCGGTATCACATGGGTGTCGATTACTACCTGTACGATGCCGAGACGGCCGCAATGCGCAACATCTGGCGCGCCGCCGTCACCGACAAGAATGCCCGCATGCCGGACGCCAAGCCAGTGCCGTCGCTCAAGCTCATTCCTAACGGCTACCGCTTTGACTGGTCCGGCACGCAGCCCTCCGACAACAAGCCATCCGCCACCGTGTTGCACAACAGCTACGTCCGCAGCACCGAGAAGTCTGGCGCGAAGGTACTGCTGTGCACCAATCTCAGCGCTCCGAAAGGACAGGGCGTGGAAGACGAGATGTGCGAAGGTGGCGTCCTACCGCTCGTTCCAGGAAAATTGGCCAGGTAGCGTATGCACATAGCTCAAGCTCCGCACCAAGGTCCATGGTGAAGCACGCATCGTTCACATTCCTTCAGGCAAGCTTAATGCTTGTTCAGAGCACAGCCTGTCATGCCAGCCTGCCCGCGCCAGATAGCCAAACTGCAGATGCCGCATTTCTGGCGTCCCGACATATTTCCTACGTCGGTGATCTGATAATGGCTCGCCGCATCCACGACAAGGATGGCGAACATGTGCTGGTTCTTACCCGCAAGGGCAGCCCCTCTCCGGCCAGACCCAAGTCTGGCCGAGTTGAGCACATTGAACTTGATGCTGCTTACTATTCGCAGCAGGCAGACCTGTGGAAGGCAGAGTGGGCCCTGCACGACTTCGTGGAATGCCCTGGCCTGGACTCTGCTGCCGATTTCTTTTCCTCCGGCGTCAGCGTCACCGACCTGAATGGCGACGGCAAGGCTGAAGTCACCATACCGTATAAACTTTTTTGCGGTGGTGGCATCGACTTTTACACGATCAAAGTGATACTGCGAGAAGGAACGACCAAGCTTGCGATTCGCGGCAACTCCATTGTAAAGCTTCCCGGTCAGGAACAATTCGGTGGCGAGCGCCGATATGACAGGCTCCTGCTCTCACCCGCCAATGTCGCCTACAAACAGCATATGGATCAAGTCTGGAAAGTCGTTTCAGTCGACATCCGTAGGTAATGTATCTGTTCTACCTGCTCAAGCCTGTCGGCCAAAAATTCTACGCCAACAGCAAGGACTTGACGGTCGAATCGGTGCTGAAGAAAGAGGCCGCCGTCAAACCCGAAAGCCGGGTCAAGCGATAAGGCGGCCTTCACTTCTGCTTACTTGGCCACGGCTTCCGGCATCGCCGACGAGTGGTGGTTGAGGATCTTCCAGGCGCCATCGACCTTCTTGTACACATAGGTATAGCGCGCCTGCACCTGCTGCGGCTTGCCGTCCTTGGTCAGCTTGAAGGTGTACACACCCGTATCCAGCGCCGCGTCCGCACCCAGCAGGCGGATCTGGCGATAGTTGATGGTGCCGGCCGGCTGCATCTTCAGGAACTTCACGAAGTAGTCCTTGATGCCCGCCGGCGTGGAGCGCACCTCGTTCGACACGGTCGGCTCCAGCACACCATCCGGCGCATACAGACGCGTCACCTGCTCGGCATCGCCCGAGGCCAGCGCGGCATTCCAGCGGTCGAACAGGCCGGCGATCTCGGCTTCGCGGGCGTTGGCCGGCGCGGCCGCCACTTCCATATAAACTTTCGGCGGCTGCGTCGTGTCGGCTTGCGCCAGGCCGCTTGCCGCCATGGCCAGGGTGATCAGAATACGTTTCATAGTCAGCTCCAGTTGAGAAAACGGCTAGCGCGGTATTGGCCGCCGATGAAACCAGTATCGCGTGGGCGCCCACACAAAAAATCTGCCGCTCGGGGGTGGCGGCATATGCCGAGTGGCATATAATTCCCGAAACAACCCTATGCCGCCCATGACCACCGACACCGCCCTCCCCACCGCCCGCGCCGCGCGCAGCCGCTACCGGCAGATCGAAAGCAGCGTCGCCCGCTGGCGCCTGCTGACCGACGCCGCCGGCGTGCTGGCCGCCGAAGGCGTGCGTCCCGGCGCGCTGGCCACCATCCTCGCCAAGTCGCTGGCCTTCCTGTCGCTGGAAGACGGCCTGCTGATGACAAGCCGCGACGACGGCCTGCAAGTGTGCGCCAGCCAGGGCCAGACGCTGCCGGTCGGCGCCCATCTCAGCCACGCTGCGGCGCTGCAAACGGCGCTGCAACCCGGACCGCAAGCGCCGACGGTGCGGCACGACGTCGCCAGCGCGCTGCGCATCGGCCGCGAGCAATGGGCAGGACTGGAAATCCTGGTGCCGCTGTGCATGGACGGAAAAAACCGCGGCGTCCTCGCGCTGCTCAGCTCCCATCCGGCGCCGCCGCCCAGCGCCGACGACCTGACCACGCTGCAGACGCTGGCGACGCTGCTGGCGGCCGCCCTGTCCACGCCACGGCAGGCGACGCCGCGCGTGGCCGCGCCGGAAGCGGCCGCCGCGCTCAAGCTGCTGACGCCGCGCGAGCTGGAAGTGTTCGCGCTGCTGCCCAGCGGCTGGACCAACGCCGCCATGGGCGAGCACCTGGGCATCGCGGCCGGCACCGTCAAGGTCCACGTCGAACGCATCCTGCACAAGCTGGACTTGCACGACCGCACCCAGGCCGCCGTGCGCGCCGCCGATTTCGGACTCGGCGCATGAGCGCCCTGCTCCACCCGCGCCACTGGTCGCTGGGCGTCAAGGGCGGCGTCATCATCGCGGCCTCGCTGGCGTTGCTGCTGGGCTCGGCCGCCACCAGCTACACGCTGGAACGCAGCACCGCCGCCGCCACCGCCGACATGCTGCGCACCATGCAGGTCCAGGCCGACATCCAGCGCCTGCACACCCAGATCGCGGAAGCGGCCACCGGCGTGCGCGGCTACCTGCTGACCGGCCGCGACGACTTCCTCGCGCCGTACCGCATCGCCACGCGGCAGCTGCCAGCCACCATGGCCAGGCTGCAGGAGACGGTGAACGATCCCGAACAGCGCAGCCGCCTCGATCGCGTGCGGCCGCTGTTGCAGAACAAGCTGGATAGCCTGGAACAACTGCGCGGCCAGCGCCATGCCAGCAGCGTCGAACTGCAACAGCATCTGCTGGCCAGCAAGCAGGTGCTCGACCAGCTGCGCGCGGAAATCGGCGCCATGAACGTGCATGAAACGGAACTGGTGGCCAAGCGCACGCTGGCCTTGCAGCAGGCGTCCAACCGCAATCTGTGGATGACCATCGCCGTGATCGCCGCCGGCCTGACCGGCGCGCTGGCGACGCTGACCTTCACCTTCGGCCTGGTGCGCCGGGTGCGGCTGGCCGCCGAGAACGCCGAGCGCCTGAACAGCGATCTGCCGCTCAAGCCGACCTTGGCCACCACCGACGAACTGGGCCAGCTGGCCGACCGTCTGCACCAGGCCAGCGTGCTGCTGGCCGGGCGCGCCACGGCGGCGCAGGCGGCCAGCCAGGCCAAGACCGAGTTCCTGGCGCGCACCAGCCACGAGCTGCGCACGCCGCTCAACGCCATCCTCGGCTACGCGCAATTGCTGGAAGGCGGACTCAGCGAACCACGCGACCACGAGCACGCGGTGCAGATCCGCCTGGCCGGCCAGCACCTGCTGTCGCTGATCGACGAAGTGCTGGACATCGGCCGCATCGAGGCCGGCAAGCTGACGCTGGAGCGCGCACCGGTGGCGCTGGCGCCGCTGGTGGCGGAGGCGCTGGCGCTGATGCTGCCGCTGGCGCAGCAGCGCTCGGTAACGCTGCGGCACGAGCCGACCGCGCTGGCCGTGATGGCCGACCGCCAGCGCCTGCGGCAGGTGCTGCTGAACGTGGTCTCCAACGGCATCAAGTACGGCGCCGCCGGCGGTAGCGTCAGCATCAGCTGTTCGCAGGAGGGCAGCGTCATCGCCGTCCACATCGACGACAGCGGCCCCGGCATCCCCGCCGCCATGCAGGACCGCCTGTTCACGCCCTTCGACCGCCTGGGCATCGAACGCGGCAAGACCGAAGGCGCCGGACTGGGGCTGGCGGTATCGAAAAGCCTGATGCAAGCCATGCACGGCGACATCCGCCACCAGCCCGGCGCCGTCACCCGCTTCACGCTGACTCTGCCGGCCGCGACGGCACCCGAAGCCGCCGCCATCGCCAGCGCAGCACCGGTTGAAATAGCGGCCGCGCCTGCCATCGCCACGACCCACAGCCTGGTCTGCATCGACGACGATGCCGCCACCCGCACGCTGATCGCCACGCTGATGCAGCGGCGCCCGCACTGGCGCCTGTCCACCGCCGCCGACGTAGCGGGCGGCCTGGCGCTGGCCCGCCTGCGGCAGCCGGACCTGCTGTTGGCGGCCGCGGGCCTGGAGCACGCCGAACTGCGCGCCTGCGCCCGCAAGACGGTGGTGCTGGGCGGCGCTGCCGATACGTCGACTGCGCAACTGTCCAAGCCGCTCAACGTCCCCGCCTTCTTCGCCCTGCTGGACCTGATGGAGCAAACACCATGATGGAAAACGAAGTCCTGGCCTCCCGCATCCTGATCATCGACGACCAGCCCGCCAATCTGCGGCTGCTGGAAGACCTGTTCATCGGCGAAGGCTTGACCCACGTGGTCGGCACCACCGACGCCAGGACCGCGCTCGACCTGTACACCGCCTTCGATCCCGACCTGATCGTGCTGGACCTGATGATGCCCGACCTGGACGGCTATGCGGTGCTGGAGCGGCTCAAGCGGCGCGGCGATCCCTACGATTTCCGGCCGGTGCTGGTGATCACGGCCGACGCCACCGCCGAGGCCAAGCGCCGCTCGCTGGCCCTGGGCGCCAAGGATTTCCTGACCAAGCCCTTCGATACGCTGGAAGCGATGCTGCGCGTGTGGAACCTGCTGGAAACGCGGGTGCTGTACAAGCGCCTGCAAGCGCTGGCGCCCAAGGAAGACCTGGCGCCGCAAAGCTACCGCAGCCGCCGTTAACCGCAGCCCGGTCGTTCACGGGAAAGCGGGAATGGCCGGGCCTGGCCCTGGGCCACTGCCGAGCCAGCTCAAAACCGGTACTGTATTCCGGCCACCAGGCCGCGCTGGCTGTTCGCATAGCCAGGCAGATCGCGCAGCACGCCCGCCAGCTGGCCGTTTCGCGCCTTGCTGTAGGCCGCCATGCTGTACAAATCAGTCTGCGGCGACAACGCCAGCCGCCAGCCCAGCACCAGCATGGTGGGATCGGACGCGGCCGCCACGCGCCGGACATCGACGTGATACAAGGCGGCCGTCAGCGTGGTGTTCGACACCGTGTAATTAAGCCCGGCCCAGCTGGTCAGCGCCTCGACGTCCGCAGTCGACGGCGCGCCCGACGCCAGCTTGTAGCTGCGCGCCACCACCATCCATTTGTATGCGCCCTGCTGATAGATGGCGCCGGCGTGCGCCACCGTGCTGACATCGCGCCGACCGCTGGCCGCCGCCACATTGCCGTTGACCTGCTCCCAGGTCGCCATCAGGCTCCACTGAGCGCCACACCAGCACAGCGACATCGCCCCCCTGGCGCTGTCGTGTGCCGATCCGGGCTGCTCGCCGAAGCCGTAGTTGAGCCCGACCTGCAGCGCCTCGAAGCGGCCCAGATACTTGACCATATTGTCGAACGAAGTGGTATAGCCATACTTGTTGGGACTGACCGCGCTGGCCGACACCGTCCATGAGTAAAACTGCGCCAGCGCCAGCGGATCGAATACCGTGACCAGGTCGTGCACGGTGGTGAAGGAGCGCCCAACCACCACGCGCCCAAAGCCGCCCTCCAGTCCCACATTGGCCTGGCGCTTGAACAGGGGGCCGTCCGCCGCCCCGGCGTCCAGCAGCAGCGTGCCTTCGAGCTGGAACACGGCCGACAAGCCGCCGCCCAGGTCCTCCCTGCCGCGCAGGCCCCAGCGCGATGTGTTGGAGCCGCCCGAGGTGAGCCGGACCAGCGATCCGCCCGACGGCGCGGCCGCCGACGTGTAGTCGATGCCGGCGTCGAGTATGCCGTACAAGCGCACGCTCGACTGCGCCGCCGCGTGTCCAGCTTGAACAATCAACATGCCCACAACGATGCAGCGTTTCATGGCGGCCTCCGGATTCAAGCCTGCGCCGTTTTCGGCAGCGCCGCAAGGACCGGCCAAGTTTTGTTCCGAAAAAACGACTGATGCCGCAGCGCTACAAATATCGCTTGAGATCGGCTTCGGCGATATGGGACACTGCGTTGCTAACTGTTCCATCGAGGGCCATCCGCAATGTTGCTTTCATACGCCCGTGCCGCAAGCACGCTAGTGCTGTTGGCGTGGCTCTGTGCCGCCAGCGCGGCGGCCGAGTGCAACCTTGTTTTTCCGCCAAGCCCGATCCAGATGGACAGCCGCTACCAGTACGACTGGTACGTGCTGCGCACCGCGCTGAACAAAACCACGCCGCAATACGGCCCCTGCACCATGCGTCCGTCGACGATCCCGATGGGGCCCGCGCGCGTCACGCAGGAGCTGGCGACGCCGGCGGGCCGCATCAATATTTTCGTGCGCGCCACCAGCCTGGCGCTGGAAAAGCAATTCCTGCCGATCCGCATTCCGGTCGACAAAGGCTTGCTCGGCTACCGCATTTTCCTGGTGCGCTCGGACGACCTCGAACGTTTTTCCCGCGTACGCGATCTGCAGGATCTGCGCCCGCTGCGGGTGGGACAAGGCAAGGACTGGGCCGATGTGGCGGTGCTGCGGGCGGCCGGGATAACGGTGATCGAAGGCGCCAATTACGAGGGCCTGTTCGGCATGCTCACGGCCGGACGTTTCGACTACTTTTCGCGCGCGGTCGACGAAGCGCTGCGCGAACTCGACGAACATCGCGCCAGCCATCCGCAACTGGCGCTGGAGCCGGGCATACTGCTGCACTACCCGCTGCCGCGCTACTTCTTCGTGCGGCGCGACGCCGAAGGCGCGCAACTGGCCCAGCGCATACTGGCCGGATTGGAAATGATGATACGCGACGGCACGCTGGACCAACTATTCCGCCGCTACAAGGGCAAAACCATCGAACGCGCCAACCTGCTGCAGCGCCGGCTGATCCAGCTGCGCAATCCGGAGCTGTCGCCCGAGACCCCGCTTTCCCGCAGCGAACTCTGGTACGACCCTTGGCGCGCCGGCGCGCCGCGTTAATATTTTTATTTAAACAATCATCGCGTGAACCGCGCCAATCTCAGCCAGTTGGCCCAAGGCCCGACTCCCGACATGCCATCCGATCAGGCCTGCCCCACCATGAGGCTTGCGCTGCCAGCGCAAATTTAACGCTTTGGGTGGGTTCGATACGACTGGCCGCCCTCTTGGTCATGGGCCGGAAGTACTGGCTACTCGAACAAGCGAATCATCGATTCAGCCACGCCTACGGACGACTCCCAATTCATGCCAGTCACCACCCGGCCATCGACCTCGACATGACTTTTTCCATTCGCGCCATGCACGAATTTTCCGCCACGGCGTTTGATGCTGCCTTCCACCGAGAAGGGATAAGCCTTGAACACCGGCGATTCCTTGTTGAGGTAGGCGTCCGGGAAAGAGGTGAGCACCTTACCCTGGATGAGGAAAGTGCCGTCTTTTAGCTTCAAGTTCGAAATGCCCTCGGTGCCCTGGCAGATTGCGGCGATCACCCCGCCCTGCTGTTCATAGATGCGCAGCGCAATATCCTGGAGCGCCTTGTTCTCCGGGACACCGACGATGGCCGCACCGCCGCCGGCAAAAACGATGCCCGCATACCCGTCGGCCTTGACCTCGGACACGGGCTTGGTATGCGCGAGCGCCCACATGAAATCGCTGTCGTATAGATGCCGCTTCAGCAGCTCGTCCGACGTATTGATCATTTCCAGCGGCACGGCGCCGCCGTCCGGGCTGACGAAGTCGACAGCGTAGCCTGCCTTACGAAACGCATCGAAGGTATAGGCAAGCTCGGGGAAATTATTGCCCGTATTGACCTTGGTGCCGGGATATTGATGGGCATTCGACACGACCAGCAACACCTTCCGCGCATGGCGCGGGGCGTCCTCGCGGTAGGCCGACTTGCTGACGATTTTCCAAGTGCCAGCGATTTTTTTTAAGAGGAACACATCGACATAGCGGACTCCCTGCTTCGGCATGAGGATCTCGGCCTTGGCGGTGGCCACGGTGCCCGTCACATCCACGCTGATCAAGCGTCCGAACCGGCCATTAAATTGCGCTCTGTTCTCTTCTGAAAACAGTTTTGCATATTCCGGAGCGCTCATCTCCCGCACCAGATCGCCCTGGCCGTCCAGATACAGACGGGCGGTCGCATAGAAGGCCTGGTCGATGTCGCTGCGCAGATTGAAGCTGGTGCCATGCAAATACAGACGCACGGTCTCGCCCACCGCCTCCTCGTCGTTGCCTGCGGGAGCGGCCTTTCCGACGCCGGCACCGGTGAAAAACAAACAAAGCAATACCGCTCGCAATAGAAACTGACTCATGACTTTACCCTGAATTGACGTTTATCGGAGCAACGATCGTTCCCGGTCGTTGGTGGTCCATAATCTATCGGAGAAGTCAGGCAACCGCATTCGTAAAGCATGGTTTCAGACTCCGGAATCGCGATTCCGGAGAGGCTTCAGGCGGAAGTGGTCTCGTTCGACTGCGCGGATTCGGCTCGGAAGCTGGCGGGCGTCCGTCCGACGAGCTTCTTGAAGGTGGCGAAAAAGGTGGAATTGGAATTGAACCCACAACGCTCGGCAACGATTTCCAAGTTCAATTGCGGCTCGTCGCTTAGCAACTTCTTCGCATCGGCGATGCGGTACTCATTGACGTATGCATTGAAGCTCTTGTCTAGCTTGTCATTCAGAACCTGCGACACAACTGCCTGAGTGCATCCCGCTCTTTTTGCGAGCTGGGCCAGGCTCAGATTGGGGTTCAGATGTAATTTCTGCCCGGTCATGAGCTGATCAAGCGTAGCGAGAACGGCAAGCGCATCTTCGGGCATCAACTTGCGGTTCCGGTACTTCTCCTTGGCGTCGGAAGGAGCCAGGGATTCCCGACGCAGCAGGAATACCAGGACGGCGACGTGTAGCGAAAAGGTAAAGGACAACGCGCCAACAATATAGGACGTGAATGGCGTGCTCGCGTACGCTGCCAAAATGACCCAGCTGCCGAAGTAGACGCTCAATAAAAGAAAGGTGTTGGTCGATATCCGGCGTCCTGCCTCGATCAGCTCGCGGGGTGCTTGCCAGAGCGCCCTGCCGGCCGCCAACAGATAGCCAAGCCAGAAAGCATGAATTCCATAACTCGAATTGTCCCATATGTGACGATATGCCGAATATGGAAAGGCAACGCCGACGCCAATGACCAGGAAAGAAAAACCAAGATGCCAGCGCCATTGTCGATCCGCCGGCTGCTGAGAGAAGCTGGCCAGATAGTAGCGAACGTAAAGATAGGTCAAAGGGCCGATCAGCAGGCAGGCCGACAGGCCCAGTTGGCGGAATTCAAGCGCGATAGTCGGATTGAAAAAGAGGAAGGTGGACTTGGCGGTGCGGATCCCGACCGCAAGCAGCAATGCGCCAAGCATGCAGTCGGCAAGGCGGCGCGGTCGACGGCTGAAAAAATATACGGCCAGGAAAATGCCGTTGATGGCTCCCAAGGCACTAAACAGAAACAATAGTTGGCGAGCGATCATTGAGGATGCCGTGGATTTTTATTCGTCGAACTCAAGTATAGACACAAACCGGGTGCCTTAGCCCGAGGGCGATACGCCGTCGCCGAAAATATATTGATGCGATTTAAAACCTTTTGCCAGTTGTCTGGAATACACGGTTCGCGCGCCCAGGCTCGCCTCCCACAACCCAGAACGGACAACTGACATGAAAAAACTGCTACTGAAGGCTATCACCCTGGCCGGCATCGCCGCCGCCGCCAACGCCCACGCCGTTGCCGACCCGGCTGGCGACTTCCTCGCGGTCTACACCGGCAGCCACACCGCCGCGTTCGACGTGCTGTCGGCCGATGTCGGCTACAACGCCGCCACCAACGAGTTCGTGTTCCGCACCACCGCCGCCGGACCGATCGCCGGCGTGGCCGGGGCCGCCTATGTGTTCGGGCTGGACGTGGGCGGCTCCACCAACGCGCCCTTCGCCTCGGTCGGCCTGCCGGGCGTGACCTTCAATTCGACCGTGACGCTGCGCTCCGACGGCACCGGCAACGCCGGCGCCAACGCCCTGAACACCCACATCGTCGGCAACGAGATCTACTCCACCGTCTCGGCCTCGCTGTTGCCGTCGAAAGGCCTGGCGTTCAAGGATTACACCTGGACCGTGTGGTCGATCGACAGCCGGGTCAGCGGCCTGGGCCGCCTGGCCGACTTCGCGCCGGACGCCAACATCAAGGTCAGCGCCGTGCCGGAGCCGGCCACCTACGGCATGCTGGCCGTAGGCCTGGGCCTGCTGGGCGTGGTCGCCCGCCGCCGCGCGCGTGCGGGCGGCGATATCGCCGGCTGAGTATAGATGCTATCGGCGCGGCCCTGCCACAGCCGCGCCGGCGTCACGTAGGATGCCCTCTCAACCAGGAGACACCCTATGGATAACGCCCAAGCCGCGCAACCGCGCTTCAACGCCGAACAACTGGCCGCGCTGGAGCCGGTACAGAATTATTTCCAGGGCCACGCCCAGGACAACGCCGACTTCATGCGCCAGGCTTTCCTGCCGACGGCCCACATCGAATCGATGCGCGAAGGCGTATTCACCTCGTGGCCGCTGGCGACTTACTGCGAGCGCTTCAAAGGCACGCCTGCCGCCGACGAGGCGCAGCGCCGCCGCACGGTCGATTGGATCGAAGTCCATGGCAGCGCGGCCAGCGCCCGCATCACGCTGGTGCACGGCGCCACCACCTTTGTCGATTATTTCGTGCTGCTCAAGACCGCCGACGGCTGGAAGATCGCCAACAAGGCCTTCCACGGCCAGCCCACCTGAAGCGGTTTAGCTGAGCGCAGCCGGGCCAGGCATCGGCATCGGCCAGGCAATCTCGAACATCGCACCGCCATGGTGGCCGCGCCGGTAGGAGGCGACGCCGCCATGCGCCTCGGCGATGGCGCGCACCACCGCCAGCCCCAGCCCGCTGCCGCCCACCGCGCCGGCACGTGCATGCTCGCCGCGATGGAAGGCCAGGAACAGCTTGCCTTCCAGCTCCTCATCGATGCCGGGACCGGCATCCTCCACCTGCAACAAGTACTGCGCGCCCAGCACCCGCGTGCGGATGCGGATCACGCCGGGATCGGCATAGCGGCCCGCGTTGTCCAGCAAGGCCAGCAGGATCTGCCGCATGCGCGCGGCGTCGCAGCAGATGCGGCCCTCGGCCAGGTCCAGCGCCAAGCGGTAGCCCGAACGTTCCAGCTCCGGCGCCAGCAAGTGCGCGACGTCGCGGATGCAGCCGGCCAGGTCGCAGTCGGCCAGCTCCAGCTTCAAGTGGCCGCTGTCGAACATGCTCAACATGCGCAGGTCGTCGATCAGGCGCGACAGCCCTTCCACCTGGTGCAGCAAGCCGCGGAATTGTTTTTCATCGGGCTGGAACACGCCCTCGGCCAGCCCTTGCAGGCGGCCGCGCAAGATCGTCACCGGCGTGCGCAGCTCGTGCGCGATGGCGGCGTTCCACGTCACCATTTCCCGCTCCATGCGCTGCAGGCGTTCGGCCATGGCGTTGAAGTCGTCGACCAGCAAGGCGGTCTCGCCCAGCGAACGGTCGCCGGCCACGGCGCGCGCGGCCAGGTCGCCATGGGCGACGCGGCGCACGCTGTCGGCCACCGAGTTCAGCGGCGCCAGGATGCGCCGCGCCAGCCGCGCCGACGCCCACACCGCGAACACCAGCGCGACCATCGTCACCGACGCCATCCACACCCATTCCGTGCTGGTCGGTATCATGTCGCTCGGCCCGGACAGCAGGTCCGGCCGGTACTCGATCACCAGCGCGTAGAACACGTAGGAACCCAGCAGCACCACCAGCGTCATGCCCAGCGACACCGCCAGCATGGCCAGTGTGATCTGCCGGTTCAGGCCGGGACCGCGCATCATTCCGCATCCTCCAGCCGGTAGCCGACGCCGCGCAGGCTGGTCAGCACGCCGCTCATGCCGCAATCCTCCAGCTTCTTGCGCAGCTTGCTGACGTGGCTGTCCACCGTGCGTTCCAACGCATTGCCTTCGGGCAGACAAGCCACCAGCAGCTCGGCCCGCGTGAACACCCGCTTGGGCGCGCGCGCCATGTGGGTCAGCAGGCGGAACTCGGTCAGCGTCAGGTTCAGCGGCGTGCGCTGGCCGGCCGTTTCGGCGCTGGCCTGGTAGGTTTCCAGATCGATTTCCAGCGGGCCGCAGCGCAGCAGGCCGGCCGCCGGCGGCGCGTTGCGGGCGGCGGCGCGGCGCAGCACGGCGCCTACCCTCGCGGCCACCTCGGCCGGATTGAAGGGCTTGACCACGTAGTCGTCGGCGCCGATGCGCAGGCCCATCAGCTTGTCGATGTCCTGGTCGTGCGCGGTCAGCATGATGACGGGCGTGTCGCCGCGCTGGCGCAATTCGGCCAGCACCTTCCAGCCGTCCACGCGCGGCATCTGCACGTCCAGCAGCACCAGGTCGGGCTTGAGCGACAGGTGCATATCCAGCGCGATGCGGCCGTCGGCCGCGTGCACGGTGCGCAGGCCGTCGCGCGCCAGGTAGGCTTGCAGGATCTGGGCGATTTCGGATTCGTCCTCGGCGATCAGCACCAGCGGGCCGCCCGCAGCGCCTGCGGAAACCGGGGAATGGGGATTGAGCATGGATTCATTGAAAAAAAGTAACGTTCTCCATCATATCTCCATATTTCCTCAATGGATAGATCACGTAGCACCATTAAAGTCGCTACCCTGCATTCCCTCGTGGAGGGAAAACACTTTGGACGACTCGTTATGCAAATCAAGAACAACAAACTCAAGGCCCTGCCGGCATTGCTGTCCGGGCTCACCCTTCTGACCCTGGCCGCCTGCCGCCAGGCGCCGCCCGAGGAAGCGCCGCCGCCGGCCAAGGTGACGGCCATGACCGTGTCCGCCGGCCCGGTGGAACTGGCCGAGGACTTGCCCGGCCGCGTGACGGCCTTCCGCACCGCGGAGATACGGCCGCAGGTGGGCGGCATCGTCCAGCGCCGTTTGTTCGAGCAAGGCGCCGAGGTCAAGGCCGGCGCGCCGCTGTTCCAGATTCACACCGCGCCGTTCCAGGCCGATGCCGACACCGCCGCCGCCGCGCTGCAACGCGCCGAGGCGGCGCTGGTGCGCGCCAAACTGCAGGCCGAGCGCATCCGCCCGCTGGTGCAGGCCGACGCCGTCAGCCAGCAAAGCTATGACGACGCGGTCTCGCAGCGCGACCAGGCCCAGGCCGAAGTGGCCCAGGCCAAGGCCACGCTGGCGCGGCGCCGCCTCGACGTCGGCTACGCCACGGTGACGGCGCCGATCTCCGGCCGCATCGGCGAAGAGCTGGTGACGGAAGGCGCGCTGGTGGCGCAGACCGACGCCACGCCGATGGCCCGCGTGCAGCAGATCGACCAGGTGTATGTGGACGTGCGCCAGCCGGCCTCGATGCTGCGCACGCTGCGCGGCGACGCCGCCCATCCGCCCAAGGCCACCATCCTGGACGGCAACGGCAACAGCTACGGCCTGGAAGCGCGCATCCTGTTCTCCGGCATCAACGTCGACACCGGCACCGGCGACATGGTGTTGCGCATCCTGGTGCCCAACCCGGACCGCCAGCTGCTGCCCGGCATGTTCGTGCGCGCCCGCATCGGGCGCATGGCCGACGCCGACGGCATCCTGGTGCCGCAGCAGGCCGTGCTGCACGCCGGCGCCACCCGCGTCTGGGTGCTGGACGCCGCCGGCAAGGCCGCGCTGCGCGAGGTCAAGCTGGGCGGCCTGGTCGGCCACAGCTACCTGGTCACGCAAGGCCTGAAGAGCGGCGAGCGCGTGGCGGTCGAAGGACTGGACCGCATCCAGCCGGACACCAAGCTCGACATCTCGCCATGGAAGCGGCAAGCCGCCACCCTGGCCAACGTGGCCGCCCCGGCGGCGCAGCGTTAATACCGCAAGGATCAGATAGGAATACCCCATGCCTCAATTCTTTATCGACCGCCCGATCTTCGGTTGGGTGATCGCCATTTTCATCGTCCTGTTCGGACTGATCGCGATTCCGCAATTGCCGGTGGAACGCTATCCGTCGGTGGCGCCGCCCAGCGTCACCATCTCGGCCAGCTATCCGGGCGCGACGCCGCAGACCATGAACGACGCGGTGGTCAGCCTGATCGAACGCGACCTGTCCAGCGTCAAGAACCTGCTGTACTTCGAATCGTCGGCCGACACTTCCGGCTCGGCGCAGATCACCGCCACCTTCAAGCCGGGCACCAATCCCGAGCTGGCCCAGGTGGACGTGCAGAACCGCCTGAAGTCGGTCGAACCGCGCCTGCCGCAGGCGGTGCGCCAGAACGGCCTGTCGGTCGAATCGGCCGGCTCCGGCTTCCTGATGATCGTCGGCCTCAGCGCTTCCAACGGCAAGTACGACGAGATCGACCTCAGCGACTACATGGCGCGCAACATCGTCGAGGAGCTGCGCCGCATCCCCGGCGTGGGCCAGGTGCAGCTGTTCGGCGCCGAGAAAGCCATGCGCATCTGGGTCGACCCCGCCAAGCTGCTGTCCTACAAGCTGACCATGAGCGACCTGGGCACGGCGGTGGCGCAGCAGAACGCGCAGATCGCCCCCGGCCGCATCGGCGACACGCCGTCGCTGGCCGGCCAGCGCGTCTCGATCCCGCTGACGGTGCAGGGCCAGTTGCAGACGCCTGAAGAGTTCGCCGCCATCGTACTGCGCGCCAACCTGGACGGCTCCAAGGTCGTCATGGGCGATGTCGCCCGCGTCGAGCTGGGCGCGCAGAACTACGCCAGCGCCACGCGTGAAAACGGCCGCGCCGCCACCGGCGCCGCCGTCAAGCTGTCGCCCGGCGCCAACGCGGTCAAGACCGCCGACGCCGTGCGTGCGCGCATGCACGAGCTGAGCAAGACGCTGCCGTCCGGCATCGCCTACTCGGTGCCGTTCGATACCGCTCCCTTCGTCAAGATCTCCATCGAGAAGGTGATCCACACGCTGATCGAAGCAATGGTGCTGGTGTTCCTGGTCATGTACCTGTTCCTGCAAAAGATACGCTATACGCTGATCCCGGCCATCGTCGCGCCGATCGCGCTGCTGGGCACGTTCGCCATCATGCTGCTGCTCGGTTTCTCGGTCAACGTGCTGACCATGTTCGGCATGGTGCTGGCCATCGGCATCATCGTCGACGACGCCATCGTCGTGGTCGAGAACGTCGAGCGCCTGATGGCGACCGAGGGCTTGTCGCCCAAGGCCGCCACCTCCAAGGCCATGCGCGAGATCACCGGCGCGGTCATCGGCATCACGCTGGTGCTGACGGCGGTGTTCATTCCGATGGCGCTGGCCAGCGGCTCGGTGGGCGCGATTTATCGCCAGTTCACGCTGTCGATGGCAGTGTCCATCCTGTTCTCCGCCTTCCTGGCGCTGACCTTGACGCCGGCCCTGTGCGCCACGCTGCTCAAGCCGGTCGATCCGGGCCATCATCAGAAGACCGGTTTCTTCGGCTGGTTCAACCGCCAGTTCGACCGTATGAACCTGCGCTACGAAAGCGGCGTGGCGCGCGTGATCAAACGCTCCGGCCGCGTGATGCTGGTGTTCGCCGTGCTGGTCGGCATGCTGGTGTTCGCCTTCCGCGTGCTGCCGGCCTCCTTCCTGCCGGAAGAAGACCAGGGCTACTTCATCACCTCGATCCAGCTGCCGTCCGACGCCAGCACCGAACGCACGCTCGATATCGTCAAGCAGTACGAGGACCATCTGACCTCGCGCACCGGCATCGCCAACAACCAGTCCATCCTGGGCTGGAGTTTCACCGGCAGCGGCCCGAACGCGGCCATCGCCTTCACCATGCTGAAGGACTGGGACAAGCGCAACGGCGCCACCGTGCAGGAAGAAGTGGCGCTGGCCCAGGCCGCCATGTCGCAGACCAACGAAGGCATGGTGATGAGCGTGATGCCGCCGGCCATCGACGACCTCGGCAACTCGTCGGGCTTCTCGCTGCGCCTGGTGGACCGCGCCGCGCAGGGCGAAGCCGCGCTGAAGGCGGCGCAGGACAAGCTGCTGGGCCTGGCCGCGCACAGCAAGCTGGTGGCCGGCGTCTATCCGGAAGGCCTGCCCAACGGCACCAGCATCCGCCTCGACATCGACCGCCAGAAAGCCGAAGCGCTGGGCGTGAGCTTCGCCAGCATCAGCGACACGCTGTCGGTGGCCATGGGTTCGCAGTATGTGAACGACTTCCCCAACCGTGGCCGCATGCAGCAGGTGATCATCCAGGCCGACGCCAACGCCCGCATGCAGCTGGACGACGTGTTGCGCCTGCACGTGCGCAACGCGGCCGGCGGCATGGTGCGCCTGAGCGAAGTGGTGACGCCGCAGTGGCGCGAGACGCCGCTGCAAATGGTGCGCTACCAGGGCTATCCGACGGCGCGCATCAGCGGCAGCGCGGCGCCCGGCGCATCCAGCGGCGAGGCCATGGCGGAAATGGAAAACCTGGCCAAGCAACTGCCGCCCGGCTATGCGGTCGAGTGGGCCGGCGTGTCGCTGCAGGAAAGACAGTCGGCGGCGCAAGCGCCGATGCTGATGGCGCTGTCGATGCTGGTGGTGTTCCTGGTGCTGGCGGCCTTGTACGAGAGCTGGGCGATACCGGTGTCGGTGATGCTGGTGGTGCCGCTGGGCCTGATCGGCTGCGTGGCCGCCGTGATGATGCGCGGCATGCCGAACGACGTGTTCTTCAAGGTCGGCATGATCACCGTGATCGGTCTGTCGGCCAAGAACGCGATCCTGATCATCGAGTTCGCGCGCCAGCTGCACCAGCAGGGCAAGGGACTGGTGGAATCGGCCATCGAAGCGGCCCGCCTGCGCCTGCGTCCGATCCTGATGACCTCGCTGGCCTTCGCGCTCGGCGTGCTGCCGCTGATGCTGGCCGGCGGCGCCAGCTCGGAGACGCAGCACGCGATCGGCACCGGCGTGTTCGGCGGCATGGTCAGCGCGACCATCCTGGCGATCTTCTTTGTGCCGGTATTTTATGTCGTTGTAGTAGGCCTGGTTGAACGGTTCGGCGCCAAGCGCCAGCCGGCGGCCGACCTCGTGGAGAAACAAGCATGATGTGCAAACCTCGTATCCCAGCCAAGGCGCCGGCCGCGCTGGCCTTGGCCCTGCTGCTGGGCGCCTGCTCGCTGACGCCGGTGCTGGAGAAACCGCTGCCGCCGGTGCCTGCCAGTTTCGGCGGCCTCGCCGCCAGCCCGCCCGAGGCCGGCACAGGCGCGGACCTCGGCTGGAAAACCATGTTCGGCGATCCGCGCCTGCAATCGCTGATCGACCTGGCGCTGAAAAACAACCGCGACCTGCGGCTGGCCTTGCTCAACGTGCAGGCCGTGCGCGCGCAGTTCGACATCCAGGACAGCGCCCGCCTGCCGACGCTGAGCGCCAACGCCGGTCTGTCCCGGCAGCGCAGTCCGGCGGGCGGCGGATCGGCCGCCTCGGTGGGCAGCCAGAAGAGCGCGGGCCTGAGCGTCAGCGCCTTCGAGCTCGACTTGTTTGGCCGCGTGGCGGCGCTGTCCGAAGCAGCATTCGCCCGCTACGTGGCCAGCGACGCCAGCCGCCGCGCCGCGCAGATCGCCCTGGTCGGCGCGGTGGCCGACGCCTACTTCGCCCAGCGCCTGGCCGAAGAACAGCTGCTGCTGACCGAAAGCACGCTGACCGACTGGCAGCGCTCGCTGGAGCTGGCGCAGCAGCTGAAGAGCGCGCGCCAGCGCAGCGGTCTGGACGTGGCCGAAGCGGAAGGCCAGGTCGCCACCGCCCAGGCCGACCGCGAGGCGCGGCTGCGCGCCGTGGCGCTGGCGGGCAACGCGCTCGACCTGCTGACCGGCGTACACGCGCCCGCCGGCCTGCCGCCGGGCGTGGCGCTGGACAAGCAGCCGGTGCTGGTGCAACTGCCGGCCGGCCTGCCGTCCGACCTGCTGTCGCGCCGTCCCGACATCGGCCAGGCCGAACAGGGGCTGCTGGCCGCCAACGCCGACATCGGCGCGGCGCGCGCCGCCTTCTTCCCGCAGATTTCGCTGACCGCCAGCCTGGGATACGCCAGTCCGTCGCTGTCCGGCATGTTCGACAGCGGCCAGCGCGTGTGGTCGTTCGCGCCGCAGATCACGCAGCCGCTGTTCAACCACGGCAAGCTGCGTTCGGAGCTGAGGCTGGCGGAGGTGCGCAAGTCCGCCGCCGTGGTCGAGTATGAAAAGGCGATACAGACCGCGTTCCGCGAAGTGGCGGACGGCCTGGCGGGCCGGGCCACCTACGGCCGCCAGATAGAGGCGCAGTCGCGCGTGGTGCAAGCCGCCGGGCGGCGCCTGGCGCTGTCCCGCCTGCGTTACGACGCGGGCCAGGACAGCCGGCTGGAACTGCTGGATGCGCAGCGCCTGCTGTACGCCGCCCAGCAAAACCTGCTGGAACTGCGCCGCAACGAGTTCGGCAATGCGGTAGCGCTGTACAAGGCGCTGGGCGGAGGCCTGAGCAGCAGCTGAAGTTCGACGGCGCCGGAACTATGGCGCCGTCTCGCGGTCTAACCAGCGGGGTCCGATAGCGGGCCACGCAAGGAGCCGCCATGAAACCAGTCCTGATCGTGTACTACTCCCGCTCCGGCGTCACCGCCAAAGTGGCCGCCGCCCTCGCCCAGGCCTGCGGCGCGGACCTGGAGCGCATACAAGACGTGCGCCCGCGCACCGGTGTAACGGGCTATCTGCGCTCGGCCTGGCAAGCCCTGCGCCGCCAGCCCGCCGACATCGCCGCTCCCGAGCACCGCCCCGCCGACTACCTCTTCGTCATCCTCGGCACGCCGGTCTGGGCCGGTCGCATGAGCGCACCGATGCGCAGCTACATCCGGCAACAGCGCGAACACTTCCGCCGCATCGGCCT
Source organism: Duganella sp. HH101 (assembly GCF_001758795.1). Lineage (NCBI taxonomy): Bacteria > Pseudomonadati > Pseudomonadota > Betaproteobacteria > Burkholderiales > Oxalobacteraceae > Duganella > Duganella sp. HH101. The sequence goes on along the minus strand of NZ_LRON01000007.1, from coordinate 69,487 downwards.
GTTCTGCACCATGGGCGGCAGCGGCGGCGCCGACGTGCTGACCGCCATGGCCGAGCTGTGCAACAAACTGCCGGTCGCCAGCATGAGCCTGCGCCAGCGCGACGTGCTCAGCGATGCCTATATGCCGACGCTGGCGGGCTTCGCCGACGAGCTGGCCGTCGTGCGCGACAGCGAGGCGGCGGCCAAAGCGTGACCTGGCCGGGCGCCGTGTTCGTCCGTATCACGCCAACCATCATTTCGGTGCTGGATTACGAGCAGGGCTTCGGCCACACCGAACTATATGAGGTATTGCCGGAAATTTGATCCACATCATATATTTTGCGAATAGCGTTTGTTAGCCTGAGTTTTTCAACAGACCAGGAGTACGCCATGTCCTACAAATCCATCCTCGTCCACGTCGACAACTCGGACACCGTCTCCGAGCGCGTCGCCGTGGCGGCCCGGCTCGCCAGCGAGCAGGACGCCCACCTGATCGGCGCGGCAGCGACCGGCGTGCTGTCGGAGTACTACCGCAACAGCGCCATGATGTACGCCGGCATGGTGCCGCAGGACCAGATCGACGACCTGACGCGCAGCGCCGAGCAGGCGCTGGACCGCTTCGAAGCCCAGGCCAGCGCGGCCGGCACGCGCTACGAGCGCCGCATCAGCGACGACGCGGCCCAGGACGGCCTGGTGCTGCAGGCGCGCTACGCCGACCTGGTGGTGCTGAGCCAGAGCGAGCCGGGCGACGAAGGCCTGCTGCTGGGGCCGGGCCTGGCGGCCTACCTGGCGCTGTACGGCGGCCGGCCGGTGCTGGTCGTGCCCTACGTCGGCAAATATCCGCACATCGACCGCCACGCGCTGGTGGCCTGGGACGGCAGCCGCGCCGCCACCCGCGCCGTCACCGACGCACTGCCGCTGCTGCGCCGCAGCGCCCGCGTGACGCTGGCCGTGTTCGATCCCAAGCGCCAGTACGGCGTGCACGGCGCCGAGCCTGGCGCGGACATCGCGCTGTTCCTGGCGCGCCACGGCGTCAAGGTCGAGGTCTTGCAGCAGCCCAAGCCGGAAGGCATGAATGTCGGCGAGGCACTGCTGTCGCTGTCGGCCGACCTCGGCGCCGACCTGCTGGTGATGGGCGCCTACGGCCACCTGCGCTGGCGCGAAATGGTGCTGGGCGGCGTCACGCGCACGCTGCTTGAGTCGATGACCTTGCCCGTCCTGATGTCGCACTGAGGCCCGACGATGAGCTACCAGACCATCGCGGTGCATTGCGACCAATCGCGGCACGCCCCCGCCCGCTATGCGCTGGCGGCTCAGCTGGCGCAAGCCACCGGCGCCCACCTGACCGGCGTGGCGACGACCGGCCTCTCGCGCTACGCCGAGTGGGACGACACGCTGGGCGCGTGGCCGCTGCCGCCCCACATCCTCGACCACCTGCGCCGGCAGGCGGCGGGCGCGCTCGCCGCCTTCGAGCGCGACACCACGGCGGCCGGCATCGGCAAATGGTCCAGCAGCCTGCAGGAGGACGACGCCGAAAGCGCCCTGCTGCTGCACGCCCGCTATGCCGACCTGCTGGTGCTGAGCCAGACCGACCCCGACGACATCCAGTTCGGCGTCAACCGTCCGCTGCCGCCGGAACTGCTGCTGCAAAGCGGGCGGCCGCTGCTGCTGGTGCCGAACGCGGCCAGCGCGGCCGGTGCACCGGCGCCCACGCTGGCGCGCCATCCGCTGCTGGCCTGGGACGGCAGCGCCCAGGCGGCGCGTGCCTTCACGGACGCGCTGCCGCTGCTGCGGCTGGCCGAGCGCATCACGCTGCTGGTGCTCAACCCCGACCGCGACCCGGCCCGCCATGGCAGCGAGCCGGGCGCCGACATGTCGCTGTTCCTGGCGCGCCACGGCTTGCGGGTCGACGTGATGCGCGAGTTCACCACCGTCGACACCGGCTCAGCCCTGCTGTGCGCGGCGGCCGAACGGGCTTGCGACTTGCTGGTGATGGGCGGCTACGGCCACCGGCGCCTGCATGAAACGCTGCTGGGCGGCGCCACGCGCAGCGTGCTGCGCGAGATGACGCTGCCGGTGTTGATCTCGCATTAATCTCGCACTAAGTAAAAGGGCCGCACCCGGTGCGGCCCTTCTTCTTCAATGCTCCATGACGAAGTGTCCTGGAGCCGGTCCCAACACTCTTCCCAGCCCCATGGCCGGCGGCGCGACACGCTGCCGCACCGAGCGGCGCACCAGCCATTGCTGCCAGTGCGGCCACCACGAACCCTCGCTGCGGTCGGCGCCAGACAGCCATTCGTCCGGGCTGTTGTAGCCGATGCCGCCGGCCGGATGGCTGCGGTAGCTGCGGCCGGCGTGGCCGGGCTCGGAGACGATGCCGGCGTTGTGCCCGCCCGAGGCCAGCACGAAATCGATGGGCGCGCCGGTCAGCAGATGGATCTTGTACACCGAACGCCATGGCGACACGTGGTCGCGCTCGGTGCCGACGACGAACATCGGCGTGCGGATGTCGGCCAGCGCCACCGGCTTGCCCTGCACCCGGTAGCGTCCTTCGGCCAGGTCGTTGCGCAGGAACAGGCCGTGCAGGTATTCGCTGTGCATGCGGAACGGCAGCCGCGTGCTGTCGGCGTTCCACGACATCAAATCGTTCGGCGCCGTCCGTTCGCCCAGCAGGTACTCGCGCATCATGCGCGACCACACCAGGTCGCGCGCGTGCAGCAGCTGGAACGAGGCCGCCATCTGGTCGCCGTCGAGGTAGCCCTGGTCCCACATCAGCGCGTCCAGCAGCGCCAGTTCGCTGTCGTCGATGAACAGCCCCAGTTCGCCTGGCTCGCTGAAATCGGTCTGCGCCGCCAGCAGCGAGACCGAGGCCAGCTTGCCGCGCGGCGCATGTTCGCCGGAATCGATGGCGGCGGCGGCGATCGCCAGCAGCGTGCCGCCCAGGCAGTAGCCCACCGCATGCACCGCCTCGCCGCCGCCCAGCCGGTCGGCCTGCTCCAGCGCGGCGAACACGCCGCGTTGCAGATAATCGTCCATGCCCATGTCGCGGTCGTGCTGGCCAGGATTGCGCCAGGACAGCATCAGCACCGTATGGCCCTGCTGCACCAGATAACGCACCAGCGAATTGTGCGGCGACAGGTCGAGGATGTAGTACTTCATGATCCACGACGGCACGATCAGCACCGGCTCGCGGTACACCTGCTCGGTCTGCGGCGTGTACTGGATCAGCTCCATCAACTCATTGCTGTAGATGACCTCGCCCGGCGTGACGGCCACGTCCTGCCCCGGCACGTAGCTGGCGCCGACCGGTTCCGGCACCGCCATGCCGGGCGGCGCCAAGTGGCGGCACAGGTCGCGTCGCCAGTTGAGCGCGCCATCGATCAGGCTGCGCCCGCCGCTGGTGGCCGCGGCCTGCAACACCTCCGGATTGGTCCAGAGGAAATTCGACGGCGAATACATGTCCAGCAGTTGGCGCGCGGTGAACGCCACCACCTCGGCATGGTGCGGCGCCACGCCGCGCACGCCGGTGGTGGCCTGGGCCCAAAAGCGCTCGGCCTGCTTGAACCCGTGTACATACTGCGAAAACGGCCACTGGCGCCAGGCAAAGTTATCGAAACGGCTATCGCCGCCGGCGCCGTCCTCGGGCGCCGCCGCGCCGGCCAGGCCGCCGATGCACTGCGCCGCCAGCTCGCTGCAGGTGCCCGGCGACACGGCCAGGTGCTGCCACCAGTCCTGGAACGCCAGCGACATCGCAATCGGCGACACGCCGCCGGTCAGGCGCGCCACCCGGCTTTGCACATACAGGTCGAGCGCATTGGCGCGCGGCGCGACCGTCGGGGCCGGCGCCGGTGTCGGCGCGGCCGGAACTACTTTCAACTGTGCATTCTTCACAAGTCCTCCTGGATAGACGATGGATGGATTATGGTTGGGGGGCGACCCGGAAGTATTTGATCTGGATCAAATACTTCCGCAAGCGCGCTCACTAGACTGCCCGGCATCGCCCACCACTTCCCACTGCCATGAACGACGCAGACGACCTCATCGAAAACATCACGTACGACGAACTCCAGGTCGGCCAGTGCGCCCGCCTGAGCCGCACGCTGGGCAAGGACGACATCGCCGCCTTCGCCGCCGTGTCCGGCGACGTCAACCCCGCCCACGTGGACCCGGAGTACGCCGACAAGACGCTGTTCCACGGCGTCATCGCGCACGGCATGTGGGGCGCGGCGCTGATCTCGCGCCTGCTGGGCACCGTGCTGCCCGGCCCCGGCACCATCTACCTGTCGCAGACGCTGCAATTCCTCAAGCCGGTGCGCATCGGCGACGAGCTGCGCATCACGGCCACGGTGACGGCCAAGGAGGAGGCCAAGAAGCACGTGCTGCTCGATTGCGAGATCAAGAATCAAAATGGCGCCGTGGTGCTGACCGGCGTGGCGACTGTCATCGCGCCGGTCGCCAAGGTGCGCCGTCCCCGCATCCACCTGCCGCCGCTGAGCCTGTCGCAGGTGCACGCCGACTACGCCAGCCTGATGGCGGCCGCCGCGCCGCTGGCGGCGGTCCGCTGCGCCGTGGTCCATCCCTGTGACGAAGCCTCGCTGCGCGGCGCCCTCGACGCCGGCGTCCACGGCCTGATCGTGCCGGTGCTGGTCGGGCCGCAGGCGCGGCTGCGCGCGGTGGCCGAGGCCGCCGGCCTGGCGCTGGACGGCATCGAACTGGTCGACGTGCCGCACAGCCATGCGGCGGCGGCGCGGGCCGCCGCCATGGCCGCCGCCGGCGAGGTGGAGATGCTGATGAAGGGCAGCCTGCACACCGACGAGCTGATCTCCGCCGTGCTGGCCGAGCCCAAGCTGCGCACCGCGCGCCGCCTGTCTCACGTGTTCCGCATCGAAGTGCCGCTGTACGACAAGGTACTGCTGATCTCGGACGGCGCGCTCAACATCCAGCCCGGCCTGGCCGAGAAGGTCGACATCGTGCAGAATGCCATCGACCTGGCGCACGCGCTGGGCACGGCCGAGCCGCGGGTCGCCATCCTGTCGGCGGTCGAGACGGTCACGTCCAAGCTGCCGTCCACGCTGGACGCGGCGGCGCTGTGCAAGATGGCCGAGCGCGGCCAGATCAGCGGCGCGCTGCTCGACGGCCCGCTGGGCTTCGACAACGCCATCTCGCCGGTGGCCGCGCGCGCCAAGGGCATTGCCTCGGCGGTGGCCGGCCATGCCGACATCCTGATCGCGCCCGACCTGGAGGCGGGCAACCTGCTGGCCAAGCAGCTCGAATACCTGGCTGGCGCCGCCGTCTGCGGCGTGGTGCTGGGCGCGGCCGTGCCAATCGCCCTGACCAGCCGCGCCGGCGACGCCGCCGCCCGCACCGCCTCGGCCGCGCTGGCGCTGCTGCTGGCCCACCGCTACCGCCAGCAGCGGCCGTAGCCGCCCGCCCGGCAACGGCGGCGGCCAGCACAGGCCGCCGTCCATCCGTTGAAATTTGATCTACATCAATTACACCGCCTGTGCCGCCGCCTTACACTGCGTTCGCCGCTTGACAGGCGGCACTACTTTTCCCATCACAAGGAGTTTCACCATGTTCAAGCCCGCGCCGTTCGCCAGGCCGCGCACCGCCGTGACCACGGCAGCGCTGGCCGCCGCGCTGCTGTCGGCGGGCTGCGCTTCGCTGGCGCCGCAGTATGCGCGGCCGCCGTTGCCGGTCGCCGCCAGCTACGATGCGCCCGCCATCGCCGCCGCCGACAGCGCCCTGCCCGCATGGCGCGCCTACTTCACCGCGCCGGCGCTGCAAGCCTTGATCGCCGAAGCGCTGACGCAGAACCGCGACCTGCGCATCGCCATTGCACGGGTCGCGCAAGCCCGCGCCGCCTACGGCATCGAGCGCGCCGCCCGGCTGCCGCTGGTCGCCGCGCAAGCGTCCGGCCAACGCCAGCAGGTGCCCGCCGACCTCAGCCTGACGCGCAAGGAAATGATCACCAGCCAGTACCAGGCCGGCCTGGGCGTGAGCGCCTGGGAGCTCGACCTGTGGGGACGCCTGGCCAGCCTGCGCGGCGCCGCCCTGGAAGAGTACCTGGCCAGCGACGCCGCCCGCCGCGCCGTCGCCATGGCGCTGATCGCCCATGTGGCAGAAGGCTATTTCGACGTGCGCGAAATGGACCAGCGCATCGCCCTGGCGCGCCGCACGCTGGCCACGCGCCAGGAAAGCTACCGCATCTACGCGCGCCGGGTGGCGGTCGGCGCCACCTCGCGCCTCAACCTGGCGCAGGTGGAAACCCTGCTGCTGCAAGCGCAAGCGCTGACCAGCCAGCTGGAACAGGAACGCGACCGCAAGCGCCACGCGCTGCAACTGCTGGTCGGCAGCAGCGCATCGCTGGCGGCGACGCCCGACGCGCCTGCCCCGCCCGATGCGCCGAACGCGGCCAGGTCCGCCAACACATCGGCCGACACGGCCTTTGGCGACACGCTGCCCGCGCTGGCGCCGGGACTGCCGTCGGCGCTGCTGGAGCGCCGCGCCGACATCGTCGCCGCCGAACACCAGCTGCGCGCCGCCAACGCCAACATCGGCGCGGCCCGCGCCACGTTCTACCCGCAAGTGAGCCTGACCGCCGCGCTGGGCACCGCCAGCGCCGAGCTCGACGGCCTGTTCGCCGGCGGCAGCCGCGCATGGACCTTCGCGCCCAGCATCACGCTGCCGCTGTTCGACGGCGGCCGCCGCCACCAGAACCTGAGCCTGGCCGAAGCGCGCCGCGACAGCGCCATCGCCAACTACGAGAAGACCATCCAGGGCGCCTTCCGCGACGTCGCCGACGCCTTGTCGGCGCAAGCCTGGCTGGGCCGGCAACTGACCATCGCCGAACGCACGCTGCAAGTCCAGCGCGAGCGCGCCCGCCTGTCGCAGCTGCGCTACGACAACGGCGCCGCCGCCTTCCTCGACGTGCTCGACGCCCAGCGCGACCTGCTCAGCGCCGAGCAGCAATTGATACAGCTGCGCCGCGCCGCGCTCGGCGCCGGCATCGCCCTGTACAGCGCGCTCGGCGGCGATCCCGCCGTCGCCGCCGCGCCGCTGGCCGCTTCCACCGACCTTGCCCCCGACCACACATGACACCTGACCTGATCCGCAAACTCGCCGCCGTCGCCGTTGCCGCCTCCCTGCTGGGCGGCGGCGCCTACGCCTGGCACCGCATGCATCCCGCCGGCCCCGGCCCCGAATTCACCAGCGGCAACGGCCGCATCGAAGCGACCGAAATCGACGTCGCCGCCAAGCTGCCGGGCCGCCTGCAAGACATCGCCGTCAACGAAGGCGACTTCGTCAGCGCCGGCCAGGTGCTCGGCCATATGCAGGCGACCTCGCTGCAAGCCCAGCGCGACGAAGCGGCCGCCCGCCAGGCCCAGGCGCAAACCGGCGTCGCCAGCGCCGACGCCATGGTCGCCATGCGAGAGAGCGACCACCAGGCCGCGCAAGCGCTGGTGGTGCAGCGCGAAAGCGAACTGGACGCGGCCCAGCGCCGCCTCAAGCGCTCCGAAACGCTGGTGCTCGAAGGCGCCTCGTCCGAACAGGAACTGGATGACGACCGCAGCCGCGTGCGCGCCATGACCGCCGTGATCCGCGCCGCCCGCGCCCAGGTGGCGGCCGCCGCCAGCGCGGTCGAGGCGGCGCGCACCCAGGTGGCCGGCGCCCGCGCCGCCGTCACGGCGGCCCAGGCCACCGTCGGCCGCATCGACGTCGACCTGGCCGACAGCGCGCTGACCGCGCCACGCGCCGGCCGCGTGCAGTACCGCATCGCCCAGCCGGGCGAAGTGCTGGGCGGCGGCGGCAAGGTGCTCAACCTGGTCGACCTGGCCGATGTCTACATGACCTTCTTCGTGCCCGAGCAGGCCGCCGGCAAGCTGGCGCTGGGCGCGCCGGTGCGCGTGGTGCTCGACGCCGCGCCGCAGTACGTGCTGCCTGCCAAGATATCCTTCGTCGCCAGCACCGCGCAGTTCACGCCCAAGACGGTGGAAACCACCAGCGAGCGCCAGAAGCTGATGTTCCGCGTCAAGGCCCAGATCGATCCGGCGCTGCTGCAAAAGCACATGAAGCTGGTCAAGACCGGCCTGCCCGGCGTGGCCTGGGTGCGGCTTGACGCCGCCACGCCATGGCCGGCCGACCTGGAAGTCAGGGTGCCGCAATGAGCGACGCGCTGGCGGCCGGCGTCGCCGGGCTGCGCGGCGTCTCGCTGCAATACGGCGCCACCCGCGCGCTGGCCGGCATCGACCTCGATCTGCCGGCCGGCCGCATGATAGGCTTGATCGGACCGGACGGGGTCGGCAAGTCCAGCCTGCTGTCGCTGGTGGCCGGCGCCCGCGCCGTGCAGCAAGGCACGGTGACGGTGCTGGGCGGCGACATGCACAGCAAGCGCCACCGCGACGCCGTCTGCCCGCGCATCGCCTACATGCCGCAGGGCCTGGGCCGCAACCTGTATCCGACGCTGTCGGTGGAGGAAAACCTGCAATTCTTCGGCCGCCTGTTCGGCCACGACGCCGCCAGCCGCCGCCAGCGCATCGACCAGCTGACCGCCGGCACCGGCCTGGCGCCCTTCCTGCAACGCCCGGCCGGCAAGCTGTCCGGCGGCATGAAGCAGAAGCTGGGCCTGTGCTGCGCGCTGATCCACGATCCCGACCTGCTGATCCTCGACGAGCCGACCACCGGCGTCGACCCGCTGTCGCGCGCGCAGTTCTGGGACTTGATCGCCGGCATACGCCGCCAGCGCCCCGCCATGAGCGTGGTGGTGGCCACCGCCTACATGGAGGAAGCCGACCGCTTCGACTGGCTGGTGGCGATGGACGCCGGCCAGGTGCTGGCCACCGGCACGCCGCAGCAACTGCGCGCCCGCACCGCCACCACCACGCTGGAGGCGGCCTTCATCGCGCTGCTGCCGGCCGACAAGCGCGGCGGCCACCAGGCGGTCACGGTGCCGCCGTTCCAGCCCGAGGCTGGCGGCGACAGCATCGCCATCGAAGCCCAGGGCCTGACGATGCGCTTCGGCGATTTCGTCGCGGTCGACCATGTGGACTTCCGCATCCGCCGCGGCGAGATCTTCGGCTTCCTCGGCTCCAACGGCTGCGGCAAGTCGACCACGATGAAAATGCTGACCGGCCTGCTGCCCGCGACCGAGGGCAGCGCCCGCCTGTTCGGCGCCGAGGTCGACGCCGGCGACATGGCCACGCGCCGCCGCGTCGGCTACATGTCGCAAGCGTTCTCGCTGTATGGCGAACTGACGGTGGCGCAAAACCTGGTGCTGCATGCGCGCATGTTCAGCGTGCCCGAGGCGCAGATCGCCGGCCGCGTGGCCGACATGGCCGAACGCTTCGGCCTCACCGCCGCGCTCGACACGCTGCCCGAGGCGCTGCCGCTGGGCGTGCGCCAGCGCCTGTCGCTGGCGGTGGCCATGGTGCACCAGCCCGAGCTGCTGATCCTCGACGAACCGACTTCCGGCGTCGACCCGGTCGCGCGCGACATGTTCTGGCGCCTGATGATAGACCTGGCCCGCAACGACCGCGTGACCATCTTCATCTCGACCCACTTCATGAACGAGGCCGAGCGCTGCGACCGCATCTCGCTGATGCATGCGGGCCGCGTGCTGGTCAGCGCCGCGCCCGCCGAACTGCCGGCCATGCGCGGCGTCGACACGCTGGAACAAGCCTTCATCGCCTACCTGGAGGAAGCGGCCGGCCCGGCGCCGCAGACCGGCGCGCCGCCGCAACAGGCAACGCAAGCAGCCACGCAAGCGCCGGCCGCGCCGCGCGCCGGCTGGCGCCGCAGCCTGCAACGGGCCGCCAGCTACACGCTGCGCGAGACGCTGGAGCTGCGGCGCGATCCGGTGCGCGCCACGCTGGCGCTGCTGGGGACGGCGATCCTGATGTTCATCATCGGCTACGGCATCAATATGGACGTGGAAAACCTGTCCTACGCCGTGCTGGACCGCGACCAGAGCGGCCTGAGCCAGAACTACGCGCTCAACCTGTCCGGCTCGCGCTACTTCGTCGAGCACGCGCCGCTGGCCGACTACGACGACCTCGACCGCCGCATGCGCAGCGGCGAACTGGCGCTGGCGATCGAGATCCCGCCCGGCTTCGGCCGCACCCTGCAGCGCGGCGATCCGGTGACGATAGGCGCCTGGGTCGACGGCGCCATGCCGATGCGGGCCGAGACCACGCGCGGCTACGTGCAAGCCATGCACCAGCTGTGGCTGGCCGACATGGCGCAGCACCGGCTGGGCATGAAGCTGGCCGGCGCCGGCACGCTGGAAACGCGCTACCGCTACAACCCCGACGTCAAGAGCCTGCCGGCCATGATACCGGCGGTGATCCCCATGCTGCTGATGATGATACCGGCCATGCTCAGCGCGCTGTCGGTGGTGCGCGAGAAGGAGCTGGGCTCCATCCTCAACCTGTACGTGACGCCGGTGACGCGGCTGGAATTCCTGCTCGGCAAACAGCTGCCGTATATCGCGCTGGGCATGCTGAACTTCGCGCTGCTGACCTTGCTGGCGGCCACCGTGTTCGGCGTGCCGGTCAAGGGCAGCCTGGCGGCGCTGACGCTGGCCGCGCTGGTCTACGTGGTGTGCGCCACCGGCCTGGGCCTGCTGGTGTCGACCTTCACCCGCAGCCAGATCGCCGCGCTGTTCGTGACCATCATCGGCACCGTCATCCCCTGCGTGCAGTTTGCCGGGCTGCTCAATCCGGTGTCCGGCCTGAGCGGCGCGGGCGCGCTGATCGGCCGCATCTACCCGGCCACCCACTTCCTGACCATCAGCCGGGGCGTGTTCAGCAAGGCGCTCGGACTGGCCGAGCTGGGCGGATCGCTGTGGCCGCTGCTGGCGGCAGTGCCGGTCATCCTGACAGCGTCGGTGCTGTTGCTCGACAAGCAGGAGCGCTGAACCATGCGTACACCGTTGAACACGCGCCTGGCGCACATCTACCGGCTGGGCGTCAAGGAACTGTGGAGCCTGCTGCGCGATCCGGCCATGCTGGTGCTGATCGTCTACACCTTCTCGCTGTCGATTTACGTGGCGGCGACGGCGATGCCGGAAAGCCTGCACAACGCCGCCATCGCCATCGTCGACCTGGACGGCTCGCCGCTGTCGGCGCGCATCGCGGCCGGCTTTTACCCGCCGCATTTCCGCACGCCGTCATTGGTCAGCGCGGCCCGGGCCGACGCCGGCCTGGACAACGGCGACTACACCTTCGTGCTGGCCATCCCGCCCGGCTACCAGCGCGACACGCTGGCCGGACGGGCGCCGACGATACAGCTCAACGTCGACGCCACACGCATGAGCCAGGCCTTCACCGGCAACGGCTACATCCAGCAGATCGTCGGCGCCGAGGTCGGCGACTTCCTGCGCCGCCAGCAGGAAGCCGCCGCGCCGCCGGTGGCGCTGGACTTGCGCATGCGCTTCAATCCCAACCTGGAGCAGTCGTGGTTCGGCTCGCTGATGGAGATCATCAACAACGTCACCATGCTGTCCATCATCCTGACCGGCGCGGCGCTGATACGCGAGCGCGAACACGGCACCATCGAGCACCTGCTGGTGATGCCGGTGACACCGATGGAAATCATGCTGGCCAAGGTCTGGTCGATGGGGACGGTGGTGGTGCTGGCCGCGCTGGCGGCGCTGGTGTTCATCGTGCAGGGCGCGCTGGCGGTGCCGATCAGCGGCTCGATCGCGCTGTTCGTGCTGGTGACGGCGCTGCACCTGTTCGCCACCACCTCGATGGGCATCTTCCTGGCCACGCTGGCGCGCAGCATGCCGCAGTTCGGCATGCTGCTGGTATTGGTGCTGCTGCCGCTGCAACTGCTGTCGGGCGGCTCCACGCCGCGCGAGAGCATGCCGGCGCTGGTGCAGGACATCATGCTGGCGGCGCCGACCACGCATTTCGTCGCGGCGGCCCAGGCCATCCTGTACCGGGGCGCCGGCCTGGGCGTGATCTGGCCGCAGCTGCTGGCGCTGGCGGCGATCGGCGCGGTGCTGTTCGCGCTGTCGCTGCGACGCTTCCGCAAGACCATCGGACAGATGGCCTGAACGGCGTCAGTCGTGGAAGGCGGCCACCACTTTGCGCTGGCCCAGCATGAAGGCGTCGGCCACGTGGAGCAGCGGCGCCACGTCCACGTCGGCGCGGCCGGCGCGGACCAGCTCGGCGAAGCGGCGGTACAGCGACGGGTATTCCGCCTCCTTCTCCAGCGGCTGCTCGACGCCGTGCACCCACAGGCGGGCGCCGCCGTTGCTCAGCTTGAGTTCGCCGTCGGCGGTCTGCACCACGATGTCCCAGCTTTGCGGGCCGGTCTGGCGCCAGTCGAACTGGGCGTGCACCGGCATGCCGGCAGCGTCCTGGAAATGCAGTTCGGCCGCGATGGGCGCGTCGCGGTTCTCCGGGAACTCCAGCGTGGCGCGGTTCAGGAAGATCCCCGCCGGCAGGATTTCGGTGACGATGGACAGCGCGTTGATGCCCGGGTCGAACACGCCCAGGCCGCCGGCCTGCCAGATCCACTCCTGGTTCGGGTGCCACTGGCGCACATCTTCCTTCCAGCTGACCTGCATGGCGGTCGGCGCGTGGGCGGCCAGGTAGGCCTTGGCCGGCTGCACCGCCGGCGCGTAGCGCGAATGCCAGCTGGTGAACAGCGTCACGCCCTTGGCGGCGGCCAGCGCCTCCAGGTCGGCCACTTCCGACAGCGTCGCACCCGGCGGCTTTTCCAGGAACACGTGCTTGCCGGCCGCCAGCGCGACCTGCGCCGCCTGGTAGCGGTACTGCGGCGGCATGCACAGCGACACGGCGTCGATCTCCGGCACCGCCGCCAGCATGGCCTCGATGGAGGTGAAACCCGGCAGGCCAGGCACGGTGTTATGCCGGCTGGCCGAGGCCACCAGTTCGAAATCGGCGTTGGCCGCGATGGCCGGCAGGTGCTGGTCGTGGACGATCTTGCCGACGCCGACGATCGCGAGTTTGATTGCTGACATCATCAGTCTTTCATAAAATGGGAGATTGCGCGCCATCATGCTACGACGCCCGCGCCGGGGATACCAATCATTTTTCTCGCTGCAAACATACGGAAATGGAATGGCTGTCCCCGCTCGACGGCCGATAATGCGAAAATACCGGGCATGACACCTCACCTCCTCGCGCGCGACGCGCGCCGCATCGAACGCTACGCCGCCATGGCGGACACCGCCCGTTTCCTGCACCCGATCCAGCAAGCGCTGCTGCATCGGCGCGGCTGGCTCAAAATGCTGGCCCCGCGCGCCAGCGGCGGCGCCGAACTGCCGCTGCCGGACGCGGTGCGGCTGGAGGAAGCCGTGGCCGCCGTCGACGGCAGCATGGGCTGGGTGCTGACCTTGTGCGCGGGCGCCGGCTGGTTCGCCGGCTTCCTGCCGCCGGCGCTGGCGCGCGACATCATAGGCGGCAAGCGCGTCTGCCTGGGCGGCAGCGGCGCCCCGACCGGCTATGCCGAGCAGGAAGTCGATGGGGAAGCCGCAGGGTTCCGCATCACCGGCCGCTGGGACTACGCCAGCGGCGCCCCGATGGCCACCCATTTCACGCTGAACGCCGTGTTGCGCGCCAACGGCCAGCCGCTGCTGGACGAGCACGGCGCGCCGCGCATCCGCGCCTTCCTGGTGCCGGCGGAACAGGTGCAGATCGTGCCGTCATGGGGCAGCATCGGCATGCGCGCCAGCGCCTCGCACAGCTACCGCGTCGACGGCGCCTGGGTGAGCGAACAGCACGGCTTCGCCATCCGCCCCGATGCCGCGACGGCGGACGGGCCGCTATACCGTTTTCCGTTTTACTCGCTGGCCTATGTCACGCTGGCGGCCAATATCGCGGGCATGGCGGGCCATTTCGTGCGGCTGGCCGAGCCCTGCATGCGCCGCCGCCGGCACGCGGTGAAAGACCTGCCGCTGCTGGAGGTGCCGGAAGTCGCCGCGCTGCTGCGGGACAAGGAAAGCGCCCTGGCCTCCGCCCGCACGCATTTCTACGCGGTGCTGGACCGCAGCTGGACGCAGGTGGTTGACGGCACGCAGCTCGACGCCGACGCCATGCACGCCGTGCAGGCCAGCTCCCTGGCGCTGGTGGCCGCCTCGCGCGCTGCGGTCGACGAGCTGTATCCCTACTGCGGCCTGTACGCGGCGCACGAGGACAGTACCATCAACCGCGTCTGGCGCGACTTCCACACCGCCAGCCAGCATTCCTTGCTGCTGCCCTAGGCCGGCCACCGCCAGCGGGCCTGCACCCACTTAACCGATTCGAACCACGCCACGCCCAGGGCGGCGACCAGGACCGACATGGCCAGCGCCGCCGCCCCGGGCAGCGCGAAGGCGAACATGTCCCGGATCGGCTCCACGCCCAGCACCACGGCCAGCAGCAGCAAGGCGGACAGTCCGATCCAGGCGAACGGCCGGTTCGCGGACACGCGCCGCTCGCGGCCCCGTGGCGTCCAGCTGCGGTTGGCGTGGATCAGCCCCAGGTTGGCCAGGATCAGCGTGACGAAGATCGTGGTGCGGACACCGGCCTCCGATATGCCGGCCCCGCTCAACAGCACGTGGTAGACGATCAACATCAGCAGCAAGCCGCCGCCCTGGAGCAGGCCGCGGATCAGGAGGTCGCGGTCGAACAGGCGCTGGTCCCGGCTTCTCGGCCTGGCCGCCATCGCCCCGGCCTCGACCGGCTCCGCTTCGAACACGATGGAACAGGCCGGATCGATCACCAGTTGCAGGAACAGTATGTGTACCGGCATCAGCAGTATCGGCCAGCCCAGCAGCACCGGCAGGATAGACAAGCCGACGATGGGCACATGCACCGCGACGATGAACACGATCGCCTTGCGCAGATTGGCAAACAGGCGGCGGCCGTGCCGCACCGCCAACAGCAGCGACGAGAAATCATCCTTGAGCAGCACCAGCGCCGCCGCCTCGCGCGCCACGTCGCTGCCGCGCGCGCCCATGGCCACGCCGATGCTGGCCGCCTTCAGCGCCGGCGCGTCGTTGACGCCGTCGCCGGTCATGGCGACGATGTCGCCCTCGCTTCGCAAGGCCTGCACCAGGCGCAGCTTCTGCTCCGGCGCGATCCGGCAGTACACCGTCGTCCCGGCCAGCCTGGCCCGGAGCGCCGCATCGTCCATCGCCGCCAGCTCCTCGCCGGACAGCAGCGTGCCGGCGCCGTCGGCGATGCCCGCCTGCCGCGCAATCGCCAGCGCCGTGGCCGGATGGTCGCCGGTGATCATCACCACGCGCATGCCCGCCGCATGGCATTGCGCCACCGCCTGCGGGACTTCCGGCCGCACCGGGTCCTCCAGCGCCACCAGGCCGAGAAACTCGAAATCGAAATCATGCTGGTTGTCCGGCAGGCGCGACGCCGGGAACGTGGCGCGGGCCACGCCGATCACCCGCAGTCCGCTGTCGGCCAGGGCCGCGACCTGGGCGGCGACGGCGGCGGCGCGCTGCGGCGCCATGTGGCACAGGTCGACGATGGCTTCCGGCGCGCCCTTGGCGGCGACCAGATAGGCCGACTGGTCCGGCGAGCGCCACACCCGCGACATCGCCAGCATCTGGCGCGACAAGGGGTAATCGTCGATCAGCATCCAGTCGGCATGCAGATGTTCGGTATTGGCCAGCAGGCGTGCGCCGGCCTCGCCGATGGCGTGCTCCATCGGATCGAAGGCGCGGCGGTGGCTGGCGAGCACCGCATATTCAAGCAAGCCGTGCAGCTCCTCCTGCAACGCGGCCGCGCCCGGCGGCAGGCAAAGGTAGTCGCCCTGCTCCGACCACAGCCGCGACACTTCCATGCGGTTGACGGTCAAGGTGCCGGTCTTGTCCACGCACAGCACGCTGGTCGCGCCCAGCAATTCAATCGCCGGGATGCTGCGCGCCAGCACCTGCTCGCGCGCCAGCCGGCGCGCGCTCAGTCCCAGGAACAGCGTCAGGATGACCGGCAGTTCCTCCGGCAGGATCGCCATCGCCAGCGTCAGGCCGGCCAGCAAGCCTTGCAGACAGTCGCCGCGCAACCACCAGTAGGCGAAGGCCAGGCAGGCCGCCAGGCACAGACCGGCCACGGCGACGGTCTTGACCACGCCCCGGGTTTCCAATTGTATCGGCGTCAATTCGACACCCAGCGTCGCCAGCGACGCGCCGATGCGGCCCAGCGCGCTGCGCTCGCCCGTCGCCACGACGATGCCGCTGGCCGTGCCTTGCGTGACCAGCGTGCCGGAGTACACACGCCGCTCGGCCTCCCCGACGCCTTCGGCCGCCGCGTGCTTGGTCACAGGGACCGACTCGCCCGTCAGCATCGACTCGTCGACCGTCAGATTGGAGGCGGCGGTCAGCTCCATGTCCGCCGGCACGCGGTCGCCCTCGGCCAGCAGCACCAGATCGCCCGTCACCAGCTCGCGGCCGGCGATGCGCGCCTGCCGTCCATCCCGTATCACCAGTGCGCGCGGGCAGGACAGGTCGCGCAAAGCCTCCAGCGAGCGCTCGGTGCGCCGTTGCTGGAAGAAGGTCATGCCGATCACGACCAGCACAAAACCGAGCAGCATCAAGGCTTCGCCACGGTCGCCCAGGCTCAGGTAGACGCCGCCACAGGCCACCAGCAACAGGAACATCGGCTCGGACACCACGTCCACCAGCAGCCGCCATGCGCCCAGCGGGCGCGACGCCGGCAACTCGTTCGGCCCGTCCGCCAGCAGCCGGGCCGCGGCCTCGGAACATGTCAAGCCTTCCAGGTCGTGCGGCCCGCTCATGCCGCGTCAGCCCGGCTTGCCGTCCGCGCGCGGACTGGTCAGGTACGGCGCATAGACATAGGCATACAGGCTGAAAGCGACGGTCCAGCATGCGGCGCTGAGCACCAGGGTGCCGACACCGCCATCCCAGCCCAGCGCCGACAACACCCGGGTCAGCGCGCTGAACTGGATCAGCGCGAACATCGCGGTCTCCGCCCTGCCCGCGCGCAGCGGCCGGCCGGTGTGACCCAGCGTGGTGCGCGTCATCATGCCGAGGATCAGGCCGGCCATCGAGCCGACCGTCAGCGCATGGAAGCCCGCGCTGGCGCTGACCATCTGCCAGCGCGACAGCACCAGCAGCACCAGCCCGGCGGCGATCCACGCGTAGGACAGGTGCATGATCCACAGCAGCGGCACGCGGCCCGTCTTCAGCGCCTGCCAGCGCCACAGGCGCAGCAGCACCAGCGCGGCGGCCGCCACGCCGACCGGTGCGATCAGCCAGGCCGGCACGCCGGCCACCCAGCCCAGCGCGAACGCCGCGAGCAAGCCCAGCGACCACTTGTCCAGCTTCGGTTGCACGATAGGCGTGGTGCCCGGAGCGCCATTACGGGTGAACATGGGAATGATGCGCGTGCCGATCGCGCCTTCCATCAGCACGACGACCAGGATCGCCGCCTGCACCGGCGCGATCGGGTTGACCGCCAGCCAGCCCAGCGTGACGGCATGGAACACGCCGTTGGCCACCGCCATCAGCACCAGCAGGCCGACCAGGAAGTAGTTGCGGCGGTTGCCGGCCTTCTGCATCACGCGCCACAGCGGCCAGGCCGCCGCCGGCAGGAACAGCCAGTCCACCAGCGCGCCGGCCAGCGGCGGCGCCAGCAGCATCGCCAGCCGGCCCAGCAGCCACAAGGCCACCAGCGCCGCCAGCTTGCCGCGCACCGGCGTCCAGTTGCCGGTCCAGTTGAACGCGGCCGTGTACAGGAAACCCACCACCACCGCCGCCGCCATGCCGAACACCATCTCGTGCATATGCCAGGCGAAGCCGACATGCAGCCAGCTTTCGGCGCCGGCCGGCCACCAGCCCAGGTAGCGCAGCATCCACAGCGGAATCGCCAGCGCCGCGAAGCCCGCAGCGACCAGGTAGAACGGCCGGAAGCCCAGCCGCCAAAGGGGATGGCTGCCATCCCATGCGCCGGCTTTCCCGGCAGGTTCTTCAATATGGAGCAAGCTCATGATCTACATCCTGTAAGAGTATGCGGCCATTGTGGTCGCAGCCGCCGCGCGGTGAAAGTTGACGCCCATTTCGCATAACCTGGATCAAGGAAAATCCAATTGCCCGCCGCTTTTGCCGTCCTGCTATCGACCGCCGGCGAGCTTTGGCTTAGGCTGTCTGCGTGTCACCAATAACCAAGGAATACTATGCAAACAGAACTCATTATCGACGGCATGGACGGCGAAGCCTGCGCCGACATCATCGCCCGCGTACTCGGCGACATCGACGGCGTCAGCGATGTGCGCGTCTCCTTGCGCGACCGCCGCGCCAGCGCGCGCATCGATGAATCGTTGACCTCGCCGCACCTGCTGATGCGCAAGCTGGCGATGGCCGGCTACGCCTCCAGCGCCGCCACCGAGGCCGCGCCGGCGGCCGCAGCGGGCGGCTGCTGCGGCGGCTGCTGCGGCGGCTAGACAGCCACCACGTCTCAACCGCCGCCGTGCATGCGGTGCTCGACCGCATACACAGCCGCCTGCACCCGGCTGCTCAGCTTCAGCTTCTTCAACACATTCTGCACATGAATCTTGACCGTGCTTTCGGCCAGGTCCAGCGTGCGCGCGATGCCCTTGTTGCTCTCGCCGCGCGCCAGGCAATCGAGGATTTCCCGTTCACGCGGCGTCAGCTTGTCCAGCTCGGACGCCGCCGGCGTCGCCGCGCCATTCTGCAACTGGGCCACCAGCTTGGCGGTCATCGCCTCGGCCACCACGGTCTCGCCGGCGGCGGCGCGGCGTATCGCCCGCGTCAGGTAGTCGGTGTCGATATTCTTCAGCAGATAGCCGCTGGCGCCCGCCTTCAGCGCCACGCTCAAGTCCTCCGCATCCTCGGACACGGTCAGCATCACGATCGCGCTGTCGGGGCAATCCTGGCGCAGCAGCTGCAGCGTTTCCACGCCGGACATGCCGGGCATGTTCAAGTCCAGCAGGATCACCTGCGGCTTGAGCTGCTGCGCGCGCTTGACGCCTTCGAAGCCGTCGGCCGCCTCGCCCACCACCGCGAATTCCGGGTGGCGCTGCAGCAGCGAGCGTATGCCGCTGCGGAACAGCGTATGGTCGTCGACCAGCAGCACGCTGATAGGGCTTGCATCATTGTCCATCGGTTCCAGCCTTTCTTGATAGGTTTATGCGGCGCGGCGCTGGGCGCGCGGCAAGCGCAGCACCACCTCGGTGCCGGCGCCCGGCGCAGACTTCAGGTGCAGCTGCGCGTCGATGCGCTGCGCCCGCTCGCGCATGATGTTGATGCCGACATGGGCCTCGCCCAGCGACTCCAGCGCGGCAGGATCGAAGCCATGGCCGTTGTCGCGCACGCTCAGCGTAAAGTCCTGCTCGTCCACCAGGCTGACCCATACCTGGCTGGCCGAGGAATGCTTGCGCACGTTCGACAGCGCTTCCTGCACGATGAACAGCAATTGCAGCTGGTGCTCGCGCGGGAAAGGCGCGCCGTCGGAATCGGCCTCGAAATCGACCGCGATACCGCTCTGGCGCCGGAACTTGTCGACCACTGTTTCCAGCGACGTCACCAGATTGCCTTCTTGCAGGCGGGTGCGGAAGTTGTGCAGCAGCTCGCGCACATCCTGGTAGCTCTCCTCGACGCCGGCCCGCAGCGCCGGCACGATGCTCTCGACCTCGTCCAGCCGCTGGTTCTGCAGCGACTGCTCCAGCATCTGCACCTGCAGGTTCAGGAAGTTCAAGCCTTGGGCGATGCTGTCGTGCAGGCCCTGCGCCACCAGGTTGCGTTCCTCGGAAATGGCCAGCTCGCGGTCGCGCCCTTGCAGGCGCAGGTTTTCGATTGCCGTGCCCAGGAGCTGGCCCAGCGTCTCCAGCAGCGCCGTCTGCGCGGCGGAAAACACCGTCGTCGCGCGGAAGTGCAGATTGAAGAAGCCCAGATGCTGGCGCTGCGCAAAGATGTGGAAGATCGAAATCGTCGCGAAACCTTCGCGGTGGCATTGCAGCATATTGCGGTCGTCCTTGCGGCGCAGGTCGTGGATCACGGCCAGCTTGTTGACCACCGCCTCGCCGCACAGGCATTCGCCCACTTTCAGGCAGCGCTCGGTCTCGACCAGTTTCTCCGACAAGCCCCAATGCACCAGCATATGCAGGTTGTCGCGGTTGGGATCGAGGATGCGCACCGAGCCGGCGTCGGCCTTGAAGTATTCGCTGATGCGTTGCAGGAAACCCTCGCACATCGCCTCCGCCGACTGCGCCTGCTGCAGGAAGGACGCGCTGTCGTACAGCAGCGCCAGTTCGCGGTTCTGCTGTTCCAGTTCGGACGTTTTGAGATTGACCCGCTGCTCCAGGTGTTGGTAGGAATCCTTGAGCTTGTCGGCCATCTGATTGAAGCCGCGCGCCAGCATGCCGAATTCGTCATTGCTGTCCACGGGAAGCCGCACGCTGAAATCCTGTTCGCGCATCCGGTCCATGCCGGCTTGCAGCCGCGTCACCGGCGCCACGATCATGTCGAACAGCAGGTAGATGATGCTGACCGTGCCCACCAGGGCCAGGGCCAGCAACGACAATTGCGAAGCGCGCAGCCAGAAGGTGCGGTTTTCGCTGTCGCGCTCGATGCGCTGCACCAGTTGGTCCACGCGCTGCACGAACTCCTCGGTGCGCTGCCGTATCAGTTGCTGCTGGGTGGCAGGCACGGCTTCGGCCGCCGCCAGCGCGCGCGCCGGCGGCGCCAGCACGCTACGCCACTGCTGTTCGACGTCGGCATAGGCGGTGCGGATCGCGGCTGTCGGCGGCAGGGACAGCGGACGCTGCGGATCGCCGCGCCGCAGCAGCGCCATCGTGTTGTCGATGCGGCCCAGCTGGGCGTTCAACTGGGTGCTTGCGGCCGTGCGGCCGCCGCCGTTCTCCACCTGCATCGCCAGCATCGCCAGGCGGTAGCTATCCATGCGCAAGCTGCCGGCCACATTGATCGCGGCGGCGCTGCCTTCCAGTTGCCACGACAGCAAAAGCGTGCCGCCGATCACCATCAGGGCGACCGCCAGAAAACTCAGCAGCAGGCCGACGATGCGGGTCGACAATTTCTGCCAGCCGGCGAACAGCGTCGGCTTCAGCACGGCGTGATGCGCCGGCGGGCGATATGGGACATGGTTGCTCCGTTATTCAACATCCGAGTTGCAAGTATACACGCGCGGTGAGCAGGCTATCCACCGGTCTGCGACATGAAGCGCACGATCTTGGCCGGTGCCTGGCCAAAGTCATGCTGCTGGGGCTTGAGTTCGATGGCCTCGCGGATCGCCTGCTCCAGTTCGGCATCGCTGGCGCCGCCGCGCAGCAAGGGGCGCAGCGGATACTGCTGCTCCTGGCCCAGGCACAGGTACAGCGTGCCGTCCACCGCCAGCCGCACGCGGTTGCAGGTGGCGCAGAAGTGCTGCGACAGCGGCGTGATGAAGCCGATGCTGGCGCTGCCGTCGGCCGTGGCCCAGTAGCGCGCAGGCCCGCCGCCCAGTTCCAGCGCCTGCGGCACCAGATTAAATTTTTCCGCCAGCCGCGCCTGCACCGGGGCCAGGTTCAGATAGGCCGTGTTGCGGCCCGTCTCGCCCATGGGCATGACTTCGATCAGGCGCAGCACAAACTGCTGCTCGATGCAGAACGCGGCCATGGCATCGATCTCGGCGTCGTTGACGCCGCGCATGGCCACCATATTGATCTTGACCGGCGCCAGTCCGGCTGCCTTGGCCGCTTGCAGGCCGTCCAGCACGGCGGGCAGGCAGTCACGCCCGGTGATGCCGGCCATGCATTCGCGGTCCAGCGTGTCGAGGCTGACGTTGACGCGGGAGATGCCGGAGGCGGCCAGCGCCTCGGCGTAGCGCGCCAGCCGGGTGCCGTTGGTCGACAGCGACAGGTCGCGCACGCCGTCCAGCGCGGACAGCCGGGAAGCCAGTTGCGGCAGGTTGCGCCGGGTCAGCGGCTCGCCGCCGGTCAGGCGCACGCGGGAGGTGCCGAGCCGCGCGAAGGCTGCGACCACCCGCTCGATCTCGTCGAAGCTGAGCCAGTCGGGCGGGTCTTCATAGCCCTTGAAATCCTTGGGCATGCAATAAGTACAGCGCAGGTCACAGCGGTCCGTGACCGACACCCGCAGATAGTCGATCGATCGACCAAAACGGTCGCTTAACATCGTCGCTCTCCTGTTTTCAATGGTGTGAGGCCATTGTAGCGGCCGGGAAGCGTCCTGCCACTGCGCATGACGGCTTAGCCGGCCTAGTTCGAAATGACTAGACGCCCCCTGTCCTTCCCGCGAAAGCGGGAATGACGTTACTGCACCAGCGGCGACTGCGCGCCGTCCAGTTCCACGCCCTGGATGTCGGCGCGGCCGACCAGGATGTGCAGGTACTGGTGCAAGGCGCGCTGCCAGGACTGCCGGCGCAGCTCGTCGGCAATCTGCGCCTGCACGGCGGCAAACGGCACCATCGCGCCCTCCACCCGCCGCTGCGCCTGCACGATATGCAAGCCGAAACGCGTTTCCAGCAAGCGCCCGGCCAGCTCGCCCTGTTGCAAACGGAACAACAACTCATCGAATTCCGGCACACACTGTCCGCGCGCCAGCTGCCCCAGGCTGCCGCCCACCACACCCGACGGGCAGTTCGAATACTGCCGCGCCAACTCCTCGAAGCGCTCCGGCCGCGCCTGAAGCTCGGCCAGGATCAGCTCCGCCGTCTGGCGCAGCAGCTCCAGCGGCGCCGCCGGCGTCACCTGGAACAGAATGTGGCGCGCCTCGACCAGATCGCCGCTGCGGAAACGCTGCGGCTGGCTCTGGTAGTAGCGCAGGCTGCTGGCCTCGTCCACCTCCGGCACCACCACTTCCTGCGCGAACAGCTTCTCGATGCGCTCATCTTCATCGGCGCCGGCGATGCCCAGCCGGTCCGCCTCCTGCAACAACACCTGGCGCAGCACCGCCTCGTGCACCGCCTGGCGCAGCGGGTTGTCCGCCTTGGCCTGGTGCGGCAGCTCCGCCGCGATGACGCTGTCGTCGATGTCGACGCCATTGACTGCGATACCCATGATCGTCTCCTCAGCGCGGACGCACCAGTTGATAAGCGCGGCTCAAATAGGTGACGGCGCCGAAGCCGCTCCACACATGCACCAGGCGGGTGAACGGGAAGATCGCGAACAGCGACATGCCCATGAACAGATGCAGCTTGAACACCAGCGGCGCTTCCTCGATGAAGCCGGCGGCGTCGCCGCGCAGCGTCACCACATGCTGCGCCCAGCTCATCAGCAGAACCATCATGTGCCCGTCCATATGCGACGCCGACACAAAGATCGACGACAGCCCCAGCAGCAAGGTCGCCAGCAGCCACACCAGCACCAGCTTGTCCTTGAAGGTGCTGCGGGCGCGCACGCGGTCGTTGCTCAGGCGGCGGGCGATCAGCATCAGCAGGCCGACCAGGCACAGCGAACCCATCACGCCGCCGGCCACCATCGCCACCAGCTGCTTGGCGCCGTGGGTGACGCCCAGCGTATCCCACACCCACACCGGCGTCAGCAGGCCGGCCATGTGGCCGAAGAACAGGCCCAGCACGCCGATATGGAACAGCGGACTGCCCAGCTTCAGCATGCCGCTGTTGAGCGTCTGGCTGGATTCGGACTTCCAGCTGTACTGCTCGCGGTCAAAGCGGATCAGGCTGCCAACAAAGAAGATGGCCAGCGCGATATAGGGATAGATGCCAAACAAGAATTGATGTAAATAGTTCATATTATTCTCCTCAATGACGCTGCGGCGCCGCCGCCTTCGGATAGAAATGCACCGGATGGGCGCCGCCGCCCATGGCCGGCGCCAGCAGCGGTTCGATGCCGTCGGCGCCGGGGCCGAAGGTTTCCAGCGCCTCGTCCATGTCGCGCACCGGCGGCTCGCTCAATTCCTCGGCCGGCACCGGCGTCAGCGTCTGCAACAGGTCGAACACGCAGGCATACGGGCTGCCGTTGGCGTGCAGCTTGCGGCCGATGTAGGCCAGCACATGAATGGCGTCGCCCAGCACGCGCTGCGCCTCGGCCTGCTCCAGCTGCGACAGGTATTCCAGGAACAGCGGCACATAGTCCGGCAAGTCGTTGCCGACCATTTGCAGGCCGTGCTTGCTGTACTCGGCCAGCAGGTCGACCATCGCCTGCCCCCGGTCGCGCGATTCGCCGTGGATATGCTCGAACAGATGCAGCGAATGCGACGGGTTGCGGTCGAAGGTCATCACATATTGCTGCTGCAAGTCGATCAGCGCGGTGCGGCGCATGTGCAGCATCAGCCCCTCCAGCGCGGCGTGCCAGCGTGGCAGCGTGTCCAGCAGGTGCCGGTCCAGCTCCGGCAGCTCGGCCAGCAGCTCCGGTTCCGGGTACAGCAGCAGCGCCGACAGCACGCAATAGCCGTGGGCTTCGTTGGTATGGTCAGACATCGAGGTTCTCCTTTTTCTTGCGTGACTTCGGCATCGACATGAAGATCTCCGACCCGTGCTTGCGTTTTCCGAACAGGCTGGCGTCGCTGACGCCGTCCGAGCAGCCGTTGCCGAAACTGAAGCCGCAGCTGCCCTTCTCGTTGAAGCTGTCCTCGGCCATTTCCTTGTGGCTGCTCGGAATCACGAAACGGTCCTCGTAATTGGCGATGGCCATGATGTGGTACATGTCCTCCACCATCTCCGCCTCCAGTCCGACCTGCTTCAACACCTCCAGGTCGGGCACCGCCGCCACATGCTTGCTGCGCATATAGGCGCGCATCGCCAGCATGCGGTCCAAGGCGCGTATCACCGGCTGCTGGTCGCCCGCCGTCAGCAGGTTGGCCAGGTATTGCACCGGGATGCGCAGGCTGGCGGTGTCCGGCAGGATGCCGTTCTTGCCCATGCGGCCGGACTCGGCGGCGGCCTGGATGGGCGACAGCGGCGGGATGTACCACACCATCGGCAGCGTGCGGTATTCGGGATGCAGCGGGAACGCCACCTTCCACTCGACCGCCATCTTGTACACCGGCGAACGCTTGGCCGATTCCAGCCACGAATCCGGGATGCCCTGGCGGCGCGCTTCCTCAATCACGGCCGGATCGTGCGGATCGAGGAACAGGCCCAGCTGCGACGGATACAGGTCGCGCGGATCGGCCACCGAGGCCGCCTGCTCGATCTTGTCGGCGTCGTACAGCAGCACGCCCAGGTAGCGGATGCGGCCGACGCAGGTTTCCGAGCACACCGTGGGCTGGCCCGCTTCGATGCGCGGGTAGCAGAAGGTGCACTTCTCGGCCTTGCCGGACGACCAGTTGTAATAGATCTTCTTGTACGGGCAACCGGAGATGCACATGCGCCAGCCACGGCACTTGTCCTGGTCGATCAGCACGATGCCGTCGTCCTCGCGCTTGTACACCGAGCCCGACGGGCAAGACGCCACGCACGTCGGATTGAGGCAATGCTCGCACAGGCGCGGCAAGTACATCATGAAGGTGTTCTCGAAGGTGCCGTACATTTCCTTCTGCATGTTGTTGAACAGCGTATCCTGGCTGCGCTGGGCGAATTCGCCGCCCAGGTCATCCTCCCAATTCGGACCCCACTCGATCTTTTCCATCTTCTTGCCGGTCAACACCGAGATCGGACGGGCCGTCGGCGGTGTTTCCGACAACGGCGCGTTTTGCAGGCGCTCGTAGTCGTAGGTGAACGGCTCGTAGTACTCGTCGATCTGCGGCAGGTTGGGATTGGCGAAAATCTGCGCCAGGATCTTCAGCCGGCTGCCCTGGCGCGGCTCGATCTTGCCGGCGTCGGTGCGGCGCCAGCCGCCGTTCCACTTGTCCTGGTTTTCCCAGTGCTTCGGATAGCCGATGCCGGGCTTGGTCTCGACGTTGTTGAACCAGGCGTACTCCACGCCGTCACGGCTGGTCCACACGTTCTTGCAGGTGACCGAGCAGGTGTGGCAGCCGATGCACTTGTCCAGGTTCAGCACCATGCCGATTTGCGCGCGAATTTTCATGCTTTGCTCCCATTCGTTTCCTTCAACGGGCCTTCCAGCCAGTCGACCTTGTTCATCTTGCGCACCAACACGAATTCATCGCGGTTGGAGCCGACCGTGCCGTAGTAGTTGAAGCCCCACGACAGCTGGGCGTAGCCGCCTATCATGTGGGTCGGCTTGGTGACGGCGCGCGTCACCGAGTTGTGGATGCCGCCGCGCTTGCCCGACATCTCGGCGCCAGGCACGTTGATGATCTTTTCCTGTGCGTGGTACATCAAGGTCATGCCTTCCGGCACGCGCTGGCTGACGATGGCGCGGGCAGTCAGCGTGCCGTTGACGTTGAACACCTCGATCCAGTCGTTGTCGGCGATGCCGGCCGCCTTGGCGTCGGTCTCCGACAGCCACACGTGCGGGCCGCCGCGCGACAGCGTCAGCATGCGCAGATTGTCCGAGTAGGTCGAGTGGATACCCCACTTCTGGTGCGGCGTGATGAAGTTCAGCGCGATTTCCTTGTTGCCGTTCGGCTGAGCACCCAGCATCGCCGCCGTGGTCTTGGTGTTGATGGCCGGCTTGTACACGCACATGCCCTCGCCGAAATCGCGCATCCAGCGGTGATCCTGATAGAACTGCTGGCGGCCGGTCAGCGTGCGCCAAGGGATCAGTTCGTGCACATTGGTGTAGCAGGCGTTGTAGCTGACCTCTTCCGACTCCAGGCCCGACCAGGTCGGCGAGGAGATGATCTTGCGCGGCTGCGCCTGCACGTCGCGGAAGCGGATGCTGTCATGCTCGCGTGGCAGCGCCAGATGGGTGTGGTCGCGGCCGGTAATCCTGGACAGCGCATCCCAGGCCTTGACCGCCACGTGGCCGTTGGTTTCCGGCGCCAGCGACAGGATCATTTCCGCCGCATCGATGGCGGTATCCAGGCGCGGCTGGCCGTGCGCCACGCCGGGCGCCGTCACCGTGCGGTTGATGCCGCGCAGTACGTCCACCTCGTGGCCGGTCTTCCAGCTGATGCCCTTGCCGCCGTTGCCGATTTTTTCCAGCAGCGGGCCGATCGAGGTGAACTTCTGGTAAATCTGCGTGTAGTCGCGCTCGACCACGGTGAAGTTCGGCATGGTCTTGCCCGGCACCGGTTCGCATTCGCCGGCGCGCCAGTCTTTCGGGTCGAACGGCTGGCCCAGTTCGCCGGGCGTATCGTGCATCAGCGGGGTCAGCACCAGATCCTGCTGCGTGCCCAGGTAGGCGCCGCCGATTTCCTCGAACTTCTTGGCGATGCCCTTGTAGATTTCCCAGTCCGACCGCGATTGCCACAGCGGCTGCACGGCTTCCGACAGCGGATGGATGAAGGGATGCATGTCCGACGTGTTCAAGTCATCCTTCTCGTACCAGGTCGCGGTCGGCAGCACGATGTCGCCGTACAGGCAGGTGGTGGACATGCGGAAGTCCAGCACCACCAGCAGGTCCAGCTTGCCTTCTGCGGCCGGGCGCACCTTGACGTCGCGCGGCTTGATGCAGTCGTCCTCGTCGCTCATCAGCGCGTTCTGCGTGCCCAGCAGGTACTTGAGGAAGTACTCGTGGCCCTTGCCCGAGCTGCCCAGGATGTTGGAGCGCCACACGAACATATTGCGCGGGAAGTTGGCCGGATTATCCGGATCGTCGCAGGAGAACTCCAGCTTCTTGTCCTTGATCTGGCCGACCGCGTAGTCGACCGGGCTCATGCCTGCCGCAGCGGCGGCGCGCGTCACTTCCAGCGGATTGGTCTGCAACTGCGGCGCCGATGGCAGCCAGCCCAGGCGCTCGGCCTTGGCGTTGTAGTCCAGCAGCGTCATCGGCGCGACATCGGGGCCCGCCGTCGGCGAGGCGATTTCCTCGGTGTGCAGCTTCTCGTGGCGCCATTGGCTGGTGTGCGCGTAGAAGAACGAGGTGCCGTTCATCTGGCGCATCGGACGGTTCCAGTCCTGGGCGAACGCCAGCGGCGTCCAGCCGGTTTGCGGACGCAGTTTTTCCTGGCCCACGTAGTGCGCCCAGCCGCCGCCCGACTGGCCGACGCAACCGCACATCATCAGCATGTTGATGATGCCGCGATAGGTCATGTCCATGTGGTACCAGTGGTTCAGCGCGGCGCCGACGATGACCATGCTCTTGCCGCGCGTCTGGTCGGCGTTCTCGGCGAACTGGCGCGCCACGGTGATGACATCGGCGGCCTTGACGCCGGTGTGCTTGACTTGCCAGGCCGGGGTGTAAGGCACGTCGTCCTCGTAGCCGGTGGCGACGTTGCCGCCGCCCAGGCCGCGGTCGATGCCGTAGTTGGCCAGCGTCAGGTCGAACACGGTGGCGACCAGCGCGGTGCTGCCGTCGGCCAGCGTCAGGCGCTTGACCGGCACGTTGCGCATCAGCATATCGCTGCTGTCCTTGCCGCCGAAGTAAGGGAAGCCGACCGCCAGCACCTCATCGCTGCAAGCGATCAGCGACAGCTGCGGATCGACCGGCGCGTTGTTGCCGCCCTCTTTCATTTCCAGGTTCCACTTGCCGGACTCGCCCCAGCGGAAGCCGATCGACCCGGCCGGCGCGACGATGCGGCCGCTGGCCTCGTCGATGACCAGGGTTTTCCAGTCCGGGTTGTTGGTTTCGTCGAGGTTGTTGGCCAGGTGCGAGGCGCGCAGGAAGTACTCCGGCGCCAGCTTGCCGTTCTGCTCTTTCAGCAGCACCAGCATCGGGAAGTCGGTGTACTGCTTGGCGTATTCCTTGAAGTAGACCGACTGGTGGTGCGCGTGATACTCTTTCAGTATCACGTGGCCCATCGCCATCGCCAGCGCGGCGTCGGTGCCCTGCTTGGGCGCCAGCCAGATGTCGCCGAACTTGGCCATCTCGCCGAAGTCGGACGACACGGCCACCGTCTTGGTGCCCTTGTAGCGCACCTCGGTGTAGAAGTGGGCGTCGGGGGTGCGCGTCATCGGCACGTTCGAGCCCCACACCATCAGGTAGGTCGAGTTGTACCAGTCGGCCGATTCCGGCACGTCGGTCTGCTCGCCCCACACCTGCGGGCTGGCCGGCGGCAAATCGCAGTACCAGTCGTAGAAGCTCAGCGCCACGCCGCCGATCAGCGACAGGTAGCGCGTGCCGGCCGCATAGCTGACCATGGACATGGCGGGAATCGGCGAGAAGCCGACGATGCGGTCCGGGCCGTATTTCTTGATCGTCAGCGCATTGGCGGCGGCGATCATCTCGTTGCTCTCTTCCCAGGTGGCGCGCACGAAGCCGCCCAGGCCGCGCACCGATTTGTACAGCGCGGCGCGTTCCGGGTTCTGGCTGATGTAGTCCCAGGCCGTGACCGGGTCCATCGTCTTGCGCGCCTCGCGCCACATTTCCATCAGGCGGCCGCGCACCATCGGGTACTTGACGCGCTGCGCCGAATACACGTACCACGAATAGCTGGCGCCGCGCGGGCAGCCGCGCGGCTCGTGGTTGGGCAGGTCGGGACGGGTACGGGGGTAATCGGTTTGCTGCGTTTCCCAGGTGATCAGCCCGTTCTTCACATAGACCTTCCAGCTGCACGAACCGGTGCAGTTGACGCCATGCGTGGAGCGCACGATCTTGTCGTGCTGCCAGCGCTGGCGATAGGCGTTTTCCCAGGTGCGGTCCTCGTGCACGACAGCGCCGTGGCCGTCGGAAAAGGTCGATACCGTTTTATTGAAGAACTTCAGGCGATCCAGAAAGTGACTCATGCTGCCTCCTAACTTGCACCCGGCGGGGACCGGGCATGCGGTCGCATGCAACATGCATGGACTCGACGATGATTGCAGTCTAAGGAGAGCGGACGCTGGTGTGAATCGGCAAGAAGGCGGCCGGGCGGCGCGAGAAGGACTAGGGGGACTAGGCCGAAGTGACTAGTTCACAGCGCACCGGCGCAATCGTGGCCGGTGCAGGCGGGCAGCCAGCGGCCATCGGCGGCGCGCACGGCGGCGGCGCGGACCAGGCCCGGCTGCTCCAGCGCGCCCAGCTGGGCAAGCATGGCGCCGACGCTGCAATAGCGCAGCACCAGGCCGCTGTCGTAGCGTATCTGGCCGACGATGTCCGGCGCGGCGGCGGGCGCCTCGCAACGCGCGCCGGACGGCGGCGTCCATGGCCCGCTGGCGGCCGGGCCGTAGCCCTGCCACATCCATCCGGTTCCGGCGGCGACCGCCAGCGCGACGGCCAGCCGGCCAGCCGTCCGATATTTCCTGGTGAACCTCATTCCTCGTCCTTTGCATCCGGCCGCAGTGCGGGCCGCGCCGCCATTATTGGCCGGGCGCCACGTGCCGGTCCTTGACTTGAATCAAGCGCTGCCGGGCGGCCAACAAGGCAAAGGAACTAGGCCGACTAGTCATTCATGTCGATGGGCAGCGGCCCCGGTCCGCGTTATACATAGAGCCTGGGCCGCCGCGTCGCGCGCGCCATTGCATATGGAGGAAGTTTATGAACATCGCCACGTTTGAAGAATTGCTGATCGCCGCCGCCGTCCAGGCGCAGCCACAACGCCTGCTGCTGACCTTTGCAGTGGCCGAACCGGAACCGGGCGCCGCGCCCGGCATGTCGCCGCGCACCACGCTGGTGCCCGTCATGTGCGTC
Organism: Duganella sp. HH101; assembly: GCF_001758795.1. Lineage (NCBI taxonomy): Bacteria > Pseudomonadati > Pseudomonadota > Betaproteobacteria > Burkholderiales > Oxalobacteraceae > Duganella > Duganella sp. HH101. Next base: position 38,974 of record NZ_LRON01000007.1, on the reverse strand, counting down.
GACAAGCAGGTCGGCGAGTTGGACACCTTCGCCAACCTGGCCGAGGAAGCCCAGCACATGGGCCAGCCATGGGACGTGCTGCTGATCACCACCCTGTCCGGCAGGGATGGCCGCCTGCCCGACGCCCAACAGACCGATGTCGCGCTGAACAAGATGCTGGGCGCGATCCAGCAGGGACAGATGGACCGCCTGCTGGCCTTCGACCGCCAGGGCGACCTGATGAGCTACGCCTGAGATGGCGAAGATCTTCCCGCTGCGCCCGGCGCGGCCCGAGCTGATCTGCTGGGGCTGCGACCGCTATTGCCCGGCCAACGCCATGATCTGCGGGAACGGTTCGGATCGCAGCCAGCATCCCTACGAGCTATTCGGCGAGGGCTGGGAAAGCTTTGGCCTGAATGCCCCGCCAGCCCCGAACCCCGACGATGACGGCCAGCCGCCGCCGGCCGCCCAGACCTGAGCGCGCCAGGCAAGCAGGTCAAACAGACTATAGGCCCGGCCGCGCCAACCCAGGAATGACTACGCCAACGATGCGCCCGGCCAGGTTGGCATCGCGGCCCTGATGTACGCCTTCGACCAGGTCGCACCGCCGCCCTCCCGATCCTACGTCAGCCTGCGGGTGGTGTATTTCATTTGCCAGTTCTCGTTCCAGCCGACATAGATCGTCTTGTTGTCGGCACCGCCGAACGCCCGTACATCCTGATGCGACCAGCAATTATCGACTGGCAGCAAGGCCGCCTGGCTGAAGCTGGCATAGCTGTTGCCCGTGGCGTAAAAGACACGGTCGCCACGGCGCCACAGCAAGTAGAGCACGCCCTCCTGCACCGCCAGGGCCGGCCCACGGTCTGTCGCGGTGTCGTCCGCCAGCCTGACCTGGGACGACCAGTTGCGGCTGCCCTTGGCCAGGCTGGCGGAAAAGATCGGCGTGCCGCCGTGGTAGCCGCTCCAGGCCATCACCAGTTGATCGTTGTAGACCGCCAATGCCGGTGAGCGTTGCGTGTCGCGTCCCGGCAGCTTTTCAGGGCTGCTCCAGGAACCGCCAGTCTTCAGATTGTAGTAGCTGGCATACAGTCCGTCCCGGTCCCCGCTGCCGGGCATGCGGTCGCCGTAGTCGGCCCAGGCCAGCACCAGTTCGTCGCCCAGGCGCGCCATGGCCGGATTCGTAAAATCCTTGATGCGGGCAGTGCTGAATTTTGTCCTGTCCCAGCTGCTGCTCGCGCTCAGTTCGCCGCTGGCCTGGCAGACGTAGAGATCCTGATTGCCCTTGTCGTGGTAGGCCACCATGATGGTGTCATCCCCCGCCGCGATGGCCGGGCTCTCGAAGCCCACCGCCGGCGTGGCAGCAGGTCCGACCACGATCGATCCCTCGGGATAGCGATCCATTTGATCGAGCGGCTGCAAGACGACCCGCCAGCGATCCGAATCGGTGAAGCCTACCCAGGTCTTCCCCTTGTAGGCGAAGAAGGTGGGCGCCCAGGAACTGTGGGCGCGGTTGAACACGCTGACGTAGTTCCAGACATCGGTGATACGTCCCCATTGCAGCAGGAAAGCCGCGGCATACAACTGCCCGGTGTGCAACGAGGGCCGCAGGATGGCGCCGCACTCCTCTTCCGTGAACGTATTGTCGTAAAAGGTATGCGCGCCATGCGCGCCATGCACGATCCGCACCTTGCGCGCCAGCAGGGGCTTGAGCTTGCTGTCGTAGAGTGCCTTTTGCTGCTGCGACAGCGCCATGATGAGATCTTTCAGACTATGGCAATTCAAACTGTCCGGATCGATCTGGTCCGCGCGCACGGAAGCGGGATCGAGCTGGAATTTGGCGCCCACCAGTTCGGCCAGTGCTTCGAAGCCGCTATGCCGCCAGTCGCCGGACAAGGGCCAGTTGATGAAATTCGCGGCATGCATCGGCTGGCTCAGATCGGTGACATAGTGCAGTGCCAGGCCTAAGGCATATCCCGCCTGAGTGCGCCATTCCTTCAACTGCGCTTCCGGCTGCTGGGGCTGGTCCTCCAGCAAGGCACAGTAACTCAGCGACTTGTAGGCGAACACGATGGCCTGGGTCAAGGCCGTGGGCGCCGTGTCGCCCCACCAGTTCTTGCCGGTCGCGGGATTGAAGAAGTGCGACTTGTAGGTGGGGATGATGCCGATAGAATCGTTGTACTCCCCCTTGTCGTCGGCATCGCGCAAGCCCTTGAAGAGACCACCCCTGAAGGCTTCCTCTTTGAACAACTCGGTTGCCCGCCTGGCGCCGGGGATGGCGCCATGGGCCTTGACGATGGCGAAGGCGTTGGCGACGAGCCGTTCGTGTTCCTTGTCATCCCACTGCACATCGCGCACGCGATGATCGTGCGGCGCGCCGTCGGCCTGCGGCGGCAGTTGCTCGCGGTTGAAGCAGGCATTGACCTGGTCCTTGAAGGTCGACGTGTCCATGGTGCTGTCCTGTACCGTGAACAAAGCGCCCTCGCCGGTCGACGACATCACAAAGCCGCCGGCGCCATCGCCGACGGCAAACAGGCCGGCGCGGTTCATCAACAGGACGCGATTTCCTTCCGGTACCAGCCTGAAGCCAAACCTGTTCAAGCCGTCGGGGCTATGCAGTTCGGACGGCGACGCCGGCTCGGTGAGCAGCAGCCCTTGCGCCCCTGTCGAGAAATACCCGCCGTGAAAAATGCAGCGCAGTGCCAGCCATTGATCCTGCAGCGGCTGCGCTTCCATATACCATTGCACCGACGGCTGGCCGAGGTCGAACACCCGCACCGGCGATCCGGCGACGTCGCCACTGCTGAGCGCCTGCTCGCCAAGCCATAACATTTTCAACTGCATGCTGTCTGCCATTGCTTTCCTCCAGAGTCCAATTTGAATGCGCCAATTGTACGTCGAGGTAGTTGAGAAAACAGCACCAAAAGACCAGTCCAAGAAGACTATACAAACCGCCCGGCGCATTCCGTATCATGCACGGCAGCCGGTACGCCAGCATGACATGCCAGACTAGGCCGATAGCGCCTCCCGCCCCGTCAGCGGGCACACCAGCGGCAGGAACTGCTGGCGGCGCGGCGAGTACGCCATCAGCGCCCCGCTCTGCAAATCGAAGTACCAGCCGTGCAGCTTGAGCTTGCCCTCGTCGACGCGGCGCTTGAGCCACGGATAGGTCAGCAGATTGTCCAGCGACAGCAGGATGCTGGCCAGCTCGCACGCATGGTGCTGCTCGGCGCTGCCGCGATGCGCCAGGTCGCGCCGCACGCGCTGCGCCACCGGCTCGGCAATCCGCATCCACTGGCCGACGAAATCCGTCTCGCGCTGCGCCGGCCTTGGCGCCATCAGCGCGCGGATGCCGCCGCAACCGGCGTGGCCCAGCACGATCACGCGCTCGACCTCCAGCTCGCAGACGGCGAACTCGATCGCCGAACTGACGCCGGCCGACGCTGTCGGCGTGCACGGCGGCACCAGGTTGGCGATATTGCGCACCACGAAGATGTCGCCCGGATCGCTGCCGGTCAGCAGCACCGGATCGACCCGCGAATCGCAACAGCCGATCAGCAGCGTGCCGGGACGCTGGCCCGTGCGCAACGTGCCGTAAGGGCTTTCGCTGTTGTTGAAATACTGCTGCTGGAAGCGGCCGAAACCGCTGATGAATTTTTCGATGTCTTGCATGCTTGTCCTTCAGGCGGCGCAGCGCCGCAGCGCAGGCACGTCCAGGATGTGTATCTTGCGTCCCTTGAAAGCGATCAGCTGCTGCGTGCTCAGATCGGCAAGAATGCGCGAAAAGTGCTCGGGCGTCAGGTTCAGGCGCGAGGCCAGCACGGCCTTGGTGGCCGGCAGCGTCAGTTCGCCGCCGGTTTCCTCGTGCAGCTCCTTGAGCAGATAGCCGGCCACCCGCTGGGTGCCCGAGCGCAGCGAGAACGACTCCATGTCGCACATCAGGCTGTGCATGCGTTGGCTCAGGCCGGCCAGCATCTTGCACGCGAACTCGGGGTCGGCGTGGATCTCGCGGTAGATCGCCGGCTTGGCCACGTGCAGCAGCAGCGTGTCCTCGGTGGCCTGGGCGGAGACGATGTAGGGACTGCCCATGAACATCAGCGCCTCGCCGAAGCTCTGGCCCGGGCCGATCAGCTCGATCACCTTCTCGCCGCCGGCCAGCGACGTGAACGCCAGCTTGACCTGGCCATACACCACCTGGTGAAAGCCGACGCAATCGTCGCCGCGCTGGAAGATGGTGCCGCCGCGCTCGACGCGCAGCTCGGTGGTGCCGAGCGCGATGCGCGACAGCTCTTCCGCCCCCATCGAGTTAAACAGCGGCACCCTGGCCAGGAAGGTCTGCACTTTGATTTTGTTCTTTTCCATACCTGCCTCAAATGGTTCGCGAATACCACACCGGCTGCGGGCCTTCCGCGCGCGGCGCGTGCAGATAGCGGTCGAAGGCCATGCAGATATTGCGTATCAGCAGGCGGCCGCGCATCTTCACGCGCAATCCCCTGCTGCCTATGCATAGCAAGCCCTCCTCCTCCAGCGGCTTCAGGCGCTCCAGCTCGGCGGCGAAGTAGTCGGCGGCGGCCACGCCTTCCGGCAGCGCCAGGCTGGCGTAGTCCAGCTCGAAATCGCACATCAGCTGGCCGATCACGGTGCGCCGCAGCAGGTCATCTGCGCTCAGTTCGATGCCGCGTGCGATCGGCAGTTCGCCCCGGTCCAGGCGCTCGTAGTAAGCCGACAGGGTTTTCTCGTTCTGGCTGTAGCTGGCGCCCACCGCGCTGATGGCCGACACGCCCAGCGCCACCATCGGCGCATCGGCATGGGTGGAATAGCCCTGGAAGTTGCGCTGCAACTTGCCTTCACGCTGGCTGCGCGCCAGGTCGTCGTCCGGCAGCGCGAAGTGGTCCATGCCGATGTAGACATAGCCGGCCTCGGTCAGCCGCTCGATGCACAGGCCCAGCATGGCCAGCTTGGTGTCGGCGTCCGGCAAGTCTTCGGCCTTGATCAGGCGCTGCGACTTGAACAGCTGCGGCATGTGGGCGTAGTTGTAGACCGCCACGCGGTCGGGCCGCGCCGCGACGATCTTGTCCAGCGTCGGCCCGAAGCTGGCCACGCTTTGCAGCGGCAGGCCGTAGATCAGGTCCACGCTGACCGAGCGGAAGCCGCAGTCTCGCGCCGCCTGCAACACTTCCATCGTCTGCTCGTAGGACTGGATGCGGTTGACCGCCTGCTGCACCGCCGGATCGAAATCCTGGATGCCCAGGCTGATCCGGTTGAAACCCTGGCTGCGCAAGGTGGCGATGCGCGCCGGCGTCACGGTGCGCGGATCGACTTCGATGGAAAACTCGCCCTCCGCATCCGGCGCGAACGCGAACTGGCCGCGCAATGTCGCCAGCAAGTCGCCCATCTGCCCGTCGCTCAGATAGGTTGGCGTGCCGCCGCCGAAATGCAGCTGGTCGACGCGGCGGCGGCCGTATAGCAGGCTGCCCTGCAGCGCGATCTCGCGATACAGGTAATCCAGGTACTCGACCGCCTTGTCGCGGTCCTGGGTGATGATTTTGTTGCAGCCGCAGTAGTAGCACAGCGAGGCGCAGAACGGGATATGCACGTACAGCGACAGCGGCGCCGCCGGATCGACCCCGGCCACGGCGGCGCGGTACTGCTGCGCGCCGAATCCGCCGTCGAAGCGGTCCGCGGTCGGGTACGAGGTGTAGCGCGGTCCCATCTGGTTCAACTTGCGCACCAGCGCCGCGTCGAATTCGACGGACGGGGTCAGTGCAATCACTCTGGCGGATGACATGACAGGACTCCGTTCAGCAAGGCATGGCCGCGTTCTTGCGGGCGTAGCACCACCAGGTGATGGCGATGCAACTGACATAGAAGCCGATGAAGCACCACAGCGCCGCATCCGGGCCGCCGGTCATGGCGATCGAGGTGCCGTAGCTCTTCGGGATGAAGAAGGCGCCGTAGGCCGCCACGGCCGAGGTAAAGCCCAGCACCGCCGCGCCTTCCTTGTTGGCATCGACGATGGCTTGCTGTTGCACGGCGGCCGGTTGGCCGGCTGCGGCGCGCTGGCGTTCCGTCAGGAAGATCACCGGGATCATGCGGAAGGTCGAGGCATTGCCGACACCGGTGCCGGCGAACAGCAGCATGAACATCCAGAAGAAGCCGTTGAAGTTGCCGCCCGTGCCGCCGTGCGGCAGGAAGGTGATGACGCCGTACACCGCCGCGATCATGCTGGCGAAGGTCCACACGGTCACGCGGGCGCCGCCCAGCTTGTCGGAGATGATGCCGCCGGCCACACGCGCCAGCGCGCCGACCAGAGGGCCGAGGAAGGCGTATTGCAGCGGATTGACATCAGGGAACTGGGTCTTGATCAGCAGCGGGAAGCCGGCCGAGTAGCCGATGAAGGAACCGAAAGTGCCGGTGTACAGCCAGCACATCAGCCAGTTGTGCTTGCGCTTGAAGATGACAGCCTGGTCGGCGAACGAAGCCTTGGCCGACGCCAGGTCATTCATGCCGAACCACGCCAGCAGGCTGCTGACGGCGATGAACGGCACCCAGATGAAGCCGGCGTTTTGCAGCCACAGCGTGGTGGTGTGGCCGGCCTTGGTGGCGCTTTGCGAATCGCCGCCCAGCGCGCCGAACACGCTGCCGGTAATCACCAGCGGCACGACGAACTGCACCGCCGACACGCCCAGGTTGCCCAGGCCGGCGTTCATGCCCAGCGCATAGCCCTTCTGCGCTTTCGGGTAGAAGAAGCTGATGTTGGCCATCGACGAAGCGAAGTTGCCGCCGCCGAAGCCGCACAGCAGCGCCAGCGCCAGCATGGTCGGGTAGCCGGTGGTGACATCCTGCACCGCGAAGCCGATGCCGATGGCCGGAATCAGCAGCGAGGCGGTGGATATCGTGGTCCACTTGCGGCCGCCGAAGATGGGCACCATGAAGGAATAGAAAATACGCAGCGTGGCGCCGGACAGGCCCGGCAAGGCGGTCAGCCAGAACAGCTGGTTGGTGCTGTACTGGAAGCCGATGGCCGGCAGGTTGACCACCACCACGCTCCACACCATCCACACGGCAAACGCCAGCGCCAGCGCGGGGATGGAGATCCACAGGTTGCGGTTGGCGGTGCTGCTGCCGCCGCTGCCCCAGAAGGCGGGGCTTTCGGGCTCCCACGTGTTAATCATGTATTTGCTCATCATTTTCTCCTTGAATAGTTGTGGCTCAGGCAGGCACAGCGCCGGCCAGCGGCTGCGGCTGTTCGGCTGCCGTTGGCCGGAACGAGTAATGCATCCAGACCAGCGACACGCAGACCGTGCCGTACAGCAGCATGAAAGCGCTGGAACGCACGCCGGTCAGGTCCAGCAGCGCGCCGAACAGAATCGGCAGCACGAAGCCGCCCAGGCCGCCGGCCAGGCCGACCACGCCGGACACGGCGCCGATGTTGTCGCTGAAATCGTCGCCGATGAATTTGAAGACCGAGGCCTTGCCGATCGCCATCGCGGTACCGACCACGAACAGCAGCGCGGTGAACATCCACGGCGTCAGCGCCAGTTGCAGGTGGACGTCGCCGTGGGTGGTCTTGACGATCATCGCCGTCGGCGGGTAGGACAGCAGGAAGAAGCAAACCCAGCACACCCACATCACCCACCACGTGACCTTGTAGGCGCCGTAGCGGTCCGAGATCCAGCCGCCCAGCGCGCGCAGCACGCCGCCCGGCAACGAGAAGCAGGCCGCCAGCAGCGCCGCCAGGCGCAGGTCGAAACCGTATTCGCCGACGTAGTACTTGGTCATCCACAGCGCCAGGCCGACGTAGCCGCCGAACACCACCGAGTAGTACTGGCAATAGCGCCACACGCGGCGGTCTTTCAACACCTTGAGCTGTTCGGACAGCGGCACGCTGGCGCCGCTCTGGTGCGACGGATCGGTGGCGGAGAACACCCAGAACAGCAGCGCCGTCACCAGCATCGTCACCGCATACACGGTGGGCAGCGCTTGCCAGCCCCAGGCCGCGATGATGGCGGGAGCGACGAACTTGGTCAGCGCCGAACCGGAATTGCCGGCGCCGAAGATGCCCATCGCCAGGCCGCGCCGCTCACGCGAGAACCAGCGCGCCACGTAAGGCGTGCCGACCGAGAACGAACCTCCGGCCAGGCCGATGAACAGGCCCAGCACGAGGAACTGCCAGAACTGCGTGGCCAGGCCGACCAGGTAGATGGCCGGCACGGTCGCCAGCATCAGCAGGAAGAAGACGATGCGGCCGCCGTAGCGGTCGCACCAGATGCCCAAGGGCACGCGCACCAGCGAGCCGCTCAGCACTGGCATGGCGGCCAGCAGGCCGAATTCGGTTTCGTTCAAGCCGAGCATTTTTTTGATGGGGATGCCCAGCACCGCGAACATCATCCAGATCGCGAAGCAGATCGTGAACGACACCGTGCTGCTCGCGAGCACCTGGACGGCTTTGTTATTGTTAGACACTTTGAATCTCCTGACGGACATAGGGATGGCATCAGGGTAAGCGCTGGGCTGGCCGCCGACCATCGGCAGGACGGCCAAACCGCCACTGCAAACAGGCTAGCGGCCTAGGCCAAAAGAACTAGGTCTTGGGCCTGGACTGGCACGGCCTCGACCGGACAGGCGATGTCGGCCAGCGTCACCGCGTCCAGCGCCGACAGGTAGGCCAGCACCGCCTGCCCCAGCATGCCCTGCACGCAGCAGCGGCCCGCATGCACGCAGGTGGCCTGGCGGGCGTCGAAGCAATCGGCCATGTGGAAGTCGGGCTCGCTGGCCCGCACCACCTCGCCGATGCGGATGGCCGACGGCGCGCGCGCCAGCGCGATGCCGCCATGCCGGCCGCGCACGGTGCGGATCACGCCCGTCAATCCCAGCTGGTACACCACCTTGGTCAGGTGGTGCTTGGACATGCCGTGGCGCTCGGCAATCTCAGCGATCGTCGCCAGCCGGTCCTGCTGCCCTGCCAGGTAGATCAGCGTGCGTAAGGTGTAATCGGTGAAGGCGGTCAGGCGCATGGTGGACTCCGTTGTAGAGGGCAGCGCCATTATTCATGCATCCAAAATATTTGTTCATAACCTGGATCAAGAAAAACCGGGATCGAATATACATGTTTAAGCGCCGCGCCTAGAATCGGCTCCGTCGATCCGGCCATCGCCGGTTCGCGCTCCATCCTCTCATCAGCCAACTTAAGGAACCATGCCATGCACGCCACACGCAAGCTCTGGACCTGGCTCGCCATCATCTGCGCCCTCTCCTTCGCCGTTCTCGGCTGGGTGGGTGCGGAAATCTACCTGACGGCGCCGCCCATCCCCAAACACATCACCAGCGTCGACGGCAACGAGCTGTTCGGCGAAGGCCAGGTCGACCGCGGCCAGCAAGCCTGGCTGTCGGCCGGCGGCCAGCAGCTCGGCACAGTCTGGGGCCACGGCAGCTATGTCGCCCCCGACTGGTCGGCCGACTGGCTGCACCGCGAGGCGCTGGCGCTGCGCCAGATCTGGGCCAAGCGCGATTTCGGCGCCAGCTTCGACGATCTGAGCAAATCCAACCAGGCCGCGCTGAACGCCCGGCTGAAGGAGGAAATGCGCCGCAACAGCTATGACGCCGCCACCGGCACCATCGTGCTGTCGGCCGACCGCGCCGCCGCCGTGCGTGAAGTCGCCAGCCACTACACCAGCCTGTTCGGCGACGACCGCGCGCTGGACCATCTGCGCGAACAGTACGCGATGAACGCCAATTCGCTGCCCGATCCGGACGACCTCAAGGCCTTGCCGGCCTTCGTGTTCTGGTCGGCCTGGGCCGCCGCCACCGACCGCCCCGGTTCCGTCGACCTGAGCTACACCAGCAACTGGCCGCACGAACCGCTGATCGACAACCGTCCCAGTGCCGGCGCCGGCATCTGGTCCATCGCCAGCATCATCCTGATGATAGGCGCCATCACCGCCATGGTGATGGTGCATTCGGCAGCCAAGGAAGAAGCCGATCCGGTGCCGCCGAAGACCGATCCGCTGTTCAACCTCAAGCCTACGCCATCGATGCTGGCGACCAAGAAGTACTTCTTCGTGGTCATCGGCCTGATCCTGGCGCAAGTGGGCATGGGCGTCATCACCGCCCACTACGCGGTCGAAGGCCATAGCTTCTTCGGCTACCCGCTGGCGCAGATCCTGCCGTTCGTGGTCAGCCGCACCATCCACACCCAGTTCGCCGTGCTGTGGATCGCCACTGCCTGGCTGGCCACCGGCCTGTACATCGCACCGGCCATCTCCGGCCACGAGCCCAGGTTCCAGAAGCTGGGCGTGAACCTGCTGTTCTACGCGCTGCTGTTCATCGTGGTCGGTTCGACCGCCATGGGCTGGCTCGGTTCGCTGCAACACAAGGGCACCGGTTTCGCCTTCTGGCTGGGCAACCAGGGCCTGGAATTCACCAGCATGGGCCGCATCTGGCAGATCCTGCTGTTCGTCGGCCTGCTGTTCTGGGTCACGCTGCTGGGCCGCGCACTGTGGCCGGCACTGGTCAAGAAGTCGGAAAGCCGTGGCCTGATCGTCATGGTGTTCCTGGCTGCGCTGTGCATCGGCGGCTTCTACGCCACCTCGCTGACCTGGGGCCGTCACACCCACTACTCGATGATCGAATACTGGCGCTGGTGGCTGGTGCACCTGTGGGTCGAAGGCTTCTTTGAAGTGTTCGCCACGGCCGTCATCGCCCTGCTGTTCACCCGCCTGGGCCTGATCCGCGCATCCACCGCCAACAGCGCCATCGTGCTGGAAACCATCGTGTTCCTGTTCGGCGGCATCCTCGGCACGCTGCACCACCTGTACTTCACCGGCACCCCGACCTTCGTGATCGCCATCGGCGCCATGTTCTCGGCGCTGGAAGTGGTGCCGCTGTCGATGATCGGCGTCGAAGCCTGGCGCAACTACCAGCGCTCCAAGGCCGCGCCCTGGGTCAGCACCTACAAGTGGTCGATCCTGTGCTTCATCGCGGTCGGCTTCTGGAACACCGTCGGCGCCGGCCTGCTGGGCTTCTCGATCAACACGCCGATCGCGCTGTACTACATGCAAGGCCTGAACATAACGGCGGCGCACGGCCATGCCGCGCTGTTCGGCGTGTACGGCATGCTGGGCATCGGCTTGCTGCTGTTCTGCCTGCGCGGCCTGTGCGACCGCCTGGCCTGGTCCGACGCCCTGCTCAAGGTCATGTTCTGGTGCCTGAACCTCGGCCTGGCGATGATGGTGTTCATCTCGCTGGTGCCGGCCGGCATCTACCAGGCCTGGGCCAGCGTCAGCACCGGCATGTGGTTTGCGCGTTCGCCGGAAGTGATCCACTCCAAGCTGATGGAAACGCTGGTCTGGATGCGCGTACCCGGTGACGTGGTGTTCGCCATCGGCACGCTGTTCCTGGCGCTGTTCGCCTGGCGCCTGCTGACGGCGCGTGGCAACAAGGCCCGCCTGGCGGCAGTGTCCGCAGACCGCGCCTGATCGTTCTTCGCGGGGCGGCCTGCCGCCCCGCTCCACATCTCCGGCCGCCAATGTCGAATTCGACAACCCAGGTCAAGGATTTTGCCGTTTGCTTCCCCTAGCATGGATGCGCACTCAACTGAGAGTGCGCCAACAACCAAAGGCGACATAAAAATGAGAACGCAATTGAAACTGGTCGCGGCCGGCCTTGCCGGCGCCGTACTGGCCATGACCCACGCCAACCTGGCCGCCGCCCCCGAGGCGGTGCTGCCCACCATCACCCAGGAACTGCTGGCGCCGCCGCTGCTGCCGCCACCGATCACCCGCAAGACCCCGGCCAAGGTCGTGGTCAACCTGACGGTGGAAGAAGTCGAGCGCGAGATCGCCCCCGGCACCCGCTACACCTTCTGGACCTTCGGCGGCACGGTGCCGGGCAAGATGATACGGGTGCGCGAAGGCGACACCGTCGAGCTGCACCTGCTCAACCTGCCTGACAACAAGCTGCCCCACAATATCGACCTGCACGCCGTCACCGGCCCTGGCGGCGGCGCCGCGCAGACGCTGATCGCGCCCGGCAACGAAGCCAGCTTCACCTTCAAGGCGCTGGCGCCCGGCCTGTATGTGTACCACTGCGCCACCGCGCCGGTCGGCATGCATATCGCCAACGGCATGTACGGCATGATCCTGGTCGAGCCGAAGGAAGGCCTGCCGCCGGTGGACCGCGAATACTATGTGATGCAAGGCGAGTTCTACACCAACGGCGCCTATCGCGCGCCCGGCCTGCAGGGCTTCGACATGCAGAAGGCCATCGATGAAAAACCGACCTATGTGCTGTTCAACGGCGCCGACGGCGCGCTGACAGGCGCCAACGCGCTGACCGCCAAGGCCAACGAGAAGGTGCGCATGTACTTCGGCGTGGGCGGTCCCAACATCACCTCCAGCTTCCACGTGATCGGCGCCATCTTCGACCGCGTCTACACCGAGGGCGGCAGCCACTACCAGGAGAATGTGCAGACGACGATGGTGCCGTCGGGCGGTTCGACCATCGTCGAATTCACGCCGCGCGTGCCGGGCAACCTGACGCTGGTGGACCATTCGCTGACGCGCGCCTTCAACAAGGGCGCCATCGGTCTGATGGCGGTGAGCGGCCCGGAGCGGCCTGAGATCTACGGCAAGGGCATCAAGAAAGCGCTGCCCGGAGCGGCTACGGCGGCTGCGGCCAAGCCGGCCGAGAAGCCTGTCGCCAAGCCCGTCGCGACGGCGGCCGACCGCGCCCAGCAGCTGCGCGGCAAGGCGGTCTACGACGCTAACTGCTCAGCCTGCCATCAGGCGGATGGCAAGGGCGTGCCCGGCGTGTTCCCGCCGCTGGCCAATTCCGACTTCTTCCAGCAGCGGCCGTATGAGATGGCGCACATCGTGCTCAACGGACGCAATGGCGAGATCGTCGTCAATGGCGAGCACTACAACGGCGTGATGCCGCCGCAAGACCTCAGCGACGACGACATCGCGGCCGTCATCAACTATGTCGGCGTCGACATGAACAAGGGCACGCCAGTCGTGACGCCGGCTCAGGTGCGCGACATGCGCAGGTCGCGTCAGCCATGAAGCCCTGCGCCGCGCTGATGCCGTTCCTGCTGGCCCTGCTGGCCCTGCCGGCCGGCAGCGGCATGGCGGCGGACGCCGACTACCGCGCCATCGCCGGCGGCACGCTGCGCAGCGTGCTGCCGGCCGACGGCGTGGCGGCGCCGGCCGGCGTGGCGCCCTATCTGCTGCGCACCCGGCTGGTGACGAACGCCGAGTTCGCAGCTTTCCTTCAACGCACACCGGCCTGGCAGCCCGGCCTCGTGCCCGCACTGATGGCTGCGCCCAGCTACCTTTCCGGCTGGCGCAGCGCCACCGATTACGCACCGCTGGCCGGCGACGCCCCGGTGGTGCGCGTCGGCTGGTACGCCGCCCGCGCCTATTGCGAGTCCGAAGGCGGCCGCCTGCCGCGCTGGTACGAATGGGAATTCGCCGCCGCGGCCGACGCCGGCCGCCCCGACGCCCGCGACGATCCCGAGTGGCTGGCCCACATCCTCGGCTGGTACGCCGACGCCGGCAAGCAGCCGCCGCACAGCGTGGCGGCCGGCGAGGCCAACTACTACGGCATCCATGACCTGCACGGCCTGGTATGGGAATGGGTGGAAGACTACAGCGGCCTGTTCGTCAACGCCGACAGCCGCGCCAACGGCGACCAAAAAATGCTCGACTACTGTGGTGGCGCGGCCGTCTCGCTGGCCGACCGCCGCAACTACGCGATTCTGATGCGCCTGGCCCTGCTGTCCGCGATGGAAGCAAGGCAGGACGGCGCCAACCTGGGATTCCGCTGCGTGCGCGATCCCGTCCCTCACGATCAAGGAAGCAAACCATGAAACAGCTCACCTCCATACGCCGCGCCCTGCTGGCCGCCGCGCTGCTGCTGCCGCTGCACGCCTGGAGCGCCCCGGCCGCAGCCACCCTGCCCGGCAACTCCATCTACCGCCTCGACGCCGCGCTGACCGACGCCGGAGGACAACACTTCACCCTGCGCGACATGGCGGGCACGCCGGTACTGATCACCATGTTCTACGGCGACTGCCACGCGGCCTGCCCGATCATCATCGAGACGCTCAAGCGCACGGTAGCCGCGCTGGGGCCGGACGGCAAGCGGCTGCGGGTGTTGATGATCAGCCTGGATCCGCGCCACGACACGCCGGCCACACTGTCAGGGCTGCTGAAGATGCATCAGCTCGATTCGTCGCAGTTCCGGCTGGTGGTAGCGGACGGCGACAGCCAGACACGCGCGCTGGCGGCTGTGTTAAACATCAAGTATCGGGTATTGGAGAGCGGCGAGATCAATCACACCAACCGCATCGCGCTGCTGGACACCAGCGGCACGGTGCAGGTGGACACCACCCGGCTCGATGCCGAACCTGATCCGGCGTTCGTCAAGCGGGTGGCTGCGTTGATCAGGTAGTGGAGGTCTGGCGATTGACGAATTTTACGTCGAACTCATCACATTCGATGTCATCAGGCGCCTCCCAAAGACTGCTTGCGATATCGAATACATGGTCCGGCACGATCATCGAAAACGTCGCGCCCTTTTCAGTATTCCGCCGCCGTACCCGCTCGCGCCGGACATCGATCGGAGCATCCAGTATATGAAGAACAGGAGCATGCCCACTATGGCTGATTCTGCGGCTAAACTCTATGCGCGGCCCGCGCTGAATCAGTCCGAGCTCAAGGATGACATCCTTCTGCGCTGCCAAAAGGCGCCGGCTATGGTCCCAGATAAGATCGACCAATCTATCTTTCCGTTCAACATACCAAGGTATGAATTCTCCGGCGGGGCGGTCGGCACTGAACAGTCTCACGAACCACTCGTCCAGTGCGATGTGGACGCCCTCAGTACGCGAGGCCAGTTGAGTGGCGAAAGTAGACTTCCCGGCTCCAACTGGACCTTCGATTAAGTAGACAGTAGGCATGATGAATGAATGGCCCTGCTAAAGTCGGTGAAAATGGTGTCCGCAGTCAGGATTTACTCTGCCAGACGCTCGGGGATAGGCTTGAGCCGGTAATGCTCATGGAAGAACAGATCGGCCTTGTGCTGGTCTGAGCAGAAGTTGGTCACTTCCTTGATTTTTCCGTGCTCGAACCGGAAGACCAGGCACCAGGTCAAGTCCAGGCCGCTGCCAGCAGTACTCCATCCCCGGTGGTGGTCGATAACATAGTCGCCTTGCTCCGCGATAGCGTAGGGCTGAGCCTGAAACTCGGCTTTTCCGAGTTGATCGAAGAAAGCCAGCACCTCCCTGATGCCGCGCTTCTCGCCGGCGAGAGGGTGATGGCCGGGAATGCGCCAGACGATATCTTCCGCCATGACATCGCTGACCGCAGCGACATTCTTGCTTGCATATGCTTCGAAAAGTGCACCAATCTTTTGAAGGTTCGACATGAAATACTTCCTCTCGTGAGCGATGTAATCCCTGCATAGAACGGACACCAGGCTGGGTGCCCCTGATCCGGCCAGGCCGGAACCATTATCAAAATGGCGACGTTAACTTTAAAGCATTTGCAAAATTCCCGCTATCCCAACAATGAGGTCACAACAATGGGGTCAAGTCTGACATTTGGACACGGCCCCAGCCGTAGCATGCCGATACTGTCGAGCTCGTGTCCAAATGTCAGACTTGACCCTCCCCACGTGGCCAGCACGACCGGCAGCCACTTGTGGATTTTCCACGGCTTGTTGATGCGCATGCCAATCAGGAAGACCACGAAGTCCCCCTCCACTTCAGCGGTCAGGCGTTCGGAATGAATCATCTACACTCCCATTCGATTAGTGTCCGGCACCCGGATGCCAGCTATTGTAGCTTGTTTGACAACTTACCAGATCAAGTTTCTGCCGCTTCCCGACCGCCGAAAAGCGACCGCCCATGAGCCTTTTTGCCGGTCCAGCGGAATCTAGATCAAGAAATCACAACATTGCGTCTTCCTCAATTGACGGCACCATATCTAGTGCATAACCTTCTCAAACCAACTAGATATGGGATCAAGGAGAAAGCATGCAAGGATTGTTTCATACGCAGATCACCAAACGCGACGGCAGCGAGCAAGCCTTTTCGCTGGCGAAGATCGAGGCGGCGCTGTTGAAGGCAGGCCGCGCCAGCGGCGAGTTCGACCTGCCCGAAGCCCGCCACCTGGCCGAGTGCGCGCTGCTCCACCTGTCGTCGCTGCACCCGCAGGACCACATGACCGTCGAGCTGATACAGGACACCGTCGAACGCGTGCTCTACGACGCCGATTACCGCCACACCCTGCGCCGCTATGTGGTCTACCGCGAACAGCACGCCACGCTGCGCCAGGACCGCCACGCGCTGGTCGACGTCGCCGCCTCGATCAACGAATACCTCGACCGCCAGGACTGGCGCGTCAACGCCAACGCCAACCAGGGTTACTCGCTGGGCGGGCTGATCCTCAACGTGTCGGGCAAGGTCATCGCCAACTACTGGCTCAACCACGTCTATCCGCCCGAAGTCGGCCGCGCCCACCGCGAGGCCGACCTGCACATCCACGATCTCGACATGCTGGCCGGCTACTGCGCCGGCTGGTCGCTGCGCACCCTGCTCAACGAAGGCTTGAACGGCGTCCCGGGCAAGGTGGAATCGAGCCCGCCGCGCCACATGTCCAGCGCCATCGGCCAGATCGTCAACTTCCTCGGCACCCTGCAGAACGAATGGGCCGGCGCCCAGGCCTTCAGCTCCTTCGACACCTACATGGCGCCCTTCGTGCGCAAGGACAATCTCAGCTACGACGAGGTCAAGCAGTACATGCAGGAGCTGATCTACAACCTCAACGTGCCGTCGCGCTGGGGCACGCAGACGCCGTTCACCAACCTCACCTTCGACTGGGTCTGCCCGGACGACCTGCGCGAGCAAATCCCCCTCATCGCCGGCGAGGAAATGCCGTTCGCCTACGGCGCGCTGCAAGCCGAGATGGACATGATCAACCGCGCCTACATCGAGATCATGATGACCGGCGACGCCAAAGGCCGCGCCTTCACCTTCCCCATCCCGACCTACAACATCACCAAGGACTTCGACTGGGACAGCCCCAACGCCGAACGCCTGTTCGAGATGACGGCGCGCTACGGCCTGCCCTACTTCCAGAACTTCATCAACTCCGAGCTCAAGCCGAACATGATACGGTCGATGTGCTGCCGCCTCCAGCTGGACCTGCGCGAGCTGCTCAAGCGCGGCAACGGCCTGTTCGGTTCGGCCGAGCAGACCGGTTCGCTGGGCGTCGTCACCATCAACTGCGCGCGCCTCGGGTATCTGCATCGCGGCGACGAGGACGGCCTGCTTGCCGCGCTGGACCGCCTGCTGGAACTGGGCCGCGACAGCCTGGAAATCAAACGCAAGGTGATCCAGCGCCATATGGATAATGGCTTGTTCCCCTACACCAAGCGCTACCTGGGCACGCTGCGCAACCACTTCTCCACGCTGGGCGTGAACGGCATCAACGAGATGGTGCGCAATTTCGATACACGCGGCGAGCGCGACATCACCAGCGACTGGGGCCGCGCACTGGCGCTGCGCCTGCTCGACCACGTGCGCGCCCGCATGGTCGAGTTCCAGGCCGAAACCGGCCATATGTACAACCTGGAAGCCACCCCGGCCGAAGGCACGACCTACCGCTTCGCCAAGGAAGACCGCAAGCGCTATCCGGCCATCCGCCAGGCCGGCACGGCGGACATGCCCTACTACACCAACTCCTCGCAGCTGCCGGTGGGCTACACCGACGATCCGTTCGAGGCGCTGGAGCAGCAGGACGCCTTGCAGCGCAAGTACACCGGCGGCACGGTGCTGCATCTGTACATGACCGAGGCGCTGTCCAGCGCGGACGCCTGCCGCTCGCTGGTGCGGCGCGCGCTGAGCCGTTTCAGCCTGCCTTACATCACGGTCACGCCGACCTTCTCGATCTGCCCCAAGCACGGCTACCTGAACGGCAGCCATGCCTACTGCCCGAAATGCGATGCCGAACTGCTGGCCCGCAAACAGGCCGTCCATGCCTGAATTTTTTAAACCCAACCAAGGAACTCTCATGAACAATCTGCCACAAACCACCATCGCCGAACTCGACAACGCAGAGCGCCAACCGTGCGAAATCTGGACCCGCGTGATGGGCTATCACCGTCCGCTTGCCTCTTTCAACATCGGCAAGCAGGGCGAGTTCCATGAACGCAAATTCTTCAGCGAAGCCGCTGTCAACGCGGGCCGCTGACATGGGCCAGGCCAGCCTCAAGGTGGGCGGCTACACGCCGTTCAGCGCCACCGAATATCCCGGCCTGCTGTCGGCCGTGGTGTTCGTGCAGGGTTGTCCGTGGCGTTGCGGCTATTGCCACAACCCGCACCTGCAACCGCGCACGAACGCCAGCCCGCTGCCGTGGGCGGACATTCTGTCGGCGCTGGAACGGCGCGTGGGCTTGCTTGATGCGGTGGTGTTCTGCGGCGGCGAGGCCACGATGGACCCGGCGCTGGCAAGCGCCATCGGCCAGGTGCGGGCGCTGGGCTTCAAGATCGGACTGGAAACGGCGGGCATTTATCCTGAGCGCCTGGCCGGCCTGCTGCCGTTGCTCGATTGGGTGGGGCTGGACGTGAAGGCGCCGTTCGCCCACTACGCCGCCGTCATCGGCGTGGCCGGCAGCGGCGATCCGGTGCGCGACAGCATCGCCGCCGTGCTGGCCAGCGGTGTCGACTACGAGTGCCGCACCACCGTGCATCCGGCCCAGCTGCCGCCGGCGCGACTGACGGCGCTGGCGCACACGCTATCCGAACTGGGCGTCGACAACTATGTGTTGCAGGAATTCCGCGCCACCGGCTGCCAGGACCAGGCGCTGCTGACCAGCGCCGTCGCCGGCTATCCCGGCGACGAGCTGTTGGCGCGCATCGCGCCGCTGTTCTCCCGCTTCAGCGTGCGCCGCAACCATTAGGCGCGGGCGCGACGGCCCGGCAGACTGTCGAGCAAGCGGGTCAAGGCCTGCTTGCCCAGTTCCGTCAACGGCAGCGCGGTCGCATCCAGCGTGTTCTTGACCAGCAATCCCAACTCCGTATCCCCCTGCATCGACAAGCGACGCGAGAAGAACAGCGTATCCGGGTCTTGCTCGCGCCGGGCCAGGGCGATGAAGTCGCGCGTGCAGGCGCCGATTTCCAGGTCAGGCTCGCCCGCCGAGCGCAACGGCGCAAAGCCCTGGCCGCGCCACGTAAAGTCGAAGGACACGCCGGCATCGGTGACGCACACGCGCATATGCTTGCCCTGCAGGCTGGCGCGCACATCGTCCGGCAACTGCGGACGCAGCACCAGGTTCAGCGCGGCCACGCACAGGAACGCGCCGGGATAGGCCGGCAGCAGACGGCCGAACGCCGCCAGCGCGGCAGGCAGCGGCCGCGCCGCGCCGCCCGATTGATGAGTGGTGACGGGATTCATGCTGCGTGCTCCAGGTGATAGTCGAGTCCGGGCTGGCCGTACCAATAGCCGTTGCAGGCGGCGGCCGGCAGCAGCGCTTCCATGGCTTGCGCCGTCGGCGTGGCCTGCGAGGCGCCGCCACGCGCAGCGTCGAAGGCCGCGATAATCTGCGGCATATGCTGGGACTGCGGGCTCAGCCTCACAACATCGACGCCCATCGCGCTCATCTCGTCCATTTCGCCGATCAGGTTGTACACCAGCGCGGACTGGCTCTGGATGCCGTTCAACACCAGGAATTCCTGCTTCTCCTTGGTCCGCATCATTAGCCCGTCGGGATGTTCGATGCAGCTGAAGCGGCAATCGTCCTTAGGCAGGTTGCGATTGCGGGCGGTGAAGCAGCGCGCCGAAAACGCCAGCGGCATGCGGCCGAAGGCAAACACTTCCGTCTCCATGCCGGCCGGGCGTTGCGCCTGCATATGCCGCAGTCCGCTGCGCCCCATCTCCAGCGGCATGACCCAGCGCTGCGCGCCCAGCCCGTGCAGCAGCGACAGCGTCGGCGGGTTGTAGATGTTCAGGTGCGGGCCGGCGACAAAGCCGCCCTGCCCCGACAACAGCTGCACCGCGCCCATGTCGTTGGCCTCAACCCGGTAGCGGCCGTTGCCCGCCAGCCGGCGCTGGGCGCCGAAGTCGGCGCTCGATTCAATCAGCGCGAGCGAGGACAGCAACACCTGCTTGCCGCGCGCCTCCAGCATGGCCGCCAGTTCCAGCCAGTCGGCGGCGCGCAGTTCGTGGCGGCGCGAGCACACCGTTTCGCCCAGGTAGACGATATCGACCGGCGTTGCGGCGATCTCTTCATAAAACGCCATCACTTCGGCACGCGGCCAATAGTAGAGCAGCGGACCCAATGCAAGTTTCATCATGGTGACTCCAGGTTTCATTTCCACGAGCGGTGATAGGCGCCCAGCGTGTGCTGCTGCCCCTCCGCCAGGGTGTTCAGTTCGGACATCCAGCCCGGCTTGACCGAGTAGCGCGCGGCATTGCCCATGCACTGGTCGAGCGCCTCGCGCCACACCCGCGTCACCTGCGACACATAGGCCGGACTGCGCTGCCGCCCTTCGATCTTGACCGCACGCACGCCCATCTCCAGCAGCTGCGGCAGCAATTCCAGCGTATTCAAGCTGGTCGGTTCCTCGACCGCGTAATAGGTTTCATCCTCGACTTCGAAGCGGCCCTTGCACAGCGTCGGATAGCTGGCGTTTTCCTGCGGCGTGTAGCGGTCGATCATCACGCCGTTCAGGCGCGACTCCAGGCCGTTGGCGTTCTGCTGCCAGCGCACCGCCTTGGCCGGCGAGCAAACGCCGTGGGTGTTGGGCGATTCGCCGGTCACGTAGGACGACAGCGCGCAGCGGCCCTCGACCATCACGCACAGGCTGCCGAAGCCGAACACTTCGATCTCGACATCGGTGTTCTTCACGACATGCTCGACCTGGGCCAGCGACAGCACGCGGGGCAGCACGGCGCGGGCGATGCCGAAGTGGCGCTGGTAAAAATTGATCGCCTCGGCGTTGGTGGCCGAGCCTTGCACCGACAGATGCAGTCGCAGCGACGGGTGGTGGTCGCAGGCGTATTGCATCAGGCCGGGATCGGCCAGGATCACGGCGTCGACGCCGGCTGCAGCGGCGCGGTCGATGGCGCTGCGCCACAGCGCGCTGGTGTCGGGCTGTGGGTAGGTGTTCAGGGCCAGCAGCACTTTGCGGCCGCGCTCGTGGGCGTAGGCGATGCCGGCCGCGATGGCGGCGTCGTCGAAGTTGAGGCCGGCGAAATTGCGCGCATTGGTGGCGTCGCGGAAGCCCAGGTAGACGCAATCGGCGCCCAGATCGACGGCGGCCTTCAACGCCGGCAGGCTGCCGGCGGGACACACCAGCTCAATGGGCCGCGTGGGAGTGGAAACGGAAGAGTCGGTTCGATTCATGTGGGGGATCAGGCACGGGTAAAAAAATCATGGCCAAACGGCGAACGAACTGTATCCCGCCGTCAAGCCGGAAATCCTTGATGTGAATCAAAGAAATTCCGCTTCAGCGGGTGGGACAATGCCTACCAGCACATAACGAAGGACAACAGCATGCATACGATCGCCCACTATCTCGATCAGGATCATCGCCGCTGCGACGATCAATACACCTTGGCCGAGGCCGATATCGCCCGCCGCGACTGGACCGCCGCCGCGCCCCGCTTCACGCTGTTCCTGCGGATGTTCGAGCGCCACCTGGACAAGGAAGAGCGCATCCTGTTCCCCTGCCTGGACCGCGCCATGGGCAACGCCTACGGCCCCACCGCCGTCATGCGCGCCGAACACGGCCACCTGCGCACCGAGCTGGACCACATGCGCGCTGCCATCCTGCGGCGCGACAGCGACGCCTTCTTCGACCATGCCGACACGCTGCGCGTGCTGATGCGCCAGCACAACCTGAAGGAGGAAGGCATCCTGTATCCGCACGCCGACCGCGTGCTGGCGGGCCAGGCCGAGGCCATCGTCGCCAGCATGGAAGGCCTGGCGCTGGCCGAAGCCGAAGCCGGGAGTCCCGCATGAACGCGCCGGCCGAACACCTGGGCAGCACCCGCCTGCTGGACGTGGGCGGCATGGAGCCGCCCGAGCCGATGGTGCGCATCCTCGAAGCGATCGACACGCTGGGCCCGGACGAGCGCCTGCGCGTGCTGATCGACCGCGATCCGATCCCGCTCTACCGCGTGCTACAACGCTACGGCTACCAGCACCGCACCACGCCGCAGGCCGACCAGCGCTATGAAGTGCTGATCTGGCTGGTGCCGGACGCCGCCTCCGCATGAAAGCCGCCGACGCTCCGCAGCGCGCGCTGTCGTTCGAACACAATCCGCCGCTGTCGCTGCCGATGCGCTACTTCCTCAGCGCGCCGCTGTTCGCGGCGCTGGCGGCGGCGCTGCTGGCGTGGCAGGGGCCGGCGGCGCTGCTGAGCCGCTGGTCGCCGCAGACGCTGGCGCTGACGCACCTGATGGTGCTGGGCTGCCTCAGCATGACGATGGTGGGCGCGCTGTTGCAGATGCTGCCGGTGGTCGGCGGCATCGCCGTGCCGCGCGCGCGCACCGTGGGCGCGCTGGTGCATGCGGGCCTGTGCGTGGGCACGCTGCTGCTGGCGGCCGCCTTCTGGCTGGAGCAGCCGGTGCTGTTCCGCTGCGCGATGGCGGCGCTGCTGGGCGCGCTGCTGCTGTTCCTGGGCGCGTGCACGGTCGGCATGTGGCGTCCGCATGCGCCCGGCGCGGGCGCGGTGATGGCCGGCATCCGGCTGGCGCTGGCGGCGCTGGTGGTGACGATGGTGTTGGGCGGCATGCTGGCCGGCGCCTTCGCCTGGCCCGGCGCGGCCAGCTGGCCGCTGGAACGTTTGACCGACCTGCACGCCATGTGGGGTTTGCAGGGCTGGGTCGGCCTGCTGGTGATCGCGATCGCCTTCCAGGTGGTGCCGATGTTCATGGTGACGCCACCCTACCCGGCGCTGCTCACCGGCGGCTACACCACGGCGCTGTTCCTGCTGCTGACGGCGGTGTCGCTGTCGAGCGGACTGGCCGGACCGGGCCGGCTGTTCCATCTGGCCAGCCAGGTACTGCTGGCGGCGGGCTACGGCCTGTTCGGCGGCTGCACGCTGTACCTGCTGGCGCGCCGCAAGCGTCCCAAGGCCGATCCCACCACGCTGTACTGGCGCACCGCCATGGCCTGCCTGCTGGCCGCGCTGGCCGTGTGGCTGTGGCCGGACAGCCAGGCTTCCAATGTGCGGCCCCTGCTGGTGGGCGTGCTGCTGGTGGCCGGCTTCGCGCAGTCCGCCGTGCAGGGCATGCTGTACAAGATCGTGCCCTTCCTCGCCTGGTATCACCTGCGCGAGGCGGCGCCGGACCCGCGCTGCAAGCTGCCCGGCATTAGCAAGATCATTCCCGAGCATCGCGCGCAGCGCCAGTTCTGGACCCATGTCCTGGCCCTGCTGTCGCTGGCGGCCGCCTGCTGGCAGCCGGACGTGCTGGCGCGGCCGGCGGCGGCGCTGATGTGCGCGTCTTGCCTGTGGCTGTGGTTCAACCTGGCCGGCGCGGCACGCCTGTACTGGCGGCTGCGCGCTGCGCCCGCTCCATCCTTTTCTGTAAGCGCAACAACATGAGCACCACCAGTTATCTCGACGCCTGTCTGCAACAAGCCAGGCCACGCCTGAACACCATGCTGATCCTGATGTTCAGCGAAGCCCAGTTGTTCGGGCAGAACAGCCAGTGGCTGGGCAGCGCCATCGCGCTGATGGAGCCGCTGGGTTTCCAGGAGCGGGCGATACGCACGGCCCTGTTCCGGTTGGCAGCACATCAGGCGGTGCGGGTCGAGCGGCACGGCAGGCGCAGCTTGTGCCGGCTGGCTCCGGCCACCGCACAGGCCGTCGCGGCTGCGCGCCAGCGGCTGGACATACCGCCGGCCCGCAGTTTCGGCGAGGATTGGACCATATTGGTCAACAGCGGCGGCATCAGCGCGGCGCGCTACGGCGCGGTGCGCAAGCGTCTGCTGACACTGGATTACTGCCAGCTCGCGCCCAACCTGCTGGCGCGGCCGACGGCCTACCGGGTCAGGGCCGGTGTCGAGCGCGACATGCCGGCGTCGGAAGAACATGGTTTGGCATTGTTCGATGTCGGCGGCGCGCAATTGGCGGCGGCGATGCGCCAGCCGCTGTTCGGCCGCAGCGATTGCGATCTGGACGCGGCCGATGCGTTGTACCGCCAGTTCCAGCAACGCTTCCAGCCCTTGCGCAAGCTGCTGGCCCAGCATGGGGCCATCAGCGATGAGCAGGCTTTCTTGATACGGCTGCTGGTCAGCCACGGCTACCAGCACTGCCGCCGCAGCGATCCGCTGTTGCCGCAAGAGTTGCTGCCTTCGACATGGCAAGCGATGGCGGCCTACCAGGCCTACACCGCGCTGTACTGCGGCTGCGCGAGCCAGGCGCGGCGCCATATCCAGGCGGTGACGGCGGCCGTGGCGGCGGCGGGCCAGCCGGCAGCCGCCGCGCCGCGGCTGCGGCGCGCGCTACTCACATCGGACAGTCTGGTGGCGGCATAAGGCGGGGCCAGGCCTAGTCCTTATTGCCGATTGCGCCGCCGGCCGGCGTCCGGCCACAATACCCACATCCATTCCAGGAGAAAAAGCATGGAGTCTATGGCAGAGGACTTTTACAACGGTCCTACCTTGAGCATCACGATCAGCCGCGAAGGCAGCCGTGTCCACCGCCTGATCGACGACACCTGTTATCCGCTGCGCGCCAGCAAGCTGACGGTGCGCCGCGACCCGATGGTCGAAGCGCTGTTCGGCGCGGCAGGCACGCCCGCCCCACCGGCCGGCGCCGCGATCCCGGCCGGCAAGCGCTGACCGCTCAGGCCTTCGGCGCGTTGCGGTACATGGCGGCGTACTTGACGCCAAAATACACGATGTAGCAGTAGCAAACGGCCGGCACCAGGAACGAGGTGTACAGCCCGGCCACATCGGCCACATAACCCTGCACGAACGGCACGATGGCGCCACCGACGATAGCCATGCACAGCACGCCCGAACCCTGTCCGGTGAACCGGCCCAGGCCGTTGAGCGCCATGCTGAAGATGGTCGGGAACATGACGGAATTAAACACGCCCACCGCGATGACGGCCCACATCGCCACATGGCCCTTGCTCAGGATGGCCAGCAAAATCAGCGCGATGGAAACGGCGGCATTGAAAGCCAGCGTCTTGCCCGGGCTGATGTAGCGCATCACGGCGAAGCCGATAAAGCGTCCCACCATGGCGCCGCCCCAGTAGTAGCTGACATAGTGCGCGGCCGCGCTCGGCGCCAGGCCGGCCACATCGGCCTCGCCGAGGAAGTTGATCAGGAAGCTGCCGATGCTCACCTCGGCGCCGACATACACGAAGATACCAATCGCGCCCAGCACCAGATGGCGGTACGAGAACAGCGACGCCTTCAACGGCGCGTCCTGCGCCTCATCCTGCGCCGTGGTGTCGGCATAAGCAATCTTCGGCAGACGCACCAGCGCGAACAGCACCGCCAGCATCAGCAAGGCCGCGCACAGCGCCAGATACGGGCCACGCACCGAACCGGCCTGCTGGGCCTGATAAGCCACTTGCTCAACGCTAGGCAGTTGCGCGAACTGCACCTCGGTCAGCACCCCGCCCGACAGGATCAGCAAGCCGCCCAGCGTAGGCGCGATGGCCGTGCCGAGCGAATTGAACGCCTGCGTCAGGCTCAAGCGGCTCGACGCCGTGGCCGGATCGCCCAGCACCGTCACATAGGGATTGGCCGCCACCTGCAGCACCGTGATGCCGGCGGCCAGCACGAAGAAGGCGAACAGGAACATGCCGTAGCCGCCCGTCGACGCCGGGTAGAACAGCGCGCAGCCGCCTGCGGCGATCACTAAACCGGCCACAGCGCCGTTCTGGTAGCCCAGCCGCTTGATCAGCATGCCGGCCGGCAGCGAGACGATGAAATACGCGCCGAAGAAGCAGAACTGCACCAGCATCGCCTGCACATAGTTCAGCGAGTACACCGCCTTAAGGTGCGGAATCAGCACGTCGTTTAGCGACGTCAGCAGCCCCCACAGGAAAAACAGCAGTGTCACGATCATCAAGGGCGCGGTGTTGCTGCCGCCCTCCTGAGTATCACCATCGCCGCGCTGGGCGACGCCCAGTCCTGAAATATGTTCCATGTTTCGATCTCCGTGGTCTTGTTGTTCTGTCGCCTGTCCAGCCGGCGCCACGAATTTTCCATGGCCGCCGCAGCCAGGTCAAACACTGCCTCGACAGGGGCGCCAGTTTCGCGAGATTCACTAAACAAGCGAGGCGTCGCGCGCGGGGCGAACAGCAGCGTGTTTAGTGAAACGCGATAAACTGAGCCGTCCGGGAAAGATTCCCCCTCTGCGGCGTTTTTCGCTGTGATTAAATCGCGCCACGGTCCACCAAGACCATCCCCGCAAACTAACCACAAGCGATAATGGCCCCGAATTTCCTCTCCCGCGATGTACTGCTGGCGCATGTGCGCCACACGATGGCCTTCTACGATCCCCGCTGCGTCGACCCGAGCGGCGGCTTCTATCACTTCTACCAGGACGACGGCACGGTCTACGACCGCCACACCCGCCACCTGGTCAGCAGCACGCGCTTCATCTTCAACCACGCGATGGCCTATCGCCACTTCGGCCAGCCGGAATACCAGCAGCGCGTACGCCACGGCATCGACTTCCTGCGCGACGTGCACCGCAACCCGCAGACCGGCGGCTACGCCTGGGAACTGTGCTGGAACGGCACCGACAAGCTGATCACCGATGCCACCAACCACTGCTACGGCCTGGCCTTCGTGCTGCTGGCCTACGCCCACGCCAGCATGGCCGGCGTGAGCGAGGCCAACGATTACATCGCCGAAACCTTCGCGCTGATGGAGCAGCGCTTCTGGGACGAGGGCCACGGCCTGTACGCCGACGAAGCCAGCGGCGACTGGTCGGAACTGGCGCCGTATCGCGGCCAGAACGCCAATATGCACGCCTGCGAGGCGCTGATCGCCGCCTTCGAGGCCACCGGCCACCGCCCTTACCTGCTGCGCGCCGAGACGCTGGCGCACAACATCACGGTGCGCCAGGCGGCCCTGTCCGGCGGCCTGATCTGGGAACACTACCGCGCCGACTGGTCGGTCGACGCCGACTACAACAAGGACAACCGCAACAACATCTTCCGTCCGTGGGGCTACCAGCCGGGCCACCTGACCGAGTGGTGCAAGCTGCTGCTGATCCTGGAGCGCCACCAGGCCCACCTGGCGCGCTCGCCGGAATGGCTGCTGGAACGCGCCCGCGCCCTGTTCGACGCCGCCGTCGGCAGCGCCTGGGACGCCGAACACGGCGGCCTGTACTACGGCTTCGCGCCGGACGGTTCGATCTGCGACGGCGACAAGTATTTCTGGGTTCAGGCCGAATCGCTGGCCGCCGCCGCCCTGCTGGCGCACCACAGCGGCGACGCCGTCTACTGGGACTGGTACCAGCGCCTGTGGGACTACAGCTGGCAGCATTTCGTCGACCACAAGCACGGCGCCTGGTACCGCATCCTGGCGGCCGACAACAGCAAGATCTGCATCTACAAGAGCCCGGCCGGCAAGACCGACTACCACACCATGGGCGCTTGCTACGAAGTGCTGAACGTATTGGGCAACGAGCATGGTTGATGTCGCATTGCCGAGCTTTGTCGTGGCCGGCGAGGCGCTCACCGACATGATCGTCGACGCCGACGGCGGCAACGGCTGGACCAGCCAGGTCGGCGGCTCCGGCTGGAACGTGGCGCGCGTGATGGCCGGCCTGGACGTGCCGACCGCCTTCGCCGGCGCCATCAGCACCGACGTGTTCGGCGAGGCGCTGTGGCAGGCCAGCACGGCGGCGCGGCTGGACTTGCGCTTCCTCCAGCGCCTGCCCAAGGCGCCGCTGCTGGCGGTGGTGCACCGGCGCTCGCCGCCCAGCTACTTCTTCATCGGCAGCGACAGCGCCGACCTGCACTTCGATCCGGCGCAGCTGCCGGCCGGCTGGATCGGCCAGGCGCGCTGGGTGCACTTCGGCGGCATCAGCCTGGCCCGCGAGCCGCTGGCCGGCAAGCTGGTGGCGCTGGCGCAGACGCTCAAGGACGCCGGGGTGCGCATCAGCTACGATCCCAACTTCCGCAACCTGATGGACGCCGGCTACGACAGCACCTTGCGCCGCATGGCCGGGCTGGCCGACGTCATCAAGGTGTCCGACGAGGATTTGGCGGGCCTGTTCCGCACCTTCGACCTCGACGCTGCGCTGGCCACGCTGCGCAGCTGGAATCCGGACGCCATCTGCCTCTACACCCGTGGCGAGGCCGGCGCCGAGCTGCACATCGGCACCCAACGCTGGAGCGTGCCGGCCGTGCCGGTCACGGTGGCCGATACCGTCGGTGCCGGCGACGCCAGCATCGCCGGTTTGCTGTACAGTCTGATGCGCAAGCCGTTGGACACGCCCGAGGAACACCTGCGCTTCGCGGTGGCCGCCGGCGCGGCCGCCTGCCAGGGCCACGGCGCCACCCCGCCGTCGCTGGCCGCGATCCTGCAACTGCTGTAAGCACCAGGCCGCGCCGGTCCGGCGCGGCCCTTTTCACCACCGATCACCTGGAGCCGCCTCCATGCATACCCGTACCATTCTGCTGCTCGCCCTGATAGCGCCGCTTGCCGGCGCCGCCGACCTGAGCGTGCAATCCCCCGACGGCGCCGTCGTCGTCACCGTCAGCGACAACCGCGCCCATCCCAGCTACAAGGTCAGCTACCGCGGCAAGGAAGTCATCGCCAACTCGCGCCTGGGCCTGGTGTTCAAGGACCAGGCCGCGTTTGGCGACGGCTACCGCATCGTCGCCAGCGCGCCCGCCTCGGCCGACACGCAATGGACCCAGCCCTGGGGCGAACGCAAGCTGGTGCGCGACAAACACAACGAGCTGCGCGTGGACTTCGGCGGCAACAACGGCGGCGGCACCGGCCGCTTCACCGTACGCTTCCGCGTGTTCGACGATGGCATCGGCTTCCGCTACGAGGTGCCCAAGCAGCCCGGCATGGACCAGGTCGAGATCGTCGACGAATCCAGCGAATTCGTGCTGCCCGAAGTCGACGCCACGCGCGCCTGGTGGATCCCCGCCCGCGCCTGGCGCAGCCTGGAATACCTGTACCGCAACACCTCGCTGCGCGAAGCCGTGCACGTCGAAACGCCGTTCACCATGCGCCTGGCCTCGGGCGTACACCTGAGCATCCACGAAGCGGCGTTGACCGACTACGCGTCGATGACGCTGGCGCAGCAGCGCGACGGCGTCTTCAAGGCCGACCTGACGCCGTGGTATGACGGCATCAAGGTCAAGACCCGCACCGACTTCAAATCGCCATGGCGCACCGTGCAGATCGCGCCGGACGCGCCGTCGCTGCTGAACTCCGACCTGATCCTGAACCTGAACGAACCGAACAAGCTGGGCGACGTTTCCTGGGTCAAGCCGGGCAAGTACGTCGGCATCTGGTGGGCCATGCACCTGTGGCAGAAGACCTGGTCGTCCGGCGACAAGCACGGCGCCACCACCGCCGAAACCAAGCGCTATATGGACTTCGCCGCCAAGTACGGCTTCTCCGGCGTGCTGGTCGAAGGCTGGAACGTGGGCTGGGACGGCGAATGGCCGGACAACGGCGACCTGTTCAAGTTCACCCAGCCCTATCCCGACTTCGACATGAAAGCCATCGCCGCCTATGGCAAGAAGACTGGCGTGCAGCTGATCGGCCACCACGAAACCTCGGGCGCGGTCAGCCACTACGCCAGCCAGATGGACGCCGCCTACGACTACTACCGCGACAACGGCGTGACGCAGGTGAAGACCGGCTACGTGGCCGACAACGCCAAGATCAAACGCATCGACGAGCAGGGCCGCGTGCGCTACGAATGGCACGACGGCCAGTACATGGCCGGCGAATACCTGCGCTCGGTCGAGCAGGCGGCCAAGCGCCACATCAGCATCGACACCCACGAGCCGATCAAGGATACCGGCCTGCGCCGCACCTATCCGAACTGGATCACCCGCGAAGGCGCGCGCGGCCAGGAATACAACGCCTGGGGTTTCCCGCCGAACCCGCCCGAACACACCGCCATCCTGCCGTTCACGCGCATGCTGTCCGGGCCGTTCGACTACACGCCAGGCATCTTCAACCTGAAGCCCAACGGCGAAAAGTCCGAGAACCGCGTGCGTTCGACGCTGGCCAAGGAACTGTCGCTGTACGTGGTGCTGTACAGCCCCATCCACATGGCCGCCGACCTGCCGGAAAACTACGAAGCGCGGCGCGACGCCTTCCAGTTCATCGTCGACGTGCCGACCGACTGGGAGCAGAGCCGCGCCATCGCCGGCGAAGTGGGCCAGTACGTCGCCATGGCGCGACAGCAGCGCGGCGGCGCCGACTGGTTCCTCGGCGCGCTGACCAATGAAACGGCGCGCACGCTCAACCTCAAGCTGGACTTCCTGGCGCCGTCCAGGCGCTACCAGGCGCAGATCTACCGCGACGGCGCCAAGGCCGACTGGGACACCAACCCCTACGACATCGTCATCGAAACCCGCGAGGTCGGCCGCGAAGACATGCTGGCGCTGTGGCTGGCGCCGGGCGGCGGCGCGGCCGTGCGCTTCAAGGCGCTCGACAAGTAAGCGCCACGGCGGGCCGTGTTTACTAAAAGCCGTTAAACTGCCCGCCGTTTTTCCGCCCGCGTTGACCCCGATTTTTGCCGATGCTATACATGCAAGCATATGCAACTTGACACCCGCACACTGAGGAAACCGTAATGCACATCTTCCCACCGTCCAAATCCCTGCTGCCGCTGCTGACGGGCGCCCTGCTCGGCACCGCCTGCATCAGCCAGGCCGCCGCACCGGCCGCGCCGGTCAACACCTTCATCGGCACCCAGGACGACGGCAACACCTTCCCCGGCGCATCGGCGCCGTTCGGCATGCTGCAGGTCAGCCCCATCGGCGAGCACTACGCCGGCTGGCACTACACCGATCCCAAGATACGCGGCTTCGGCCACTTCTTCCTGTCCGGCGCCGGCTGCTGGGAGCAAGGCGGCCAGCTGTCCGTGCTGCCCGTCACCGGCAGCATCGGGCCCGGCGGCAACTTCGATATCAGCAAACCCGGCGGCTTCGACCACAAGAAATACGCCGCCGACTACACCCATGACGGCGAAGTCGGCGAAGCCGGCTACTTCAAGGTCAAGCTGACCAGCTACGGCGGCATCGTCGCCGAGACCACCGCGCTGACCCGCGCCGCCGCCGAGCGCTACACCTTCGCG
Organism: Duganella sp. HH101; assembly: GCF_001758795.1. Lineage (NCBI taxonomy): Bacteria > Pseudomonadati > Pseudomonadota > Betaproteobacteria > Burkholderiales > Oxalobacteraceae > Duganella > Duganella sp. HH101. The sequence goes on along the minus strand of NZ_LRON01000007.1, from coordinate 7,677 downwards.
CCGGGCACCGCGCAGGGCCATGTGCTGGTCAACCTGGGCCAGGCCAACGAACGCCACTCGGTGGTCGGCAGCAGCCTGCGCGTGGTCGACGAGCGCACCGTCGAAGGCAAGATCGTCACCCGCAGCTTCTGCGGCGGCGCCCAGTACGCCACCTGGTTCCGCATGGAGTTCGACCGTCCGTTCAGCGCGCACGGCGTGTGGAATGAAAACGGCGGCCTGCCCGGCTCCAAGCTGCTGAGCCAGCAAGGCGACAGCCGCCCGCACGGCGCCTGGTTCACCTTCGACGTCAAGGACGGCAAGGCGGTGACGGCGATCAGCGCCATCTCGCACGTGGACGCCGACGGCGCCCGCCGCAACCTGCGCGCCGACGCCTACGCCCAGGGCGCGCCGCGCAGCTTCGACCAGATGCGCGAGCAGGCGCAGCAGGCGTGGCAGCAGGAACTCAAGTCGGTCAACATCGAAGGCGCGGACCAGAACCAGCGCACCGTGTTCTACACCGCGCTGTACCACTCGCTGCTGCAACCGCTGACCGGCAACGACAGCGACGGCCGCTATCGCGGCTACGACGACCGCATTCATACGTCAGGCAAGTCCACCTACTATGAATTCTTCTCGCTGTGGGATACCTACCGCGCACAGAACCAGCTGATCGCGCTGCTGCGCCCCGAGCGCGCACGCGACATCGCCGATTCCGTGCTGAAGATCCGCGACCAGGGTGGCTGGCTGCCGCGCTGGGGCTACGCCAATTTCGAATCGAACGTGATGACGGGCGATCCGGTCACGCCTTTCCTGGTCGACCTGTGGCGCTACGGCGCGCTGAAGGGCCGCGAGCAGCAGGCATACGCGGCGCTGCGCGAGAACGCCTTCGGCGTGCCGCCGTTCGGCAGCCGCAACGAAGGCCGCGCCGGCAACCCGAGCTACCTGTCCAAAGGCTATGTGCAGTACGACCTGTCGTTCCGCGCCAAGGGCATGGATGTCGATCCGCACCACGGCGGCTCGGCCACCATGGAATACGCGCAGGCCGACGGCGCGCTGGCCTTCATGGCCGAGGCGCTGGGCAAGAAGGACGACGCGGCGCTGCTGCGCAAGCGCGCCGGCAACTGGCGCAATGTGTGGGATGCCACGGCGCAGGACAAGGCGCTGGGCTTCCAGGGTTTCCCACGCGCCAAGACCAGCGACGGCCAGTGGTACACCGAGATCGACGGCAGCTACACGCCGCGCGCCGAGCACGGTTTCCACGAAGGCACGGCCTGGCAGTACCAGTGGCTGGTGCAACAGGACGTGGGCGGCATGGTCAAGGCGATGGGCGGACGCGAGCAGACCGCGCGCCGCCTCGACGCCTTCTTCGCCTACGACGCGCTGCGCGCCGATCCCTTCCAGGCGGTGCGCAAGGAATGGGTGATGGGTGCGTACAACTACTACAACCAGTACCACTACAATCCGAACAACGAGCCCGACCTGCATGCGCCATGGATGTACACGCTGATCGGCCAGCCGTGGAAGACCGCGACCGTGCTGCGCGCCGCTGAAACCCTGTTCAGCAATGCGCCTAACGGCGTGACCGGCAACGACGACCTGGGCACCATGTCGGCATGGTATGTGTTCAGCGCGCTGGGCATCTACCCGTCCACGCCGGGCAGCGGCCGCTTCCTGCTGCATGAGCCCAAGTTCGCCAAGGCGCAGGTCGACCTGGGCAACGGCAAGCAGTTGAGCATCGAGAAGGATGCACTGCCTGCCGCAGCGTCGGCCCTGTCGCCGGAGGCACAGCCCTCCTTCGTCACGCAGCTGAGCTGGAACGCCCGTCCGCACGACAAGGTCTGGCTGGATTGGGAACAGTTGCAGCGCGGCGGCCAGTTGCGCATGCAACTGTCCACCGACCCGGCCGCCGCGCACTGGGGCAGCAGCTCCGCCAGCGTACCGCCGGACGCAAACTGATAGCACGCGGGCGACGCCGCGGCGCGTCGCCCCGAAGACATGATCGGAGGATACAGGGGGTGGTTCGTTTTTTTTGAGGTTTTACTAAAACGCGCTACCCGCTACTACCTCATGATAACCATCGATATTTCGTCAGAGTTCGCACTAATTGGGAACTAACCGCTACTAATCGGTTCTAACGCATATAGGCCTCAAAATTTTAGTATCGATTAGCGATCGGTACGGCAATTTTAGTAAGCCTTAGCGCGCTGTAGTACTGCTTAGCGGTGGTTAGCAGCGCTTAGTAAAAACCCGATTTTTGGGAACCCCCATGCCTACTCATAGCCTTCAATTCCCGATCCGCGTGCCCGACGACGTACTGTTGGAGCTGGGCGAATTCACCGGCAAATTCTGGTCGGATACTTTCGGCCTGGAGCCCTTCGTCTGCGAGGCCATCCGCAACTACATCAATCCGCCCCCGCCACCTCCACAGCAACCGGCGGCGCTATCCGAAACAGGCTACCAATGGAAGGAGGTGTTTCTTCCCGAAGGAACAAGGCTGCGCGCCAGCTTCGACCGCCAGCAATACTTCGCCACCGTGGAAGGAACGGAAATCAAGTACGGCAAACACGCGGTGTCGCCGTCGTGTTTTGCGAACCTGCAGGGCAGCGGCAACCGCAACGCATGGAAAGCCGTCTGGCTGCGCCTTCCGGGCAGCGACGCATGGCTGCTGGCCGATGTCTGCCGGGCGGCGCGGAAAGCGGCGATCACGCGTATGCTCGCGGGCGAGGCGCAGGAGGATAGCCAGCGCGCCCACAAGGCCATCGAACCGGCGCAAGACCACCCCACGCAGCCATCACAGCGCCGCACAGCCAGTCCGGCAGCGCGCCAAACAACGCCGCGACTATCCAGCGGCCGCCCACCCGGCGCGCCGGCAGCGACGCCCGGCAACGGCACACAGTCCAGCAGCGGCTCCGGACGAAGCGCCCGCCGCCGCAAGCGGCGCGCGGCAAAAACCACCTCCTGAAATCAGGCTGCCGCGCCCAAATGGCGCAGCTTCATACAACGACGCAGATCGGCGATGTTGGCGCCACCAACGCCACCGATGCGCAGCACGCGCCGCTCGCCGGGCAGCAAGGTCAGCGCGTTGTCCGACAGCTCGACATCCAGCCCCTCGAACTCCACCCACACCGCACGCGCCAGCGCCTTGCACGACAGTTGCAGGTACACATGCCCTGCCTGCTCGCTCAACTCGGCGTGCAAAGCCGGCTCCGGAAAATCCAGCTCCCTGGCCGCCACAAAGTAGACCACGCTGCGCGACACAAGCTGCCCGCCCACCGTCAGGTCAAATACCGCCACGTGACGGCGCGGGCTCAGCTCCCCCAGCAGATAGTCATCGCAGTAGCTCGCCACCCGCGTCGCCGAAACAGGCCGCATCACATGCTGCTCGGCCTCTTCGCGCAGGCAGCGGCCATGCAAGTCCATCACGCGGATGCGCAGCTCGCCGATCTGCGTTTGCTGGCTGTCCGACACCAGCGTCGCCCGCGTCACACCGCCATCGCGGCTGGCCGCAACGATGACCGGCGCAAAGAAGCGCCGCGTATGAAACTGCAGCGCCTTCCAGCGTCCGTAATAATCGACGCTGGCCCAGGAAGCCCCCGGCCACACATCGTTAAGCTGCCAATACAGCGAACCCATCGTACGCGGCATATTGGCGCGGTGATGCAGGCTGGCCAGCTCTATGCCCTCGGCCTGCATCACCTGGCTCAGGTAGACGAAGTCGGCAAAGCTGGCCGGCTCGCGGTAGTTGGCGCGGATATAGAGCAAGATCCGATCGTTGCCCGCGCCGGCCAGGAATTTCTGGTGCGCGCGCACCTGCAGCGAGTCGATCTGCTGATGCTCGCGCGCGATCACGCTGTCGATGGTGGCGGCCACCGGCCACGCCTGCAAGCCGAATTCCGACATGAAGCGCGGCGTCTCCCGCTGATATTCCTCGACCGGCTTGGAGCCCGCCCACACATCCCAGTAATGCTTGTCGCCGTTGTTGGAATCGTTGGCCGGCCCGTCCAGGTCGTTGCTTGGCGAGCTGGACAAGTACCCCGCGCCGCCGCCATGTTTGGCGACCACCTTGCGCAGCAGCGTGCCGAACAACTGCACATAGCCGTCCCAGACGGTGGCGGCGAACTCCGGCGCCTCGGCCTTCAATTTGGCGCCGATGCCCCAATCCTTCCACGCCGTCTCCTCCTCGTTGTTGCCGCACCAGAGCACGACGCAGGCATGCTCGCGCAACCTGCGCACCTGCTGCAACGCCTCGAACAGCACATTGCTGCGGAAGCGCGCATCGTAGGCCGGCACCACGCCGCCGCCGAACATGAAATCCTGCCAGACCATCAGGCCCAGCTCGTCGGCGATGTCGTAGAACTGCTCGCACTCGTAGTAGCCGCCGCCCCAGTTGCGCAGCATATTCATGTTGGCCGCCTGGGCCGACTTCAGTATCGCGCGCATCGCCGCCGGGCTGACCCGGTTGGGGAACATATCGAAGGGAATCACATTGGCGCCCTTCGCGAACACCGGAATCCCGTTGACGACGAAATGGAACTGCCGCCCCCACTGGTCGCGCGCGCGCCGCAACTCCACGCTGCGCAGGCCGACGCGGCGGCGCTGCTCCAGCACCGCGCCGTTCACATCGCTGACCTGCACCAGCAGCGTGTAGAGCGCGGCCTCGCCGTAGCCATTGGGGAACCAGCGGCGCGGACGATCGACCTGCAACGTGAACTGCTCGCGCTGCACGCCGGCCGGCAGCGCCAGCATCCGCGTAACGCTGCGCACTTGCCGCCCATCCGGATCGAGCAGCGTCAGTTGCAGCTTCAGCGGCGCGGCCCGGTCCAGCCGCAGCGAGCATTGCACGTTCAGGCGCGCGCGCTCCGCATTCACTTCCAGCTGCTGCACGTGCAGCCCGGCCAGGCGCGCGACGTCGCCCGTCTCCAGCCTGACCGGACGCCAGATGCCGGCCGTGACGAAGCGCGGCCCCCAGTCCCAGCCGTAGTGATAGCCCGGCTTTCGCACGAAGTTGGCCGTCATCGCATCGCGCGGCTCGTCGCCGTAGGGCGACGGGTAATTGCCCTGCAACTTGTGCGGCATCGCCTGCACGGCCGGCAGCATGCGGCCTATGGGCGACTGCAGCTGCACCAGCAGCACGTTGCCGCTGGCCTTCAACAGGCCGCGCACGTTCAGGCGCCAGCCGCGGAAGGCGTTGGCCGTCGAACGCAGCTTGACGCCGTTGAGCCAGATGTCGGCATAGGTGTCGACGCCGTCCAGCACCAGCTGCTGGCGACCGTGCGCCAGCGTCGCCGCGTCGACGTCGAAGCGCAGGCGGTATTCCCAGCCGGCGTTGCCTATCCATTGCAGCCCCGCTTCCTCGTGCTCCTGGTAGGGATCGGCGATCAGCCTCGCGGCCAGCAGGTCGGTGTGCACATGGCCGGGCACCGTGGCCGCATGCCATTCGGTCAGCGCGGCGCGGCCTGCGGCCTGGGGATCGGAAGGCGGCAGGCGGAACTGCCAGTCGCGCGCCGGCACGCCGTCGGCATGCGAGCACAGGGAAACGATAGAGGTCATGGTTGCGGCGTTTTCATTTTGGGCAGTGTATTTATACCATCGCGAAAAATGAAATTTGCAAAAACCGCCAAAACCCGGCCGCGTTTAGGCCGCTTTAATAAACACGGCCGCCCGCCTCCAGCGCGAACGCCGCGCTGCTGACGCGCCGGACCATCTCGCGCTGGCGCTGGCGCTGCTGCCGCGTCCGCCGGCCAGAGGCAGCGGCGCCTTATAGGCTATGCTCCGCCATCAGCCACGCCATCAGCGCCTCCGCCGCCAGCGGACGGCTGTACAGATAGCCCTGCCCTTTATCGCAACCCTGGCGGCGCACGACGGCCGCCTGCTGGACCGTCTCGATGCCCTCGGCGACCGTACTCATGCCCAGGCTGCGCGCCACCTTGACGGTCGCTTCGATCAGCACTTCGTGGTGGCGGCTGGTGTCGGCCGCGCTGACGAACGAGCGGTCGATCTTGACCGTATCCACCGGCAGCAAATGCAGGCTGGACAAGGACGAATAGCCGGTGCCGAAATCATCGAGCGCCAGCTTGATGCCCATGGCCTTAAATTCCAGCAATTGCTGCTGGATGTCCTGGCCCTGGGCCGCCAGGCTCTCGGTGATTTCCAGCTGCAGACGCTCGGCCGGCATGCCGGTGGCGCGCAGGATGGCGCCGACCCGGCCGCACAAGCCGGGCTGCGCCAGCTGCGCGCGCGACAGGTTGACCGCCAGCAGCCGCGGCGCCCGCGCGCCCAGCTGCCGCTGCCAGCCGACAAAGTCGGCGCAGGCGGCCGCCAGCACCTGCTCGCCGATCGCACTGATCAGACCGCACTCTTCCGCCACGCCGATGAACTCCACCGGCCCCACCAGCCCGCGCACCGGGTGGCGCCAGCGCACCAGCGCCTCGACCCCGGCCGCGCGGTCGACCTGGCCATCGGCCTGCAAGCCGACCACCGGCTGGTACACGTTGAACAATTCGCCGCGCTCGACGGCGTGGCGCAAGTCCGCTTCCAGGCCGCCGCGCAAGGCCGCCTGTTCGCGCATGGCCGGCGCGAACACCGCGTAGCGGTCGCCGCCGCCCGCCTTGGCGACCGCCATCGCGGTCGCCGCATCGCGCAGCAGATCGTCGGCTTCCGCCCCGTCTGCGTCCGCGCCGAGCAGCACGATGCCCATGCTGAAGCTGCACGCCAGCTCCTGCGCGCCCAGCTGGTAGGGCTTGCTGAGCCGGTCGAGCAGGCGGGCGGCGATCCGTTCGGCGATGTCCGGCCCCGGCAGCCCGTCCAGCAGCACGGCAAACTCGTCGCCGCCGACCCGCGCCGCCAGTTCGCTGGCGCCGTGCCGCCCCGGCGCGCGGTCGCTGGCGCGCAGCGTGCTGCGCAAGCGCTCCGCCACCAGCACCATCACCCGGTCGCCGGCCTCGTTGCCGTGGCTATCGTTGATTTGCTTGAAGCGGTCCAGATTGATGAACAGCAGCGCGCCGGCCGCGTCCTCCGCCCGCCGCGGCCGCTGCACCATGCGCTGCAGCATGCCGAGCGCGCCGGCGCGGTTGGGCAGCTGGGTCAAAACGTCGACCCGGGCCGCGCTGGCCAGCCGGCTGGCCAGTTGCCGCTGCTCGCGCGCCACCTCCTGGGTCACATCGGCCAGCACCGCCATCAGGCGCCCATCGTCGACCTTGAGCAGCCCGAGCGACAGCACCGCCGGCGCGCCCGCCTGCGGCCGCGCCGCCGTCACCAGCAGGCGCCGCCCTTCGCATATCACCCCGTGGCTGGCGGCAAAGCTGCCGCACAGGCGCGGCAAATCGTCGGCATACGGCGCCAGCACGGTAAACAGATTGAGCAAGTCGCCCTGCGGCGCCAGCGGCATCAGCAATTGCGCGGCCATCGGATTGAGCATCTCGATGGCGCCGTCGCTCTGCAGCTGGATCAGCGCCACCGGCGCCCGGTACAGAAACTGGATCAGCGCCTCATAGGCGGCTTCGGCGTCGCTGCTCATGGCGCCTCCGCTCCGCCCCAGGCGGCGACCTGGTCGCGGCCGCGCCGCTTGGCCGCGTACAGGGCCTGGTCGGCGCGCTTGATCAGCGCATCGATCCCGCCCACGCCATCGTCCATGGCGGCCACGCCGACGCTGACGGTGCAGGCGATCGCCGGCGCCGCCGCCGGCGATGGCGCCAACTC